>NZ_JBFTZE010000003.1:0-383883 GCF_056406935.1 Pseudomonas sp. P1_A1 | reverse complement strand
TGCGTGGGAACGCCGCCCTGGACGCTCTGCGTCCGCCGCTGTGACGCAGAGCGTCACTGTATGCATTCCCACGCAGAGCGTGGGAACGATCTCGGCCAAGGCGTTCTCTAGTATTCACAGGAGTTACAAATGGCGAAGAAACCCAGGTCAGCCACCTTTATCAAGGATCCGCTCTGGTACAAGGATGCAGTGATCTATCAGGTTCACGTTAAGTCTTTTTTCGACTCCAACAATGACGGGATCGGCGACTTTCCCGGCCTTATCGCCAAACTCGATTACATTGCCGATCTGGGCGTCAATACCATCTGGCTGTTGCCGTTCTACCCCTCGCCACGCCGCGACGATGGCTACGACATCGCCGAATACCGTGGCGTGCACGCCGACTACGGCACCCTGGCCGATGCCAAGCGCTTTATTTCCGAGGCGCACAAACGTGGCTTGCGGGTGATTACCGAACTGGTCATCAACCACACCTCGGACCAGCACCCGTGGTTCCAGCGCGCGCGCAAGGCCAAGCCCGGCTCGGCGGCCCGCGACTTCTATGTCTGGTCCGATGACGATCAGAAATACGACGGCACCCGCATCATCTTTCTCGACACCGAAAAGTCCAACTGGACCTGGGACCCGGTGGCCGGTCAGTACTTCTGGCACCGCTTTTATTCCCACCAGCCGGACCTGAATTTCGACAACCCGCAAGTGATGAAAGCGGTGCTGTCGGTGATGCGCTACTGGCTGGACATGGGCATCGACGGCCTGCGGCTGGACGCGATCCCGTACCTGATCGAGCGCGACGGCACCAACAACGAAAACCTCCCCGAGACCCACGACGTCCTCAAGCAGATCCGCGCCGAGATCGACGCCAATTACCCCGACCGCATGCTGCTGGCCGAGGCCAATCAGTGGCCGGAAGACACTCAGCTGTATTTTGGAAACACCGACGCCAAAGGCCAGAACGGCGACGAATGCCACATGGCCTTTCACTTCCCGTTGATGCCGCGCATGTACATGGCGCTGGCCCAGGAAGATCGTTTCCCGATCACCGACATTCTGCGCCAGACCCCGGAAATCCCCGCCAACTGCCAGTGGGCGATTTTCCTGCGCAACCACGATGAGCTGACTCTGGAGATGGTCACCGACAAGGAGCGCGATTACCTGTGGAATTACTACGCGGCCGACCGTCGGGCGCGGATCAACCTGGGGATTCGCCGGCGTCTGGCGCCGTTGGTGGAGCGTGATCGCCGCCGCGTGGAACTGCTCAACAGCCTGTTGCTGTCGATGCCCGGTACACCGACGCTGTATTACGGCGATGAAATCGGCATGGGTGACAACATCTACCTCGGCGACCGCGACGGTGTGCGCACGCCGATGCAATGGTCAATCGACCGTAACGGCGGCTTTTCCCGCGCCGACCCGGCCAGCCTGGTGTTGCCGCCGATCATGGACCCGCAATACGGCTATCTGTCGGTCAACGTCGAAACCCAGGCCGGCGACCCTCATTCATTGTTGAACTGGACCCGGCGCATGCTCGCGATACGCAAGCAGTCCAAGGCCTTCGGTCGCGGCACGCTGAAGATGCTGTCGCCGAGCAATCGACGGATTCTGGCCTACACCCGCGAATTCACCGGCGCGGACGGCAAGCACGAGATCATTTTGTGCGTGGCCAACGTGTCCCGCAGCGCGCAAGCGGCGGAGCTGGATTTGTCGGCGTATGTCGGCATGGTCCCGGTGGAGATGCTTGGCGGCAACGCGTTCCCGCCCATCGGTCAGTTGAATTTCCTGCTGACGCTGGCGCCTTACGGTTTCTACTGGTTCGGCCTGGCAGCGGAAAATCAGATGCCGAGTTGGCATGTGGAACCTGCGCAAAGCCTGCCGGACTTCACCACCCTGGTGCTGAAGAATCGCATGGAAGAGCTGCTTGAGGCACCGTCCCGCCGGACGCTGGAACAGGCCATTCTGCCGAGCTGGCTGCAGAATCGCCGCTGGTATGCCGGTAAGGACGGCACCATCGACAGCGTCAGCCTCGCCTACGGCGTGCGCTTCGGCGACCCGCAGCATCCGGTGCTGTTGAGTGAAATCGACGTCACCAGCGCTGGCCAGACCAGTCGCTATCAGTTGCCGTTCGGCTTTATTTCCGAGGAGCAGGTTGGCGCGGCCTTGCCCCAGCAATTGGCGCTGGCCAGGGTTCGGCGCGGTCGGCAGGTCGGCCTGATCACCGACGCCTTCAGCCTCGACAGCTTTGTTCATGCGGTGTTGCAGGGGCTACAGGCCAGCACGGTGCTGCCGTCGGACGGAGGCGAGATCCGTTTCGAGCCAACCGACGAATTGGCCAAACTGGGGCTGAGCGCGGAGTCGCAGGTGCGTTACCTGTCCGCCGAGCAATCCAACAGTTCAGTGGTGATCGGCGCCAGTCTGGTGTTGAAGCTGCTCCGCAAGGTCGCGTCGGGGGTGCATCCGGAACTGGAAATGAGCGCGTATCTGACCCATGCCGGTTTCAAAAATATTTCGCCGCTGTTGGGGGCGGTGATCCGTCGCGATGCGGCGGGCGAGGACACGCTGTTGATGATTGCCCAAGGCTATTTGAGCAATCAGGGCGATGCGTGGGAATGGACCCAGAACAACCTCGAACGGGCGCTTCGCGATGAACTCGCCGATGCCGTGTCCGAGCAGGAGCAGCACTACAACGCCCTCGGCGAGCTGAAGGATTTTGCCGGCATGCTCGGCCAGCGCCTGGGGGAAATGCATCAGGTGCTGGCGACCCCGAGCGTCAACCCGGACTTCGCCCCACAAATCACTAGCCAGAAAGATGCGCTGGCCTCGGCCAAGGATGTGGCGGCGCAACTGGAGCACGCGCTGAAGTTGCTCAAGCAGCATCAAACCGAACTGAGCACGGCGGACCAGACATTGGTCAGCCGATTGCTGGACAACAAAAAAGCCATTCTCGGTCATGTCCAGGAGTTGGGTGAAAAGGCGTTGGGCGGCTTGCGCATTCGCGTCCACGGTGACTTGCACCTGGGGCAAGTGCTGGTGATCAAGGGCGATGCCTACCTGATCGATTTTGAGGGTGAACCGGCGCGGCCGCTGCATGAGCGCCGTGGCAAACACAGCCCCTATAAAGACGTTAGCGGCGTGTTGCGTTCCTTCGATTACGCCGCGGCGATGGCGATAAATGTACACAACGTCGACAACACGGCGGATGCCCAGGCGGCGCGTCAACGGGTCGCCGAGCGTTATTTGAAAGAGGCGCGACAATCATTTGTCGACGCTTATCGGCTGGCGGCAGCTAGTCTTGCTCATGCATGGCAAGATCCTGAAGGCGAGGATGCTGCGCTGGCGTTGTTCGGTCTGGAGAAGGCGGCTTACGAAGTGGCCTATGAGGCTGAAAACCGCCCCACTTGGCTACCGGTGCCGTTGCACGGTTTATATGGATTATTGAGTGGGCTTAAACCCTTTTCCGATCTTGGTGGAGAGTAGTCATGAGTTTCTCGAACAAGGAACAGGGGCACGTTGAAGAGGCGCTGCTGCCCAGGGCGCGGGACATCGACGCATTGGTACGCGCCGAACATCAGGATCCCTTTGCAATTCTCGGCCCGCACAGCGATGGCGCTGGCGGGCAGTTCATACGGGCCTATCTGCCGGACGCCTTGAGCGTGCAGGCGGTGGACAAGGCCTCCGGAGAAGAACTCGGTAGCCTGGAGACGACCCAGACTCCGGGACTGTTCGTCGGGCACTTCGAGCGGGCCCAGCCTTATTTGTTGCGAACCCGTTGGGCCGGCGGCGAGCAACTCGCCGAAGACCCTTACAGCTTTGGCCCGTTACTCGGCGAGATGGACTTGTACCTGTTCGCCGAGGGCAATCACCGGGATCTGAGCAGTTGCCTCGGCGCGCAGCTGAAGACGGTCGATGGCGTGGATGGCGTGCGCTTCGCCGTGTGGGCGCCGAATGCCAAACGGGTGTCGGTGGTCGGCGACTTCAACAACTGGGATGGTCGCCGGCATCCGATGCGTCTGCGCCATCCTACTGGTGTCTGGGAACTGTTCATCCCGTGCCTGCAGGCAGGGGAGGCCTACAAATACGAAATCCTGGGAGCTCACGGTATTCTGCCGCTCAAGGCCGATCCGGTGGCCCTGGCCACAGCGCTGCCGCCAGACACCGCCTCGAAAGTCGCCTCACCGTTGCAAATCGACTGGCAGGACCAGGGCTGGATGCTGTCCCGGGGCGAGCGTCAGCGAACCAGTGCGCCGCTGTCGATCTACGAGTTGCATGCTGGCTCCTGGCAATGCGAGCTGGATGACCTGGGCGAAGTCGCCCGTCAGTACACCTGGCCCGAGTTAGCCGAGCGGCTGATTCCTTATGTGAAGGAGCTTGGTTTCACCCACATCGAACTGATGCCGATCATGGAGCATCCGTTCGGTGGCTCATGGGGTTATCAACTGCTGTCGCAGTTCGCCCCGAGCGCCCGTTACGGCTCGCCGGATGATTTCGCTGCTTTCGTCAATGCCTGCCACCAGGCCGAAATCGGCGTGATCCTCGATTGGGTGCCGGCGCATTTCCCGACCGATGTCCATGGCCTGGCGCAGTTCGACGGCACCGCGTTGTACGAGTACGGCAACCCGATGGAGGGCTTTCACCAGGATTGGGACACGCTGATCTACAACCTGGGCCGCACCGAGGTGCACGGCTACATGCTGGCGTCGGCGCTGCACTGGCTCAAGCATTTTCATGTCGATGGCCTGCGGGTCGACGCAGTGGCGTCGATGCTGTATCGCGATTACTCGCGCAAGGCTGGCGAGTGGGTGCCCAACCGTCACGGCGGCCGGGAAAACCTGGAAGCCATCGATTTTCTGCGCCATCTCAACGACGTAGTGGCTCTGGAAGCACCGGGCGCACTGGTGATCGCCGAAGAATCCACGGCGTGGCCGGGTGTCAGCCAGAGCACGCAACAGGGCGGGCTGGGTTTTGCCTATAAGTGGAACATGGGCTGGATGCACGATTCGCTGCATTACATTCAGCAGGATCCGGTGTACCGCGCCCATCATCACAACGAACTGAGTTTCGGCCTGGTGTATGCCTGGTCCGAGCGTTTCATCCTGCCGATTTCCCACGACGAAGTGGTACACGGCAAGCATTCGCTGATCGACAAAATGCCTGGCGACCGTTGGCAGAAATTTGCCAATCTGCGGGCTTACCTGAGTTTCATGTGGACCCATCCCGGCAAGAAACTGTTGTTCATGGGCTGCGAATTCGGCCAGTGGCGTGAGTGGAATCACGATCAGCAACTGGACTGGTACTTGCTGCAATATCCGGAACACCAAGGTGTGCGCAAACTGGTCGGCGACTTGAATCGGTTGTATCGCGAAGAGCCGGCCCTGCACGATCAGGACGATGTGCCGCAGGGCTTCCAGTGGTTGATCGGCGACGACGCGATCAACAGCGTTTATGCCTGGCTACGCTGGAGCAAGGAGGGCAGGCCGGTGTTGGTGGTGGCCAACTTCACCCCGGTGCCGCGTCAGTCCTACCGCATCGGCGTGCCGTTTGCCGGGCGCTGGGTCGAGTTGATCAACAGCGACGCCGACACCTATGCCGGGTCCAATTACGGTAACGGTGGCGGGGTGTTCACCGAGGAAGAACCGAGCCATGGGCAGGCACTTTCCCTGGTGTTGAATTTGCCGCCGTTGGCGGTGTTGATTCTGCGGCCGGAGGGTTAGCATCCTGATCGTTCCCACGCAGAGCGTGGGAACGATCATCGACACACATCTTGAAACTTTCACTCACCAACGCATCCGCACCCCAAGGCTGCCAATCAACCCGTTCAAATCATTTTCAACCACATTGCTGCTGTAGTCGGCGCTGACATACAGGCTGACCGAAGGCGTCACTCTGGCCACCAACCCCAGACCCACGTCTACTGTCGATGAATTGCGACTGCTGCTGATTTTGTCGACCTGATCCAGGCTCACGGTGTTGCCCGTGTAGACCGTGTGCCACAAATTGGTCCGCACATAGGGTTCGACCGGCAGGCCGTTGATATCGTAATTGCCTTTCAAGCGTGCACCGACCCGACCGCTCCAGGAGGTCAGGTCGCTGGACGAGGCGTTGCCTGACCCGGCATACGGCGTATCCAGCGTGATGCGTTGATTGATCAACTGCGCCTGGGGTTCAACCACCCAGTTTTCGCTCAGGCCAATCGGGAAACCACCTTCCAGCGACACTGTCACCGCGCTGCCTTCGGTGGTTTGTCGCACGCCCTGGTCGTTGCGGCTAAAACCGCTGACCCGGCCACCGCTGGCCGTCAAGTCGACGTGCCAGCCTTGCGGCCCGGTCAGGCTCCAGTAGGCACCAAGGCTTTGGCCTTGAAGGTTGAGCGTGTCATGGCTGGGGTCGGCGAGGGCGCGACTGGTCAGCAGGCCGTTGTCGTTGCCCTGGAATTGAGCGGTGCCGCCGATCAGTCCGACCCGTTGGGTACTACCGCTGTTGCTTTGCACGGTCAGGAGCGCCGGGCCTTTGAATTCGCTGGCGCCGGGGATCGTGCCCTGGGCCAGATAATCGGTTTGGGCCTGCCGCGACGTCGGGCCATAGGCGTGGTCCCAGGCCAGGGGCGCGGCGTCTTCGATCGTCAGGCGTGAGCTGGGTAAGTCTGAGTTGACGCGTAAGTGGTCGGGATACGTGGCCAAGCCGAAGGGCAAGGTAGTTGTCGGCAGTTGCTGGCTGTACCAGGGCGTGGTTCCGTCCTCGACAGGTGACGCTCGCACCTCCATGGATGAGCACAGCAGGAGTGAACCGGAGACAACGCAGAAAGTGAATTTTATCTCTTGTGAGGTGAATGAAGTTCTCATGGAGGTCTACCTTGCAATCGCATGCGTATCTCGCTTTGGCGTCTCTCCTACCCCGAATGAGGGGCGACCGAATGGATTGAGGCAAGGTCCGACCCGCCCGTTTTAGGGGTGTCTGGAGGCATGCCCCTGATGGATTTCCGGGGGTAGTAAGGACTAGCTAAGAAGACCGATGGCGCTGCGTCAAGAAAATGGCCGATAAGTGGTACGGCTATTTTAGAGTCTGTAAATGACTGATTTTTGGCGCTGATCTAAGTTATTGTTTGTGCAAAAAATCATGCTGAAAGGTGCGGCCCAGACGTGTTGGGTAGTGGGCTATCGATTGCATGAAGGAGGAGCTGTGCAAAATTCATGAGCAAGTCGGGTACGCGATTGCTGTCATTTTTTCTGTTGCAGGCGGCAGTTCTTGGCGCCTGTTGCTTGACGGTGTTACAGACGTACCTCCACCGCCAGCGGTAAATGATCCGACAGGTGCGTCCAGGGCTTGTAGCCGAGTATGCGCGGCTCATGACTGCTGGCATTGCGCAGGTAGATGCGGTCCAGGCGCAGCAGGGGAAAACGCGCCGGGTATGTTTTCGCCGGTCGACCGTGGTGGCGTTCGAACGCTTCATGCAGGTAGTCGCGTCGGGCGAGGGTGGCATTGCCTTGCAACTGCCAGTCGTTGAAGTCGCCGGCAATGATGACCGGGGCGTCGTCTGGCAACGATTCGAGTAACAGGCAGAGCAACTGCAGCTGGAGTTGTCGATGGCTTTCCAACAGGCTCAGGTGCACGCAAATGGCATGCACTTCGGCATGGCCCGGCACATCCAGCACACAGTGCAGCAAACCGCGCCGCTCGGGGCCGGTGATCGAGACATCGAGGTTGCGAAATTCGCGGATCGGGTATTTCGACAGCAGGGCATTGCCGTGATGGCCGTCGGGGTAGACCGCGTTGCGACCGTAAGCGAAATCGCTCCACATGCTGTCGGCCAGGAATTCGTACTGTGAGGTCGGTGGCCAGTCGTTGTAGCGGGAAGAATGCCGGTCGTGCTCACCGACCACTTCCTGCAGAAACACCAGGTCCGCCGACGTACTGCGTACCGCTTCGCGCAGTTCCGGGAGGATGAAACGTCGGTTGAGGGCGGTGAAACCCTTGTGAGTATTGACCGTCAGCACTCTGAGTCGATGAATCGCCGAGGGCGTGTTCGATGGCACTGATTCGACGGCTTGGCGTTCGGCATCGTGGGTCACGTTCACTCCTCTGAATCAGGGCTGCTGTATGTATGCGACTGATGCGTGGGCGAGCAGTTCAAACACATTCACCGCAACCCCGTAGCAGCTGCCTCGCAAGCTCGACAGCTGCTACAGGCATCAGACAAACACAATTTCATACGGCAACCGCATGCGTTCCAGAATCACTCGCGGCAGCAGCGGGGCGATGCCGATCGCCGGTTCGCCGTCGAGCTGGCTGGCGTAGGCATAGGTGGCGTGGCTTTTGCGCGCGACAGTCCAGGTGTCGAGGCGTAGCTTGCGCGCGCGATGCCAAGGAAGCTGCCCGTGGTCGCGCATCGGCCAGTGCCAGGCCCAGACCGGTATTTCGTTGAGCGTCGCCCCGACCAGGGCGGCGGCCCTGGCGCTGGCCCGGCCGACAGCGTCGTGGTCGACGATGCCGTCTTCGCGCCAGGTGGTGAACACCACATCGCCGGGGCGCAGGTAGCGGACGATGAATTGGGTCAATTCAGACTCTCGCTCGGCCAGAGCGTTGTCGGTGAAGCCGCCGCGAATCCACTTCAGGCTGTGCATCGGCAAGCCGAGTCGACGCAAGGCTTCGACACTTTCCTGGGGGCGAAACACGCTCAGGCGTTTTTCCGACCACTGTCGCGACCCCGGATGGCTGGCGCTGCCGTCGGTGATCGAGATCAGTTGCAGAGGATGACCAAGGGAGCACAACAGTTGCAGCAGGCCGCCGCAGGTCACCACTTCATCACCGGGATGCGGGGCGATCACCACCGCGCGAGCTCCGGCCGGGACCAGTGTTTCGGTGTTAATGACAGGGATGTTGTCCAGTTGCGGCGCGCTGTTCCAGATCTGCGCAGGCAAGCTGTTTTCGCTGATGGAAACCGGTTTCATAGGCGCTACGTCCTTGTTCTGTCTGGCCCTCAGTCGTGCGCAATGCTTGCGGGAGCAAGCCTGGCAGACCCGTGAAGGCGGGTAGATAGCAATGTGCGGCGCTCCGAACCCTGGATTGCCGCGGTAGAGTATTGCCCATGAAACGCTATTCGTCGCCTCAGCCTTTGGTCTGATGCGGTTTTTTTAACCGGACCTGTGTCAGGCTTCGCAAATAATTCCCGAAACCTCGAAGGAAGCACAATCCTCGCTCCTACAAGATGCACCTGATCACTCTTCTTCCTCATGCTGCAGTTCAAACAACAGCAGCGAACGGCCGGTGACCGAATATTGGCGACCAAATTCAAAGCGTTCCTGGCCCCGAATCGACGGTTGATTGGTATCGATCATACAGGTCCAGAAACCGCCGTCAGGCACTTCCGGCAGCAGGAAGTTGACGATGTCATGGTGGGCGTTGACTACCAGTAACAGGGTTGCGTCGGCACCCTTGCGGCGAATGCCGGTTTCCTGGGCGCGGCCATCGAGCAGTATGCCCATGCAGCGACCGTGGCCTTCTTCCCATTGTTCATTGGACATTTCGCTGCCGTCCGGGGCCAGCCAGGTCACGTCCTTGACGCCGATGTCTTCGTTGTAATTACCCACCAGAAAGCGCCCGCGCCGCAGGATCGGATAAGCCAGGCGCAACTTGATCAAGCGTTTGACGAACTTGAGCAGCGCCTTGCCGTCTTCGCTCAGGTCCCAATTGACCCAGCCGATCTCGCTGTCCTGGCAATAGGCATTGTTGTTGCCTTCCTGGGTGCGGGCGAACTCGTCGCCGGCCACCAGCATCGGCGTGCCCTGGGACAGCAGCAACGTGGCGAAGAAGTTGCGCATCTGCCGCTGGCGCAGGGCATTGATCTCGGGATCGTCGGTGGGGCCTTCGACGCCGTGGTTCCAGGACAAATTGTTGTTGCTGCCGTCCTGATTGTTCTCGTCGTTGGCCTCGTTGTGTTTGTCGTTGTACGACACCAGGTCGTTGAGGGTGAAGCCGTCATGGGCGGTGATGAAGTTCAACGAGGCATACGGTCGACGGCCGCGCTGGTTGAACATCTCGCCGGAGGCGGTCATGCGGCTGGCGAAGTCGGCGAGCTGGCCGTCGTCGCCTTTCCAGAATGCGCGCACGGTGTCGCGGAACTTGTCGTTCCATTCGACCCAGCCCGGCGGGAAGTTCCCGACCTGATAACCGCCGGGGCCACAGTCCCACGACTCGGAAATCAACTTCACCTGACGCAGCACCGGGTCCTGACGGCAGGCGACGAGGAAACTGTGTCGTTCGTCGAAGCCGTCGTGGTAGCGGCCGAGAATGGTCGCCAGGTCGAAACGGAAACCGTCCACGTGCATTTCCGTGGCCCAGTAGCGCAGCGAGTCGGTGACCATTTGCAGCACGCACGGGTGGCTCAGGTCCAGGGTGTTGCCGGTTCCGGAATCGTTGATGTAGTAGCGCTTGTCGTCGGGCCTCAAGCGGTAGTAAGAGGCGTTGTCGATGCCACGCATCGACAGGGTCGGTCCTTGTTCGTTGCCCTCGGCGGTGTGGTTGTAGACCACGTCGAGGATCACTTCCAGATTGGCCTCGTGCAGGTGCGCGACCATCTCCTTGAACTCGGCGATCTTGCCGCTGGCCAGGTAGCGCGGGTCCGGGGCAAAGAACGCGATGCTGTTGTAACCCCAGTAATTGGTCATGCCTTTGTGCAGCAGATGCTGGTCATTGACGAAGGCATGGATCGGCAGCAGCTCCACGGTCGACACGCCGAGCTTGCGGATGTGTTCCAGCACGTCATCGACCATCAACCCGGCGAAGGTGCCGCGCAGGTTCTCGGGGACGGCGGGGTGACGCATGCTGAAACCGCGTACGTGAGTCTCATAAATGATCGTCTTGTCCCATGGCACGCTGACCCGATGGTCGTGGCCCCAGGTGTGGGCGGGGTCGATCACTTTGCATTTGGGCACGAAAGGCGCGCTGTCCCGTTCATCGAAACTGAGGTCGGCGTCGGGGTGGCCGATGGTGAAGCCGAACAACGCTTCGGACCATTTCAATTGGCCGACCAGCTGTTTGGCATAGGGGTCGATCAGCAGCTTGTTCGGGTTGAAGCGATGACCGTTGGCCGGGTCATACGGCCCGTAGACGCGATAGCCGTAGATCAACCCCGGGTGGGCGTCGGGCAAGTAGCCGTGGTAGATCTCGTCGGTGTATTCCGGCAGCTCGATACGTTCGAGTTCCACCTCGCCGGCATCGTCGAAGATGCACAGTTCGACCTTGGTCGCGTTAGCCGAAAACAGCGCGAAATTGACTCCCAGGCCATCCCAGGTCGCGCCTAGCGGGAAGGGTAAGCCTTCACGGATTCGCGAGGCCTCGTGAGGTTCGGGCGCGGTTTTCTTTGGACTGGTCATAGCTGCTCCTGCAACGGTATTTTTCGAGGGCGAATGCGCTCTCGGTGGCGAGCGGGCTCGCCACGAAGTCAATCAGGACAAGACAGTGAAGCGTCAGACCTCGGGTGGTTTACGCGCGGCGCGAGGCTTTTTTACGGTGGCTTTTTCGCCCGGCGGGATCACTGTCGAAGCGGCGGCGGGTTTGGCTTTGGGCTTGGCACGGGGTTTGGTTTCGATGCCCTTGGCATTGACCAGCTTGCCGTCGGGTTTGCCGACCGCGGGCTTGGCGCTGGCGGTTTTGCTGCTGCTCGCTTTGGCTGGTTTGCCGGGCGCCAGCGCTTCGGCCTCGGCCAGTTTGCAGGCCATCTCCCAATGGCGCGCTTCCTGGCCCTCGGGTTTTCCTTCGGATTCCCAGATTTGATAGGCAAATTCGCGAATGCGTTTTTCGTCGGTACTCATCGCAATGCTCCTGAACTGAACTCAAGTTTGGGTAGTTTGGATAAAGAGATTGACCGGGAAATCCCCCAGCGCGGCGCCGACCATCAGCTCCCTGTGTTTTGTGACTGCGACGCTGGTAAAAAGTCCCTTCAGATTTTCTTCGGCAGCCGCGTACGGCAATTTGATTCGGGTATCGCCCCACAGCGACGCGTCAATCTGTGGTTCGGCACTGTTTTCCAGCAGTTCGGCACAGCGTATCGGTACTGCCACGACAGCCCGTTTTCCCTGCCATTCTCGAGCAAACGCCAGCACCCGGTGAGCCTGGCTGCCGATCACTTCAAGGGCTTGATAAGTGCCTTTTTGAAACAACCCGACATGCTCGGCACGCCGGTTCAGCGCCCGGGCGATCAAGGTTTGCTTGATGCGCCCGTCACGCCAGTTCGCCAGCAGATCGGGCAGGTCAAGCGGTAGGTGCATGGCCTGCTGACGGCTGACGTAATCCACCGGCCGGCGGTTATCCGGATCGACCAGCGAGAAGTCCCAGAACTCGTTGCCCTGATAGAGATCCGGCACCCCCGGCACGGTCATTCGCAGCAAGGTTTGCGCCAATCCATTCAGTGCACCCGGGACGGCTATGCGTTGAGCGGCTGCATCAATGGCCGCGCGCAATGGCTGACCTTCGGGGCTCAGCAGCAGGCGTTCGAGAAACCCGTGGGTCGCCTGTTCATACGCCTCGTTTGACGCGCTCCAGCTGCTTTGCAACTTGGCTTCGCGCAGGGCTTTGCGTTGCCACTGCCAGAGGCGTTTGGCGTAGTCTTCGAGCGCAGGTTGATCGTCGCTACACAATTCCAGTGGCCAACTGCCGAGGATTGCTTGATAGAGAATCAGCTCGTCGCCCGCCGAGGGCGCGCCGGGGTCGCTGCGCAGTTCGCCCGCGAGGGTTCGCCAGTGCTCGACCTGTTCGGCGTACCAGGCGCTGCGCTCGCTCAACACCGCCAGCCGCGCGCGGGTGTCTTCACCGCGTTTGTGGTCGTGGGTCGCGGTGGCCAGCAGGTTGTCGGGGAACTCGGTGAGGCGATTGGCGCAGGCGGCATGGAAGTCGGCAACCGGGGCGCTGAACTGCTCGGTGTTGTAGCCGACATCGTTGCGCGACAGCAACACCGCCGAGCGATAAAGCGCGGTGTCTTCCACCGCTTTGGCCGCCGTCGGTGAGGTCAGTTGCTGGAAGCGCACGCACGCATGCTTGAGCAGTTTGCGTGAACGGCCCACCGGGCGCTTGCGCCAGGGTTGGCCACCGAGCCAGCCGGCCAGGCAATCGAGCACCGGCCAGTCGGCCTCGCCAAGGGTTTGCCTGGCACCGGCCATGGCCTGCTGGAAAAACGCCTCGTCCTGGGCCGCGCGACCCAACGGGCTGATGTAAGTGCGGTACACCGGGAAGTGCACGATCAGTTCCTGCAAGGCCCGCCGGATCGCGCCGAGGGTCAGGTCCCGGGTCATCAGGTCGTCCCGGGCCACTTGCAACAGGGCGTGGGCAACACTTTCGAAATCCCCGGCGAGGGAGCCGTTGAGTATCTGCTGGCGCGCCAGTTGTGCTTCCTGGCGGAAATCGGCGGGCCGCTCGCTGTGCCGGCTCCAGAGTTCGCCCAAGGTCTGTGCGCCTTCGGGGTCGTGTTGCAGCAGCGACAACTGGTTCATGAGTTCGTAACCGGTACTGCCATCGACGCACCAGTCGCGGTGCAGGGTTTCGCCTTCGCCGAGGATCTTTTCGACGTAGATCGGCAGGTGTCGGCCGGGTGCCAGATGATCGACCCGACGTCGCAGTTTGCGGCAGTAGCCACGCGGATCGGCGAGGCCGTCGATATGATCAATGCGCAGTCCGTCGACCAGACCTTCGGCCACCAGCTCGAAGATTTTTGCATGGGTCGCCTCAAACACCGCTGGCCGTTCGACGCGCAGGCCGCCCAGTTCATTGATATCGAAAAAGCGCCGCCAGTTGATGTCGTCCGCCGCGGTGCGCCAACTGGCCAGGCGATAACTCTGGCGCTCCAGCAGCGTGTGCAGGCGCTGGAAACCGTCGGGAGTGAGCGAGTCGTAAGTGTCGAGGGTGTGCTGGATGGCGTGCAGAATGGCCGGATCACTGGCCAGTTCCCGCAGCTCGGCTTTCAGTGGAATCGCCAGGCTGTACACGTCGGACTGATAACTCAAGGTGTCGAAGCGGTCTGCCAGGGATTTGAGCCGTTCAGCCTGCTCGGCATTCAATCGGTCATCGGCCTTGAGCAGTTCGCCGTAGTCGGTGGGGCATATCGGGAAGTGGTGTTCATAGTGCTCGACATGAAAGGCACCGCGCCGGGCATCGAAACGCAAGGGCAGGGTGCCGTCTTGCAGGGCGATGCCGTAGTCGCTACCTAGAAAAGGCAGCAGCAACTGGCCTTCCATCAACGGGTCGGGTGAGTGCCATTGAATGTCGAAGAACTCGCCGTAAGGGCTCAGCCGCCCCCATTCCAGCAAGTCGAGCCACCAGGGATTATCGCCCCCGCCGACAGCCATGTGGTTGGAGACGATGTCGAGAATCAGCCCCATATGATGTTCGCGCAACGCAGCGACCAAACGGCGTAACGCCGCTTCGCCGCCCAGTTCAGGGTTGACCGTGGTCGGGTCTACCACATCGTAGCCGTGCATGGAGCCCGCGCGGGCGGCGAGCAGCGGCGAGGCATAGAGATGGCTGATGCCCAGGCTGGAAAAATACGGCACCAGCGGCACCGCCTGATCCAGGGTGAAGCCTTTATGAAATTGCAGCCGCAGGGTCGCCCGCAGCGGCTGGCTGAGCGGTTGATTCATTGGTCACGCTCGGCCGCCTGAAGTCGCGCACAGGCGAGCAGTTCCAGGCGTCGAGCGGCATCCGGATCATCGAGCAGGGTTTCGCTGTCGCCGGGCAATCGGCGGGACCAGTTGGGGTGGGTGTCGGTGGTGCCGGGCAGGTTGGCCTGCTGTTCGATACCCAGGGCATCCTCCAGTGGCAGCAACACCAGCGGCGCGCGGGTATGACCGAGGAACCGGATGGCGGCGTCGAGCACCTGATCGGTTTCATGGGACTCTTCACGGAAATTCTGCGGGTCCTGACTCAGCACCCGACGCAAGCCTTCGCGCTCGCGTTCGCGATGTTGGCGCCATTGGATTTCACCCGTGGCGTCGACCAGGTCCAGGCGCGCGCTCCAATCGATATCGCGGCCATGCCACCAGCCATTGAGCGTCGGCAGGTCATGGGTGCTGGTGGTTGCCAGCGCATTGTCGGGCCAGTCGAGAATCGGCTTGAAGTGGGCGTTGTCCTGTTCGAACAGCAGCACGCGCATCCCGAGGATCGAGCGCGCGATGAGTTTTTCGCGCAGGCCATCAGGCACGGTGCCGAGGTCTTCGCCGAGGACGATGGCCTGATGCCGATGGGATTCGAGGGTCAGGAGGCGCAGCAGATCATCCACCGGATAATAAAGGTACGCTCCGTCGCTGGGCGGTGCGTCTTTAGGGATCACCCACAGCCGTTGCAGGCCCATGACGTGATCGATGCGCAGGCCGCCGGCATGGGCGAAATTGGCCCGCAGCATTTCGATAAACGCGCGAAAGCCGTTACGCACCAGACCTTCGGGGGAAAACGCGGAAATCCCCCAGCCCTGGCCGGTGCGGTTGAGGATGTCGGGTGGCGCACCCACGGTCAGCGAGGCGAGCAATTCGTCCTGGCGACTCCAGGCCTGGCTGCCGCCGCCGTCAGCGCCCACCGCCAGGTCGGCGATCAGGCCGATGCCCATGCCGGCACCACGGGCGGCGGTTTGTGCGCGCTCAAGGCTGCGCGCAATCAGCCATTGGCAGAACGCGTAATAGCCGATGCGGGCCGAGTTCTCTTCGGCAAATTGCGCCAGAGCGACGCTGCGCGGGTTACGCCATTGCTCGGGCCACTCGCGCCAGTCGAGGCTTTCACCGCGCCTTGCACGGGCTTCCTGGATCGCCTCGAAGCGGCAATGATTTTCCAGCGCTTCGCCACCGGCGTGACGGAAGCTGCTGAAGTCGGCATGCAAGGGGTGTGCGCCGTGGGTGAATCCTTCGTACAAGGCTTCCAGCAAGCGATGTTTGGCCTCGGCGGCGGTGGGCCAGTCGATCAGCGGCAATGCTTCGAGATGCTTGAGTTCGGCGGCCAGACCCGTGGCGTCGATCGCGGTGCGCAGGGCACGCTCACCGAGAATTGCACCGGGCGCCGCGTACAGGCTATTGAGGAACAAACGGCTGGACGGCGAGTAAGGGCTGTAACGCTGGGTGTCGCCGCTGAACATCGCATGCAGCGGGCTGATCGCCAGTGCTTCGGCGCCCCGTTCGCCGGCCACCCGGGCCAGGTCCTCAAGCGCCTGGGTGTCGCCGAAACCGCCATCGCCGGGCCGGCGCAGCGCATACAACTGCACGCTCAGGCCCCAGGCACGCGGGGTTTGACTGTCAACGGCGTCGCCGACGCTGTAGCAGCGCTCGGGCGCCACCGCCAGGGTGAACGACTGATCGTCGATGCTGACGTGCTGATAACCCACCGGCACCAAACCGGGCAAAACGGCGTTGTCATCGAGCTTGAGGTTGAGCCGCGAGCCGTCTTCGAGATGGATTTCACACGGGGTTTGCGGTGCGAAGTAGTGGGCCAGATCAAGGCCGACGCCCACGTCGCAGGTCAGCAGCGGCGGCAGATGGCGGGTTTGTTGCACCTCCTGCAGTTGCAGCAGGCTGGCATCGATTTCCTGGGCGGTGCTGGCGGGATGGCCAAGCCCGGCCAGCACTGAACGCAGCACCGCCGGGGTCACTTTCTGTGGACGGCCATTGGCGTCGATCCAGTCGACGGCCAGGCCGGCTCGGCTGGCCAGTATTTCCAGTTGCGTATCGCTCATGGGCGCTCTCCATCCGGGGGTAGCAAAGGGGCTGCGGCCGTGAGGCTGACGAGCGCGCAATACGGGGCAAGCATGCCCCGATTCAACAGACCGGCCGAGTGCGGCGGGTATTCGAACAGCAGTGTCGCGTCGGCCTGTGGGGAGTGGACCACGGGTGCGTCGCTGAGGTTCAGGTCAATGCGCAACTGACTGCCATCGCCCAGCCGCCAGCGTGCCGACACCGCACCCTCGGCCAGTACCTGCGCCCCCAGCGCGTGGGCGCCGGGCAGGTGCGGGATGATATGACGGTGGCGGATTTGCAGCAGTCGACGATACAGCTCATGAATGGCCGGTTGCCGGGTGGCGGTCAGCTTCGGCCGCGACGCTTCGAAAGTCTGCATCGCGTTCGGGTCGGGAATCTGCTCGCGTTTGTGCGGGTCGGCAAAGGCGCTGAAGGCCGCGAATTCGTTGCGTCGACCTTCGCGCACCAACTCCGCCAGCTCACCGTGGTGGCTGGTGAAGAACAGGAACGGTTGTTCGGCGGCGAACTCATCGCCCATGAACATCAGCGGGATCATCGGCGACAACAGCAGTAACACGGTGGCGGCGTTGAGCGCCTCGGAACGGGCCAGTTGATGCAGCCGCTCGCCAAAGGCGCGGTTGCCAATCTGGTCATGGTTCTGCAGGAACAACACGAAGGCTGTCGGCGGCAAGTGACCGCTCGGCTCACCGCGCGGCGTACCGTGACGGGTGATGTGCCCCTGAAACACGAAGCCCTGGCTCAGGCAGCGGGCGAGTTGTTCGGTGGGGTTCTGGGCATAGTCGGCGTAATAGGCATCGGTTTCGCCGGTGAGCAAAACGTGCAGGGCATTGTGGCCGTCGTCGTTCCACTGTGCGTCGAAACCTTGCTCCAGCAGGCTGGCCTGGTTGTGCTCGTTTTCCGCGATGAGCCACACGTGGCGCGGCGGGTCGATATGCTGGCGAACCCGCCGTGCCAGCTCCTGGAGGAAATCCGGGTCTTCGATGGCATGTACCGCATCCAGGCGCAGGCCGTCGAAGCGATATTCCAGCAACCACATCAACGCGTTGTCAATAAAGAAGTCGCGCACCTCGCGCCGCCGGAAGTCAATGGCCGCGCCCCACGGCGTGTGTTGGTCTTCGCGGAAAAAGCCTTTGGCGTAGCGATGCAGGTAATTGCCGTCCGGGCCGAAGTGGTTGTAGACCACGTCGAGAATCACCGCCAGGCCATGGCCGTGGGCCGTGTCGATCAGGTGCTTGAGTTGTTCGGGCGAACCGTAGGAGGCCTGCGGTGCGTAAGGCAGAACCCCGTCATAGCCCCAATTGCGCTCGCCGGGAAACTGCGCCAACGGCATCAGTTCGATGGCGGTAATCCCCAATTCGACCAAGCGCGCCAGATGCTGCTCGACCTCGCTGAAACCGCCGAGCGCACCGACATGCAGTTCGTAGATCACCGCCTCGTTCCATGGCCGACCTTGCCAGGCATTGTGTTGCCAGCGATAGGCGAGGGGATCGACCACCACGCTGTGGCTGCCGATATCGCCCGCTTGCGCGCGGGAGGCCGGGTCAGGCACCTCCAGTTCGCCATCGATGTTGTAGCGGTAGCGGGTACCCGCGGGGCAGCGGGTCTTGAGCACAAACCAGCCATCGGCCTGAGGCAGCAGTGGCAGGGATTGTCCGTTTTCCAGTTCAAGACTGACGTAATACGCATCTGGCGCCCACAAGGCAAAACGCGTGTGTTCAGCGTCCAGCATGATTGCGCCGTGGGGCCAGGTTTCAAGAGTCCGTAACGGCATCGTTGAAAACCTCTTACTGTTTGCCCGATTTACCCAGCGCTTTAGCCACCAGTTGTTCGTAGAGTTCGGCGTAGGGCTCGACCGCCTTGCACCAGTTGAAAGGCGCCGCCATGGCCCGGCAACGCATGGCGTTGAGCAGGCCGGGGAAGGCGAATACCTTGAACGCGCGGCTCAGGGCTTCGCGATAGCTCTCCACGGTGGATTCGTCGAAAAGAAAACCGGTCACGCCGTTTTCAATGGTGTCGGCCAGGCCGCCGGTATTGCGCGCCACCGGCAATGAGCCGAAGCGCTGGGCGTACATCTGGCTCAGGCCGCAAGGTTCGTAACGCGAAGGCATCAGCAGGAAATCACTGCCGGCAAACATCCGGCGGGCGTCGGTTTCATTGAAACCGATGTGCACGCCGATTTGCCCGGGGAAGCGCAACGCCAGCTCACGCATGGCTTGTTCTTCTTCCGGTTCGCCGCGGCCGATGATCGCAATCTGGCCGCCATTGGCGACAATGTATTCGGCCACCGCTTCGGTCAGGTCCAGGCCTTTCTGGTAGACAAGCCGCGAGACCACCGCGAACAGCGGGCCTTCGGAATCATCCAGGCCGAACAACCGGCGAACGTGCGCCGCGTTGACCGCTTTGCCGTCCCAGTCGCCGATGCCGAACGGGTGGAACAGGTGGGGATCGGTGGCTGCGTCCCAGCTTTCATCGATGCCATTGGGAATCCCGCTGAGCAGCCCTTGCTGGGTCTTGGCGGCGAGAAAACCGTCGAGGCCGCAGCCGAAGGCCGGCGTGGTGATTTCCTGGGCATAGGTGGCGCTGACGGTGGTGATGTGGCTCGAGTAGGCCATGCCGGCCTTGAGGAACGACATCTTGCCGTAAAACTCCATGCCTTCCTGCTGCAAGGCATGCACGGGAATACCGAGTTCCGGGCATGAGCCGAGGCTGGTCACGCCCTGGTACGCCAGGTTATGGATGGTGAACAGGGTCGGGGTGCGTTGGCCACGCCAGTGCATATAGGCAGGGGCCAGGCCGGCGGGCCAATCGTGGGCGTGCACCAGATCCGGGCACCAGTGAATTTGAGCGAGGTTGGCCGCGATATCGGCGGCCGCAAGGCCCAGGCGGGCGAAACGAATATGGTTGTCCGGCCAGTCGCGGCCGTTGTTGGCGCCGTAGGGCGAACCTTCGCGCTCGTACAGTTCTGGGCAGATCAACACGTAAATGACCAGGCCGTCGGGCATGTCCATGCGCCCGATCTTGCAGGGCGGCAACGCGGCGTGCCCGCCCAGTTCACCGATGATATGAATCGGATTTTCGCTGTTCAGCACTTGCGGGTAACCGGGGATCAACACCCGGACATCGTGCAGGTGAGCCATGGCTCGCGGCAGCGCGGCGGAAACGTCTCCCAGGCCACCGGTCTTCACCAGATCGGCAATCTCCGAGGTGACGAACAATACTTTTTTCTTGTTGGGATTCTGACGGACTACCGGTGCCAACGCCTTGGTGACCGGGATGCTGACCGATTTGGCTTTAAGGGCTCCCACGGTGCTGGCTTCGCCGACCTGTTGATGAGCACGTTCTCCCTGAACATCTAACGCCGTATTGATCATATGCATCTCCCCGTGTTGTTGATCTGATTCCAAACCTGGCACAAACGGTGTTGGCCAATTCCTGTGGCCGGGCGCAAACGCGCTACGCATCGGTGAGCAAGTGCTGCCCATGCGCTGAAGCTCAATGGGTGAAGTGGCTGTTGCAAGGAATGCACCAGTCGCTGTGCCCTACCTTTCAGCTGACCTGACGCCAGTACCAAAAGTTTCTATTTATTTCACCGAATGACCAGTCGGTTTTATTCCCCGAAAACAGTCTAGGCCAGAACCTGGAGGGGGGTGGTCAACCGGACAAATTGTTCGACAATCGGTTGGAGGAAGGTACAAAACACACGGGGTTTATGGGGGAACGCACCGACGAAGGGCAGGTTTGTTTTTTTGGGTGGGTCAAATCGGGACCGCGAGGTCACGATAGTTGGGCACGATGGAATAGGGGTTGCACCATTGCGGTGCGCAGGATTTAGGGGGTGTGATGGCATTGAGGGCCTCTTCGCGGGCAGGCCTCGCTCCCCAAGGGAATGCATTTCACTTTTGGGAGCGAGGCTTGCCGGCGAAGAACGATAACGCAGTCTCAGCCCAGCAACCGAATCGGCGCCCCGGCCCTCCAAGCCTGAATGTCCTCGATCATCTGCGAAAAGAACAGCTGATAGTTCTGCCGGCTGACGTACCCGACATGGGGCGTGGCCAACACATTGTTCAGCGTTCTGAAGGGATGATGGCGAGGCAGCGGCTCGTGCTCGAACACGTCCAGGGCCGCGCCCGCCAGGCGCTTTTTCTGTAGCGCCTTGATCAGCGCCGACTCATCGACAATCGGCCCGCGCGCAGTATTGACCAGCCATGCCGTGGGCTTCATCCAGTCCAGCGCCTGAGCGTCCACCAGCCCGCGACTGCGCTCGCTGAGCACCAGATGGACCGACAGCACATCGGCCTGCTCGAACAGTTCCTGCTTGCTGACATAGGTCACGCCGACTTCGGCCGCTCGTTCACTGGTGAGGTTTTCGCTCCACGCAATGACGCGCATGCCGAACACCAGGCCGAACCGGGCGACCCGTTGACCGATGCTGCCCAGGCCGAGGATCGCCAGCGTCTTGCCCTGCAAGTCGCCGCCCAGGCCTTGCTGCCAAAGGCCCGCGCGCAACGCGTTGGCTTCGGCCACCAGGTTGCGGGTCGCGGCCATGATCAGTGCCCAGGTCAGTTCTGGCGCGGCATGTCTGTAGCTGTCGGTGCCGCAGACCTGGATGCCCAGCGCGGTGGCGGCTTTCAGGTCCAGGGCGGCGTTGCGCATGCCGCCGGTGACCAACAGTTTGAGGGTGGGCAAGCGGCGCAGCAGGTCTTCGTCGAACCGGGTGCGCTCGCGCATCACGCAGATCACCTCGAATGCGCCCAGACGCTCGGCCAGGGTTTCGTTATTGGCCGGGTAGTCATGGATAAAACTCACCTGGCCGATGTTGTCCAGCACTGACCAGTCCACCACGTCGCGCGCCACGTCCTGCCAGTCATCGATCACCGCAATCTGCACCGCCATCAGCCTTACCTCTTCAACGAACGGGATTTGTTTTGTTCAGCCAGTCGGGAAACCCATCCAGCCTAGTGTGGCCATTGCCAGCACGCCATAGCGGGCACCCTTGGCGAGGGTCACGATCATCAGGAAACGCCCCAGCGGTTCACGCATGACGCCGGCCACCAGCGTCAGCGGGTCGCCAATGATCGGTACCCAGCTCAGCAGCAAGGACCAATGACCGTAGCGCTGATAATGCTTTTGGGCTTGTTGAAGATGACGAGGGCTGACCGGAAACCAGCGCCGCTCGCGAAACCGCTCGATGCCGCGCCCCAGCCACCAGTTAAGCAGCGACCCCAGCACGTTGCCCAGCGTTGCCACTGCCAGCAGTGACCAGAGCCAATACCGGTCGCTGAGCAACAGCCCCACCAGCACCGCTTCGGACTGCAAGGGCAGCATGCTGGCGGCGCCGAACGCCGCGAGAAACAGCCCGATGTAGGCGCCGAACATCAATGGGCGGGGTAGTCCGCCACCACCACATCAGTGCCGTCCTTTTTCAGGCCAATCACCTGATAGGCATCACTCATGCCGTCCATTTCCATGCCGGGCGAGCCCATCGGCATGCCGGGGGCGGCAACTCCCAACAGATCGTCACGCTTGCTCAAGGCCAGCACCTGATCGGCCGGCACATGGCCTTCGACGAATTTGCCGTTGATCAAGGCGGTGTGGCACGACGCCAGGCGAGGCGGCACGCCGTGTTGTTGCTTGAACTGGCTCATATCGGCTTCGACGTGGTCTTCGACCTTGAAGCCGTTGGCTTCCAGATGGCTGACCCATTTTTTGCAGCAGCCGCAATTGGCGTCGCGGTGAACTTCGATCGGGATCAGGTCGGCGGCCTGGGCCAGGGAGGAAATGAAGAGGGCGCTCAGGGCGGCCAGACGCAGGTGGGTTCGCATGGGAGTTTCGTCTCGGGTTGCGGCCAAAAAGATGCATTTTGACTCTTTTATCCGACTGGGTATTGCGCGAGTGTTTCGAAGTTATACAAGGTCGGCTAGCCAGATCATCACAGATCAATGCTGTCAGCTGAATGAGCGAGGAATGACAAAATTGTCAGGTGTGCCCCCCTGAGCGTCGAAAACCGGCGCTCAGGGGACTTACTGTAAAACTTGCAAGCCTACGGCAAGGGCAACGGGACAACACTACCCACTGACAAGGGCGTGAAGGCCAGGGCCTGACGTGGTCGGTTGCGTTGGCCCGCTCGAACTGCCCAGCGGGCCAGACAACGGCTACCGATCGAGCAACTTCATGACCTCTTCCGGATAGCGCAAGCCAGCGGTGGCATTGGCCGGGAATATCGCTTCAAGGGCCTGCAACTCTTCGCGGCTCAGTTTCACCTCCAGCGCGGCCACATTTTCCTCCAGGTATGTACGCTGTTTGGTGCCCGGAATCGGGATCAGGTAATCCCCTTGAGCCAAGACCCAGGCTAAGGCCAATTGGCCGGCTGTCACGCCTTTGTCGGCGGCCAGCGTTTGTACCTGCTGCACCAGCAACAGGTTCTTGGCAAAGTTTTCCCCTTGGAAACGCGGGCTGAAGCGACGGTAGTCGTCGGCGGCGAAGTCATCCGGGCTTTTCAGTGCCCCGGTCAAAAAGCCCCGGCCCAATGGGCTATAAGGTACAAAGGCCACGCCCAGGCGCTGGCATGCGGCCAGGCAACCGTTCTCTTCCTGATCGCGGCTCCACAGCGAATATTCACTTTGCAGGGCGCTGATCGGATGAACCTTGTTCGCTCGCTCCAGAGTGGCGACCGAGGCCTCACTCAATCCCAGGTAACGCACCTTGCCGGCCTTCACCAGTTCGGCCATGGCACCGACGGTTTCCTCAATGGCCACCTGCGGATCGATGCGGTGCTGGTAATACAAATCCAGGGTTTCCACGCCCAGGCGCTTGAGGGTGCCGTCGATTGCCGCGTGAATGTATTCCGGGCGACCGTTGACGCCACGCGCGC
This sequence comes from Pseudomonas sp. P1_A1, assembly GCF_056406935.1. Classification (NCBI taxonomy): domain Bacteria; kingdom Pseudomonadati; phylum Pseudomonadota; class Gammaproteobacteria; order Pseudomonadales; family Pseudomonadaceae; genus Pseudomonas; species Pseudomonas sp. P1_A1. The sequence goes on along the minus strand of NZ_JBFTZE010000003.1, from coordinate 360,297 downwards.
CGGGGTTGGACGGGTCGCGGACAATGCCGAACTTGCTGGCCAGGAACACTTGGTCACGCTTGCCGACAATCGCCTTGCCGATCAGCTCTTCGTTGGTGTGTGGGCCGTACATGTCTGCCGTGTCGAGCAGGTTGATCCCCAACTCCAGCGCGCGATGCAGCGTTGCCGTGGCTTCGCGGGTGTCCACGCCGGTGGTGTAGAAATCGGTCATGCCCATGCAACCCAGACCGATGGCTGACACCTGTGGTCCGTTCTTGCCCAGTTGACGTGTTTGCATGAAATGAACTCCCTGTGGATGTAGGCGCTTAGTGTCGATCTCGACAGAACGAAGATAAACCGGCTAAAAGTGCTATCACTGTTCGTAATTTCTAAATAATCATCGAGCCCTGACCATGGATCGTTTAAACGCCATGCGTGTATTCACGCGAATCGTCGAACTGGGCGGCTTCGCCAAGGCGGCGGACAGCCTGCAATTGCCGCGTGCCTCCGTGACCATTCTGATCAAGCAACTTGAGGCCCACCTGGGCGTGCAACTGCTGCAACGCACCACCCGGCAAATCAGCCTGACGCTCGATGGCGCAGCCTATTACCCGCGTTGCGTGCGGTTGCTGGCGGATCTGGAGGAAACCGAAGCCGTGTTTTCCGCTGCTCGCCACAACCCCAAAGGCCTGTTGCGAGTGGATATGCCGGCGGGAGTGGGGCGTTTGATGGTGATCCCGGCATTGCCGCAATTCACTGCACGCTATCCCTTGATCGAGCTGGAAATCGGTTTGAATGACCGGACTGTGGATCTGATCCGCGAAGGTGTCGATTGCGTGTTGCGGGGCGGCTCGGCCCTGGACGAATCACTGGTGGCGCGACCTCTGGCCACACTGGATCAGGTCACGTGTGCGAGTCCCGAATACTTGCAACGTTGCGGGACTCCTCGGTGTCTGGAGGATCTGAAGGGGCATCGGATGGTGGAGTACTTTTCCAATAGCACGGGCAAACGCTACGGACTGGAGTTTGTCGTCGATGGGCAGTTGCGGTTGATCGACCTGCCCAAGCACGTCGCGGTCAACAGCTCCGATGGCTATCTGGCAGCGTGTGAGGCGGGATATGGCTTGGTCCAGGCTCCGTATTATCACGTTGCCCGTCAATTGAAGGAGGGACGTTTGATCGAGGTCCTGAGGGATGTGCCGCCACCGGGTATGCCGCTGACGGCGCTCTATCCTCCTCATCGCCAGTTGTCCCGGCGGGTTAGGGTGTTTGTCGACTGGCTGGTGGAACTTTGCGCTCATTCGGATAATGGTTTTTACAGAGAAGACTCACGCGGCTGAGCGGGCACCGATGGGGACGTCGGCGCAGCGGTGGCCTATCGTGGCGTTGGCGTTCTGCTGTAGATCGTCATGCAACTGTTGCATGTGTGGGCAGTTCAGGTTGAGGGGGCGAGACTGGACACCTCGATGAAACAGCGCGAACCAACCATTGTCGCCTGGCGTAGGCATCAGGCCGGTGAAGGCGAAGCCCAGCGCCGAAAAGCTTCGCAAGTCTTGGGCGAAGTGCCGGGACAGTTCGAGTCGTGCCGAGATCAGCCAGTGCCTGGGCAGTCGCCAGAGTTGATCAAGCAAATCTTTGTTCAAACGCTGAATGACAATGTCGACTCGATGCTGGTTTTGCTCGATTTGCAAGGGCATCGCGAGGCGCGACGTGTCCTGGTGAGTTCCGAACACCGAGCACAAGTGCTGCATAAACGCTCGGCAGCTTTCGGGCCAGGAGATGTCGGGGAGCGGCCGTGTGTGTCCTTCGATTATATGGCAGCCCATCACCATGGTTTCCCGGAGTGGTTCGACAAATGGCGAAGGGACGTAATCGGGAAGCAGTCCAGTGCTGTGAAAACCGATTTTTTTTGCCATGCGTTGCGTGTAGGGATGGTGGGTCACTTGCTTGATCGAGACGTTTTCAAGCCCCAGAGCAGCTGCCTGCCTCAGCAGTTCGCGGCTCAGACAGGTCGCGAGACTCTGTCCCTGGGCAGACGGATGTACCACGGTGAGGGCCAGTTCCGCGGTATTCGAATGCGTGTCGCGTCGCAACGCGGCATGCCCGAGAACGCCAGCGTCGTCCACAGCCAGCATTGATTGCCAGTGACCCTCGGCATTGTGCCGACTGATCATGCTCGGCAGGTAAACATCCGGCTGAGGGTAATCATCGCCGTAGACTTCTTGAAACAATCGGCTCACTGCGTTTGCGTCGCAGGGACGGTAGGCGCGAACTATCAACCGGGTCATCACGCGAACTCCGGCGGGGCAACGTCATACACTCGCAAATCCAGCACCCGCAGTTGTTTGCCCGAGCGGGGGTGGAGCTTCAGGTCTGTGGCTGCGCAGGACAGTACCTGAAACTCCAGCAGACCCTCGCGGCCCAGGTCGTTGATGGCAGGGTATTGGGCAAGCAGCGCTTCACGTAATGCGCGAAGCACCGATTCGACGGGTTGTAACTGAAGTTCGGGCACCCACTTCACGCTCAACAAGTCCTTGGGGCCGGTCTGTTCGATCAGCAATTGCCATTGTTCGCTGTGTGCTACACGCTGAACGATCTCGTGTATTTCTTCGGTGAACAGCGACAACACACCTACTCGTATTCGTTGACTGTGGGCGCTGCGACCTTTGAGCGCGAATTTACGCATTGGGGTTTTGGTCGGCTCGCGCCAACAGGCACGGTCGCCCACCGGGTAACGCAGCAGCGGCATGAGCCGGCGTGACAGGTTGGTCAGTACCAACAAACCGGTGCGATCGCATTCCTCAATCACTTCACCGGTGTGTTCATCGACGATTTCCAGCAGGGTTTGTTGATCGAACACCCGATGCTCGCCCAATGCACAGTCGCGACCGCTGGCACCTATGAGCCCGGCGTCTACGCTGGCATAACCCATGGAGGCGATACGGGCATTGGGGAACACTTCCCCGAGGATTGCCAACTGCGGGGCAAACAGGCTTTCACCGCCATACAACAGCGTCTCGACCCCATACAACACCTGCTGATGCTGCGCCAGGTAGGCGCAGAATCGCAGCAGTTGTGCCGGTACTCCGACCAGAACGTTGATCCGATACCGCTCTATGGCATCTGCCAATACGTCCGACTCGACGTTCCCGGTAAATGGAAACTCACAGATGGATCGCTCGACATGGGCCAGGGAGTCGTGGACGAACAAAAAGCTGGCGTAGAGATCCCCTGAAAAAAACAGGTTGGCAACCCGGTCGCCATTGTTCAGTTGAGCTGAGAGGCTGGCGCCGAACGTGCTGACCAATGCTTGCCATTCCTCGGAGGAGTAAACCGCAAGTTTGCCCTGGCTGGTCGAGCCTCCGGTTTTAAATACCAGTGCGTCATCGACCTCTCCGGTCAGGACTGCCCAATGACTCAAGTCGTTGCTACCGGACCAATAGTCGGCCACATTGGTTAATGGCAGATCTTTTAAAGTAAGCCCGTTCGCGGGCAAGTGTTCCAGGTGTTTACGGTAGAAGTTGGAGTGTTGTCTTATATAAGGTACAAGTTGTTCAAGCGAGTAAGTTGGCTTCACGGCGTTCTCTTTTATAGTGAGCGTCTTGCGTCGACTTTTTTATTTTCGTTGATCGATAATTAACGGTGTTTTGCCACTGTGTTTGTTTCGGGTGAATGCTTGTTCAGTGCATGTCGTCACCTCCACAATTAAAAGTTCAGCGCGCACCGCATTCGCCAAGGCTTCGTGGGTCAGCAGTTTTTCGTGTACCCACGCGGCGTCTGCATCCGCGCGAACGTGCATTCGTTCGATCCCGTCGGCGTTGTAATCCAGGACCACTTGAATGGGGGATTCCACACTGAGCTCCAGCGCCGCAGGCTCAATGAATTCCGTGCCAATGCGCACCAGTTTGCCGTGCCGCTGCAGCAGTTCGAATCGTGGCGTCTCCAGTCCGCAAGGGCAGGCTCCGGGTATCCAGCGGCCGGTGTCCCCGATGTCATATCGGCGCACGTGCTGACCTTGCCGGGCGCGGGACGTAAACAGCAGCCGGCCGATCTCATGGGTCTGTACCGGCACATCCTGTTCGAGATCAACGATTTCCAGATGCTGGGTTTCGCTCATCAAATGGAATACGCCGTCCGCCGTTGCCCGGCAGGCGTGCCCCAGGGGGCCGGCATCGACGGAGCCATACATGGCGGAGCGAATCGTCGACACCCCACAACTTTCCATCAGGCGCCGACTGGCTTCTCCCGGATGTTCGCCGCCAAGGAATACTTTTCCGATACCGGCATAAGCGCGAAGTCGGGCCTGCTCTTTGAGAAACAGGCGATGCAGCGTACTGGGCATGCCGATCAGCACGGTGACACGCTGTTCCACGATCAGCCGGGCGATTTCGCTGAAGTCATCGTCCTGAGGAGCCCCCATGGGCAAATGCACAACACCCATCTGTTGAAGAATGTTGGAAAAACTGAAAAACCCACCATAAAGGTTGCCGCCGTAGAACAGGTTCATCACCCGGTCCAGTGACGGATCGAGGCCGACGCAGAACATGCCATCGGCTGCGGCGCGCATTTGTCGTTGAAAGTCTTGATAGCTGAATCCAGCCAACGCCGGCGTCCCGCTGCTTCCGCCGGAACGGAAGTACAGCTGTGCTGCGGACCCGATCGGCTGGGCCATAAAAGTGCATTTGTCCATGATCGCGTCATTAGATGTGTCAGGGGCAGGCGGAACCGGGTCGAGCGTCGCACGGCCCGTCGACACATGCGGGGGCAAACTCACCGAGAGGCGGCGACTCAGACGCGACAGCGCGTAGACGCCATCGTGGGGCTCACCGGTGTATCCGTCATGGATCGACTCGCAAGGCGCAATGCGACTGACGCCGGCATTGATCAATGTTCGAACGAACTCAGGCGTTTTTGCTGGGGGGCACATCAACGCGCAGCTTTGCAGGAAATTGCGCCAGGGCTGCAGCGTCTCGGCGAGCAGATGCTGCGGAACCGGTTTAAGCATAATCGTACGAAACAGTGGTGACGGCGCGAGCGTTTGATGGTGCTCCCAGATGACACGCCATCCGAGGCCGGTCCACACCTGGCCGGTCTGATTGGCAAAGCACTGGTCGAGCTGCGCCATGGCGGTTCGGGTAGTGATTTCCGATGCTTCCTGATCTGTCGGCGTTAACGCCGGCCAGTGTGGGGCGCGACGGATGAAGGCTTCGGCCAGTCGATCTCCGAGGTTCTGCAAGACGGCCGGATCGTTGCTGTCCACCAGCACCCATTGAGGGCTGGAACACGCCTGCTGATCCAGTCGACAGACTTCATCCACCAACGCATCGAGCGCCGAAGGGGTCGCCGCGTCAGGTGACAGATAGGCGAAGCTGATTTTGTGTCCCCAATCGATCCAGCGACAGCCGGACGGGATCTGCTGACGGATAGATTTAAGCGCCGTTTCTCCGCCCCAGGCGGACACTCCATCGGCCTTGGCGCAGAGTTGAGCAATGCACGAGGTGTTCACCGGCAGAACCGCTACGAATTCGGCCAGTCTGCCGCTGGTGTCGCACCGCACAAGGGCGGCGAGCAACTGTGCGGTCAAACCCTGATCGCTGGAGCTGGGGCGAAGCCAGTTGATGTTGCCGGCCAGCAGGCTTTCGAGGATCGCGCAGAACGCCAGCATCGGCGCATTGCCCGGGGTGATATGCACCACCAGCCCCAACGGGTGCCAGCTTTCGAAGCACGGCTGCCGGTAATCGATACGTCGCAGCGAACGCGGTTGCATGCCCAGTTCCCGCTCAAGCTTGGTGCTCAGGTTGCCGTGTTGGCAGAAATCGATAAGCCCTTGATATTGATCGTCGTCGAGGGGCAGATCCAGGCTACGAGTTTGCAACTGCGCCGCAAAGCGAGCGGCGGAGTCGATGACGGTCTCGCTATCGATCGGTGCAGAAAGCAGTCGCGGCAATGACTCTTGAAGGAGTTGCAGGGCGCTTTGCGGGGTGATGTCGTCACGCAACTGGCCATTGATCAGGTACATATCAAGCCTCCCCGATCAGTTCTGAAGCGGCCATGGCACAGCTGCGACTGGCGGTAGTGCCGGCACGTCCATGCAGCTCAAACCAATCGGTCGCCAAGCCGCATCCGCAACTTGTGCCGGGGTGCAATGTCGCCAGATCGCCCATGACCACAGCATGAGCAGGGCTGGATGAGATGTACGGGGAGACGAATTCCAGCAAGCCGCGCTGGCCGTAGGGCTGGACAGTGAAATCGTATGGGTTGCGCACGAAAACCTTCGAGTAAATCGGTACATGAAAATGATGGTGGGCACACTGGATATAGGGCACGGCATGCTCTACTGCGCCGTAACCGTCCCGACAGCGGGGCAGGTCGATACCCAATTGCCGGTTGATTCGGGCATACAACTTATGCAGGGGAATCTCCTGCGCGGCCTGGGTTTTCCAGCCACCCCCCAGAAACACCAATGACTGGGCAGGCAACTGCAAATCGGCCACGCAGGTGTCCTCCATGCATTGAAGTGCATGTGAAAGGAATGCCGGAAAACCGAGAATGCGAACGGGCAATCCTTCCTCGGCAAACTCCTGCAAGGCACGAATTACACCGAAAGGGTCGAATTCGTGGCCTTTTCCGGTCAGGCGCAAGCCGTAAACGACTCGGTTGACGGGGGCGTAGCTGCAAAGAAACTGATCGGTGTAGGCCGTGCCCAACGTGATGGCCGCCTCGGGTTCATAGCTCAGGAGCAGGTAATTGCAGGGGGTGTGCGGAGTATCCCAGCCGTAATGCCGGAAGATGTGGCTCACCATGCCTTGTGCCGCGGTCATGCTGCGATGGTCGTAGCGCATGCGACTCTTCTGGCCGCTGGTGCCGGATGATGTCAGCTCCAGCGCGTCTTCGCCTGAGGGGCCGAATACCAGATGACGTTTGAAGTAATTGGCGAAAATCGGCGGCAGCCTTGACCAATCGTCCAGTGTCTCCAGGGTGTTGGCATCAAGACCGTTGGCGTTCAGCCAGCGTTCGTATCCGGGCGTGTGATGGCAATGAAACAGACTGATTTCCCCCATGGCCTGATCGAACAGACCTTCTGGCATGGATTCCAGGCAATAGGGTTGCGTCAACGCGCAAAGCGCATCGGTGTGAGGTAGATGGATCATCAAAAGACCTGTGGGGTGGTGTCAGACGGCAAGCGTGATATGAGAGCGGCGCAGAAACAGTCGCAAGGGCGCCAGGCACGAGAGTCCCGCGAGACCGGCCATCAGGGCGAAGGTTTCAAGGCTGTCACCGGCACCCAGTGCGGCAATAATCGAGCCGCCGCCACCCATGACGGCGATGGAGATCATGCCGATCATGGCGGAGACCAGGCCTTTGCTGTCGTCGCTGGAGAACAGGGCGAGCCGGTACAGCGCGGCATTGCTCATGCCAAGACCGATGGCGTAAAGCGATAGGCAACTGACCAACAGCACCGTTGAAGCACCGGTGAACGTTATGGTGATCAATGCAATGAGCCCGCCGCAAAATGGCCAGAGCGCATATCGAATCAGTTGGGGCAGTTCAGTGTTGGCAATCAATCGGTTGAGTATCAGATTGCCGAGAATGACGGCCGCAAATACCGGGATTTGCCACAGGCCATACTGCAGAGGAGAAAGTCCCTGGCTCTGGATCAGCAAGATTGGCGCCAAGCCGATCCAGGCAATCAACGGCAAGCTCATGAGTCCCAGGGCGACGGTAGCGCTCAGGAATTGTGTGTTGGTGAGCAACGCGGCGTATCGGCGCACAGTGCCACTCCATTCAAAGGGCACTGCGGCCAATTGTTGACCGTCCTGGCGCACAGTGCCCACGGTTTCCGGCATGAACAGGTAAAGCCCGAGCCAGACCGTCGCGCCGCCGACACCCAACACTAAAAACAGCTCCCGCCAGGAAAGCCATTCCAGCGCCAGGCTGCCAAGCAGGGGGCCGAGCAGCGGGGAGAGCAGCGCAACGTTCCCCAGCAACGCCATGATTTTTACCGCATCGGCTTCACAGAAGACTTCTTGCAGGGCTGGATAACTGACTGCAATGACAAATCCCAATCCGATGCCCTGAATCAGGCGCAAGCCGTTGAAGGCAAGAATGCTCTGCACGTAGAACGCCATGGCACAGGCCAGGGCGAACACTGCACAACCGATGAGCAACAGCCTGCGACGACCGAAGTGATCGGACAATGGTCCGATAAGCCACTGCAGCAGAATGCCGCCAATCAAGTAAAGATTGAAGGCATATGGAACGTGACTCGGACTGGCATCCAGCTGATGGGTTACGGTCAACATGGCCGGCATAATCATATCGCTGGCCATATAAGTCAGCAGCTCGAAAAGAGTGATCGCAAGACAAAAACCAAATAATCGAGGCGGACTTATATCTATCAAAGGCTTGCGCATGGTGTTCCTGTTGGTGCTAGAAGTTGGATAAGGCAGTAGCGCAAGAGTAACCGTGGTACATGAATAATTACATGTGCTTATTTGAGGCTAAGAGTTTCAAAATTTTTCGTTATGTGTCTGATTGGAAGTTAAGGGGAAAGATGAGTGGGGTTCGGTAAAAAAAATACAGCGAAATAAGAATAGTCCTACACAAAAAATGCCCGCTATAGAGCAGGCATTTGTACGCGACTTGTAGGATAAGTTCTTGCTCTTGTGAGTGAATAGCAAGTTATTCACTGGTCAAGAAAGCAGTTTAGCGTTATCGATGCTGATAGTAGCCGTGTCCGTCACGGTCGTAATGGTGGCCGCCATGCCAGCCGTTATTAGGAAAAATGATGCAGCCACTCAGGGTCAGGAGGGCGAGCAGTGGAATCAGCCGTGTGATTCGACGGAGCATTGTAAAAATCCTCATGGTTATCGCCGCAATGAAGTCAAAACTCTTCATCGGCTGTAACATGAGACCCCGTTTGCAGCCCCGCATTCGTACAGAACTGTAGGGGGTTGGTATGCAATTGGATACAAACCGGATACATTTTTTTGGTTCAGGAACCCGTAATGACCCAGTCGCAACGTTTGAAATACTCGATTCTGATTTCCCTGGTGGTACTGGGGATCATGTTCGGCCTTTCCTGGCTGCAGAACGCAGGGTTCATCAGCGAGAAGCTGTTCCAGTACATCGCCATTGGCGTGGCGGTGGTCGTGGTGGTCATCAATGGCGTGATGCGTCGCAAGGTCAAGCCTTGAGCGACGCCTGCTGGCCTGATTGCTCACCATGAAGGACAGCTACAGCCTGTGGATGCAGGCTGTAGCTTTTGTCCGGATTGAGCGTGATCACGCCTTCACTGCACAGGCGTTTCAACACTTCGCGGACACTGAGAAAGGACAGGGGAATGTCCAGGTCCAGCAAATGACTGTGCACACCGCGCACACCCAGGCTGCGGTCGCCTTCGGCGGCGCTTAGCAAGGCGTCGATGACTTTCAGGCGAATCAGGCTGGTCCGCAGGCCAAAGCACTTGAGCAAAAACCTGATCCGTTCGTTGCCCTGGCGTTCGGTCTGTTGATTGCAGGCACCGGAGCTCATGGCGCTGCCCTTTGATGCATGGCTACCATCCGTTGGCAGTTGCGGGTTGTACATGCAAAAACTCCTTTCCAGAGCCTGATCATGAAAATGTGATGGGTGCTCTTGATCAATAAGACGAACGAGCCGGGAAATAATGAAGACCTGCATGTAGAAAATTTGTCGCCGCGACGTCAGCGCTCTGTGAGAAGGGCATTGGGGATGCCCTCAAAGACCTAATTTTTTTGGTGTTTGCTTCGTTTTTCTGGAAGGCGCATTGCGTGTCATACGTCTTTTCGATCAGGAGCGAGCGTGATTATTTCCAGGCAGTTAACCAGGTTGAGCCTGGCGGGTGTGTTTCTGGGGCTGAGCTTTGCGGCAAACGCGCGCAGTCAGCCAGAGCAGGCGACGGCCGACATCCGTCGAACCAGTTTCGGCGTACCGCATATCCGCGCCGAAAACGAGCGCGGGCTCGGCTATGGCATTGGCTATGCCTACGCTCAAGACAACTTGTGCTTGCTGGCCAATGAGATCGTCACCGTCAATGGCGAGCGTTCGCGGTATTTTGGCCCGGAGCAGGTGACGCTCGAGGAGCGCGGCAACCTGGCCAGCGATCTGTTTTTCAACTGGCTGAACACCCCTGAGGCTGTCGCCGGTTTCTGGCAGGCGCAAACTCCGGAAGTCCGTGAGCTCATTGAAGGTTATGTGGCGGGTTACAACCGTTCGCTGACAGAGCGTCGAGCGCAAGGTTTACCGCAGCAATGCCAGGCTGAATGGGTGCGCGCAATTACCGCCCAGGACCTGGTCAAGTTGACTCGTCGATTGTTGGTCGAAGGCGGCGTGGGCCAGTTTGCCGAAGCACTGGCCGGTGCGACTCCGCCTAAAACCATCGCTCATGCGGCAGACGACCCGGCGTCGTTCCAGTTGGCGGTTTCGCGCATGCAACGCTTCGCTCTGGATCGCGGCAGTAACGCCGTGGCGATTGGCAGCGAGCGTTCGTTCAACGGTCGTGGAATGCTGCTGGCCAACCCACATTTCCCTTGGGGCGGCGGGATGCGTTTCTATCAGATGCACCTGACCATTCCCGGCAAACTGGATGTGATGGGCGCCGCGTTGCCCGGTCTGCCGATGATTAACATCGGGTTCAATCAGCATCTGGCATGGACCCACACCGTGGATTCGTCCAAGCACTTCACCTTGTATCGCCTGCAACTCGATCCGAAGGAGCCGACCCGCTACCTGCTCGATGGCAAGTCCTTGCCGATGAAAAAGCAGACCCTGGCAGTCAGCGTGAAGCAACCCGATGGCCAGACCCGGCAGATTTCCCATGTGGTCTATAGCTCGGCGTTCGGGCCGATTGTGCAATGGCCCGGAAAACTGGACTGGAACAATCAGTTTGCCTACAGCCTGCGCGATGCCAACCTGGATAACGACCGGGTCTTGCAGCAGTGGTACGCGATGAACCGGGCCGCAAGCCTCAAGGATTTACAGGCTTCGGTGCACAAGATTCAGGGGATTCCATGGGTCAACACCCTGGCGGTGGACGATCAGGGGCAGACGCTTTACATGAACCTGTCGGTGGTGCCGAACGTCAGCGCCGAGAAGTTGGCCAAGTGCAGCGATCCACGGGCCGGATTGCAGATGATCTTGCTCGATGGCTCCAACAGCGCCTGCGCCTGGGACATCGACCCGCACGCCGCGCAACAAGGCATTTATGCCGCAGACAAATTGCCGCAACTGTTGCGCAAGGATTTTGTGCAGCATTCCAACGATTCGGCCTGGATGGCCAACCCGGCACAACCGCTCACCGGTTTCTCGCCATTGATCAGTCAGGACAGCCAGCCATTGGGGCTGCGTTCGCGCTTCGCCCTGGAGCGCCTGAGCTTTTTAAACAAGGCGGGTCCTATCGCGGCGGCGGATCTGCAACACATGGTGATGGACGATCAGGTGTATCAGGCGGCCCTGGTGATGCCAGACCTGCTGCAATTCTGTGCCGCGGACCTCGGCACCGATGCGCCGACGCTGACGCCCTTGTGTGCCAGTCTCAAGGCTTGGGATCACCGAGTGAATCTGGACAGTGGGCTGGGCTTTTTGCATTTTCAGAACGTCATGCTGGCGTTGCAGCAAACCCCTGACTTCTGGCGTGTGGCGTTCGATACGAAGGATCCGCAACACACCCCGAGTGGCCTGGCCACCGAACGGCCGGAAGTCGCCAAAGCGGTTCGGGCGGCGATGCTGGCTTCGGTAGAAAAGGTCGAGACCCTTGGCCTGAAGGCCGACAGCCGCTGGGGCGATATCCAGGTGGCCAGCAGTGGCGGGCAGCAAACGCCGATCCATGGCGGGCCGGGCACGCTGGGGGTGTATAACGCCATTCAAAGTGTGCCGAGAACCGACGGCAAACGTGAAGTCGTCAGTGGCACCAGCTATTTGCAGGTGGTGACGTTCGATGACAAGGGGCCGCAGGCTCAGGGTTTGCTGGCATTCTCGTTGTCCAGTGACCCGGCGTCGAAGTATTCCCGGGACCAGACACAGGCCTTTTCGAAGAAACAGTTGAGTGTGTTGCCATTTACCGAGCAGCAGATCACGGCTGATCCGCAGTACCAGGCTCAGACGATCCGCGAGCAGGATGAAAAAGCAGGGAAGATCGCCGCGCAGTAACAGCGATAGCGTTTAAATGAAAAAGTGAAGGCCGCACCCCGCAAGGGTGGCGGTCTTCAGCTTTTTGGGGCTTGTTGCGGCATTGAGTTGAGGACCGGATTGCCGTCCTGGTTGCGGGTCAGGTAGACCGGCAGCACCTTGGGCAGCGACGCCACCAGGTTATTGAGCTCTTTGATGTTGTAGATACCGCCGAGGCGAATCGAACCAGCGCTGTGGTCCGCGAGCATCACCGGTTTGTTCAGATAACGATTGATCAAGGGCAGGGCGTCGGTCAGCGCCAGATTATCAAGCACCAGTTTGCCGCTGCGCCAGGCCAGCGACTGGTCGTTGGCATAGGTCTGGCTGATTTGTGGCGTGAAGTCGCCGTGCCTGTAACGTGCCTGCATCGCAGGTTCCAGGCGTAGACCGTCGCCGGGCAGGGCGTCGTTGCTGGTCACCAGCACGGAACCCTCGATCAGGTTCACGCGTACCTGGTCTTCATACATCCAGACGTTGAATTGGGTGCCGGTGACGCGAATCCTGCCGTCGCCCGCCCTGACAGTGAACGGGTGCTGCAGGTCGTGGCTGACGCTGAAGAAGGCTTCGCCTTTTTTCAGCGTGACACGTCGTTGATCCTTGTAATTGCTGAACGTCAGTTCACTGCCCAGGTTCAGTTCCACCTGGCTGCCGTCACCCAGCGTGACCTGACGAACATTATCGGTCGTCTCGAAATGCTGGTACGCATTGGGCAGCCACCCCAGGTTCCATCCGGTATACGCCGCCAGTGGCAGCGCCAGGGCGCAGACGGTGGCGGCGATGCCGAAGGTTCGCCAGGGCGTTGCCAGTTTGAGCCGAACAGCCGGTGTGACGGATTCGGGACGAGGCAAATCCCCCGCAACATCCCAGATCTCCAGCATGGCTTCGTACTCGAAGGCGTGCAGCGGATGAGCATCACGCCATTGCTCGAACGCCAGGCGTTCTTCTGCCGTGCAGTCGGTGGCGTGCAGACGCATGCACCAGTGCGCAGCGGCATCGGTGATGGCGTCGTATTGGGCTTGCGAGAGAGAGTGGTCGGTCATTGACTCATCCTGATTTCCTGCATTCTAACCTTGAGGGGAAGTCTGCGAGAACAACCGTCATGGCATTTCCCCATCAAAGTGGCGCTTATTTTTCTGGTTCAAGGAGTGCTGGTGTGCAATTGGCGCCCTAATTGACCGATTAACCAGGACACGCTATCAGCATTGCCGAGTTGCACAGCCAGTCTGGTCGTTGAGTCCCCCATGAAGCGCTTTCGGGCATCGTCCAGAGTCTGTTTACCCGTTAATTTCAAAACATGTTCCAGCATCCGATCAGTATTCTCGTAAGTAGTACTGCCAAAATCTTCCCATAGCCCGGAATCAGCATTCTGGAGCTTGAACAGTTGATTCAAGGGTGACTTGCTCGATAATGCGGTCCGCTGAACATCAGTCAACGTTTTTTTGAGTTCCCTGGCCCGGGAGCTCGACGTTTCTATCAGGTCGGCAAAAGGTCTGGAGGCGTCGAGATAACCAAGGTCTTCTGTGCCGCATACCATGTGCGACAGTTCGTGGATCAAGGTGGAGGCACGGGCATGAGGCCGGATGGGGAAGGATGCATCAGACATATAATTGCGGTAATGGTCGAAATACGGGAGAAAGAATTTCTCTGCCAGATAGACTTTCCGCTTGCGGTCCGAAGGAATCGTGAAGGCAAAGGTGGTTTCCCTGTCTTCATGGACTTTCCCGACCACAAATCGCTTGGACTTGGCATCCCTGAGTGTGGGATCCAACAACGCACCAAAAATATCGCCGACGACTTTTTCGAGCATCGTCATATGCTCCGGCAGCACTGTCGGCACATCGAGAAACTCCATAATGAGCTGATGTACAGGAGTAACCTTGTTACCCGGGGTTTTGAGTAGTTGCAGGTTGCGAAAAGCGTTCCAGGCATACGTAGTCGCCTGGTCAAGACTTTCGTCGATCAATCGAGCCCTGACGGGAAACAGCATGCGGATTTCTGCCATCCCATCGGCTTCGACATTCATGCCTCCCCTTACCGTAAGAGCTGTCTCCAATCGGTTGAGCATGCTGTAGCGCGGCGCCAGCGCTTTCAAATCCAGCACCCATTGTTTGGAGGTGTTCTGGCGTAGATTGGGACCGTGGGCATCGTCGCCTCCGATGCGCCAGCGAGCACCCTGTTTTTCGAGTGGATACACTTTGCCTTCAACCGGACCATAGTGTTTTTTTGTCGTCGGATGGGTATAGAGCCCAAGCGTCGGGTTCGGCGTCAACGAGCCCAGGTCGACATCGGGACTCTCATAACGCTGCAAGTGAGTGCGTTCGGGAGCGGTGATATCGACGTCTTTCCATTTGAACCGGGTGTCGGGTGTTGCGGGTGTCGGCTCATTCACGGCTGAAGATGTGGGCGTCTGGTTTTCCATCGATTGACGCAAGGTGGCGAGTTGCGCGATGCCGCTGATGAATGCCTTTATCGCGGCGCCCCACTTGTGCGTTTGCAGGTCTTCGGCGGACTGTTTGATGTCCCGGTAACTGCGCCATACCGTGATCGGATAAGCGAGTTTTCCCATGAAAAACGTAAAAGCCTGATGCAAGTCCTCACCCAATACATGCTTGATGGTTGCCCATTCGCCCTGAGCATGGTTGTCCGACTGACACCCCAGTAAACGGGCGAGTAACGCAGCATTGTCGTTGAACAAATGCCTGAACAGGTTTCCCTTGATCGGACTGGACGCCAGGGTGACTTCGTTGAGGCGATGACTGGTGTGCGCCATCCGGGTTTCCACCAGGATCCGATCAGGCTGGGGCAGATTCATGAGTACCCAGTTGTGCAGCGCACCCCGGGTCTTCATTTCTGTCACCAGTTGTTGTTCATTTTCATATTCTTTCACCCCGTGCCGAGGACTATAGGGCGCTATAAGGACCTGTGGTCCTGCGCTGTCCGACGTTGAGCCGATCAAATAGAGGCCTGGCACTTTGATTGTCTGCCCGCGCTTGATACCTATGAACTCAAGTGGGCGGATGATCGCCGTTGCGCCGTCGATTGCGGCACGGGCGATGGCGTCGGGCATGTCCATGACTTGCCGGATCAGATCAAACCCGGTCTCGCTCAGGCGCTCCTGCAGTTTTTCCGAATGGGCGTAATGCATCAATTGCCAGGGCAATTGTGTGGCGAACCGCTTTCTGCGATCCGCCGCGTCGACGTGCGTATCGGCAAACGCTGTGCTCAATATCGCTTGCTGATGCTCGCCCAGCTTCAGGTTACGTATCAGGTCTTTGATGTAGCTTTGGTCCATGTCGTCAGGAATGGCGGTGGCATTAAGCGGCACCATTTTGAAGACGGTTTGTTCCAGATCCTTAATGTGGGTCAACGCAAACTCGGTCAGGGTTTGTATCACTGCCCCAGATGTCGGACGGGGGCTGATGTGTATCTCCACATTGTCTGGGTCAATGTCGAAGGCATCTGTCTTGAGTTGCTTCTGCAATTCATGGTGTGCCGTGCGCGCCAACGTGCGAATGCCACTCAAGTAGTCTTTGTCATCGGTGGCGTTATTCAGATATTGCTGAAGCAGTTCGCCGTGCAGCATCTGGTCTGCGATAGAGGCCTTTGCCAGCCATGCCGGAAGCATTTGCTGGGTTGTCAGGGACCGGGCGATGTCCGTTGCACGTTGTAACCCCGTCTTCGGTTCGCGCAGTGCCACCAGGTTCAGCAGTCTGGATAGGTTCGTGACGGGAAGCGGTGTCTTCAGTGCATTCTCGATGGACGTCAGGTCGAGGTGGACATTGGGCTTTTGTACATGATCGAAGAAATTGCCGTGCACCCGTTGCAGCGGCGCCAGGTTCACTATCTGCCTGGGCAATCGCTGGCCGCGTTCGAGGTTTTCCAGCAGTGTGGTTCGTTCATCTTCGTCTTGCAGGCGTCTTTCAAGTTCGGTCAGCAAGGGTTTGAGTGACGGGAATGCTTCGAAGCCAAGCGCCGGGGTCCATACAATGGCCTTGCCCGAATGTGTCGGGTCCAGTCCGCCTCGTTCAGTCAGCACAAAACAACTGGCGAGTTTCAATAAGTCGGCGGAGTCACCCACCTTAAGCGCCAGAGAAAACACGTCGGGCAGAAAGCCGTTAAGTGCCGCGCGTTGCAGGCGCACCGGGGTATCGAGCACCGTTTTGATGATCGCCTGTTCCGTTGCACCTAACGTATGGGCGACGGTTCGCAGTTTGAGTTCGCTGCGCAGTGCCGTTGACAGGGTATGGGTAAAGTTCGATTGCAAGCCTTCCAGCGATGAACCGACGATACGCTGCGCTTCAGCGACCGTGCGGGTCGTGGCGGGAATGGCGGGGTGGTTTTCAAGGCGTTGTTCGAGCGCCTGTTCGACCGTGGAGAGCAGGCTCAGCTGTGCTTTGGCTGATTCGGCGCGCACTGTGGCCGGTTGCGCGCTCCAGCGCTGGTCTGCCTGGGTGCTCCAGCGCCCGGCAGTGTCGGGGACCAGCAGCCGATCGTCGATCAGGCCTCGAACATCCAGCGCTTTGTCGAGCAGGGCGTGGAGGTTGAGCGTGCCTTCGCTTTCACGGTACCGGCTCAAGGCGTAGCTCAGGTTTTGCAATTGTTTGGCAAGCACGTCTGCCATCAGTTGTTCAAACACCGGACCGACAATCGGTTCACCGATAATCACTGGATCGTGGGGTTTCAGGTCAAGAAACGTACCGCGTTCATCCAGCGACATGAAATTGAGCAGCGTGTCTTCATGGCCTTCGCTTTTCAGCATGCGCAACACGATGCTCTTGATGGCGGGCAGGTCGCTCGTGGCTTCGATGCCTCGGGATTGGGTGTACAAAAAGCCGAGAGTATCGTCACCGCCGATCATCAAGGTCGAGGCCAGTTCCGCATAGTGCTTGTAGGGGGCGGTGATGCGCATTTTTTCGATACGCAGAGAAGCGCCCGGGGTGGGCGTGAGGCTGACGCTCATCAGGCGCAGGTATTGCTGTGTGGACAGAATACCTTGCTGGCGTTTGAGCAACAGATTCACGTGATAAGTGTCGCGCATGCACTCGGTCAAAAACTCCGAGCGTGATCGTCCGCCATTCATGGGCGTGTTCCAGAACGTCTCGAGCAAGCTTTGCAGGTGCGGTGTAAAACTTTGCGCGATTTCCGTGATCGCACTTTCCCATGCCTGGTTATCGGCGTCGCTGCTTACGCCATGTCGGGGGTGGGAAAAAATTCGGTAGTCGCCAACAGGCCATTGATTGGTCAGGTAATACTGCAGGAGGGCGTCACCCAGCGGTAGCGCGGACATCTTATGGCTATATTCGGTATTGTCGAAGGCGGAAACGGTGTTGATAAAGCTCTCCAGTCGCGTGTGGCGCTGGTCCAATCCAGGGAAGGATCTGGCCAAGGCAACCTTGAGGGTTTCATCGAGCATCGACTGCAGGGTTGGAGTCTTTATCAGCTCGCCCATCATCTCTTGGATGTTGTGCGCTCCATTGCGCTCAAGGGCGGCCTCCTGATCCTGAAATACCGCCCCTTCGATGGCCTGTGTCGTGATGTCTGGCGTGGCGGCTGCCAGCACAGCGGTGCGTTGTTCGATTGAGAGATAGCGCAGTAATTCTCTCTTTCCGGTGTCCTGCACCAGCCACTCCTTGAGTTTGCTTTTCACGTCGTCCATGTCGGCGAATTTGATCAGCCCTTTCCAGGGTGTGTAGAGCGTTACCTCGCCATCATTGGGCCGGCTTATGGCAAAGGCACCGGCCAGTGGAATGTCGGCCGCGCCGCTCTGGCTTAGAAGTAGTCGGTCAACGTGCATAGGTTTGCTGTGTGTCGTGCGCGCTACCTGGGTAGGGAGGTAAACACCCTTTAACCATTTCAGGTCATCAAGGGTGAAGTTCAGCGCTTTCTCGCGGTCGCCGGGTTGCCTGGCATTGGATGCACGTTCTGCTTCGTCGAAAAAATACGGCAGTGGTGGAGCGGTCATGATTTTTCCTCGATGGGCTGCGATCGATGGAGATCGCAGGTCGTTGGGTCGAGGGAAAACAGTAGGGCCAATGGAAAGTCCGGGTGCGGTGCATATTGCTTGAGCTGATCCTTTGTCGCAGGCTTGACAGGACGCCGGTAATACAGCGCTTAATCGACGACTTTTTTCGGTTGCCCTGCAACCTCGTTTGACCTGTTGCCCATACCCAATAATAAAACCGGAGCTTCAGATGACCGCATCGCCTGAAATGGCCGTCAACTCGAACACTCAATCGCTCGATTTCGACGCGCTCGTTCAATTGCTCGAACAGATTTTCCTGCGCCATGGCACCTCAGCCGATGTCGCCAGAACCCTGGCCCTCAACTGCGCCGGCGCCGAACGTGACGGGGCTCACAGTCACGGTGTTTTCCGTATTCCCGGTTATGTGTCGACGTTGCAGAGTGGCTGGGTCAATGGCCATGCCGTGCCGGTGGTCGAGGACGTGGCCTCGGGTTTTGTCCGGGTGGACGCCGGCAATGGATTTGCCCAACCGGCCCTCGCGGCGGCGCGGTCCTTGCTGGTGGAAAAAGCCCGCAGTGCCGGCATTGCGGTGTTGGCGATCCGCAATTCCCATCATTTCGCCGCCTTGTGGCCGGACGTCGAGCCGTTTGCCGATGAAGGACTGGTGGCGCTGAGCGTGGTCAACAGCATGACCTGCGTGGTGCCGCACGGTGCCGATCGTCCGCTGTTCGGGACCAACCCGATTGCCTTCGCCGCGCCCAGGGCCGGCGGTGCGCCGATTGTCTTCGACTTGGCGACCAGCGCCATCGCCCATGGCGACGTGCAGATCGCCGCGCGTAAAGGCGAACGCTTGCCAGCGGGCATGGGGGTGGACAGTCTCGGCCAGCCGACCCAGGACCCGAAAGCAATTCTCGAAGGTGGCGCGTTGCTGCCGTTTGGCGGGCACAAGGGCTCGGCGCTGTCGATGATGGTGGAGTTGTTGGCGGCGGCGTTGACCGGTGGCAATTTCTCTTTCGAGTTCGACTGGTCGAACCATCCAGGGGCCAAAACCCCCTGGACCGGGCAACTGCTGATCGTGATCGACCCGAGCAAATCGGCGGGGCAGAATTTTGCCGAACGCAGTCAGGAACTGGTTCGGCAGATGCATGGTGTGGGGCTCAAGCGTTTACCGGGGGATCGGCGTCACCTGCAGCGTGCCAAAGCCAATGTTGAAGGCATTGCGCTCGATCCACAGACGCTGGCGAATCTGCGGGAACTGGCCGGGTTCTGAGCCTGTTCCCACAGATCGATGGTTCAACGCCGGCCCAACAACAGACCAACCACCAGGCCGAAACCCGCAGAGATGGCCACGGTTTGCCATGGATGGCCGCCAATGTAGGTTTCGGTGGCGTCGACCGCGGGTTTGGTCCGGTCACGAACACTGGTTATCGAGTCCCGGGCCTGCTGGAGTTTCTGGGCGATTTGTCCGCGAAGGGTGTCGGCTTCCTCACCAACCAGTGAAGCACTGCTTTTCAGCAGTTTTTCCGACTCTTCGATCAGGGCCTGAAGTTCGCTGAAGACCTGATCCTTGATTTGATCTTCGGCGACTTTATCGATGATTTTGCGCGCCATTGGAGTACTCCTTGCAGGTGAATGGACAGTGAACAATGGAGTCTGCCGCCATGGCAAAAGTTGCAGCCATTTTGCGCGGTGACTCACCCCTGACGAAAAATCCAGGGCAGGACATTTCTTCCTACAGTGTAAGATGTCGCCTATTTTACGCAGCAGGTAATTCCCCATGAGCTTCAATCTGGCCGACAAACCCCTTGCCGAGCGCGCCGCGCTTGAAGATGAGAAATCCCGTCTGTTCGAACTCTGGCAAAACAACCTGGGCAAAGCCAAGGGCGAAGCCGCACGCTTGTTCGGTGAGCGCGCCAAGCGCAAAGGCAAATGGGCCGAATGGGTACGCGCCGAACTCGACGGCATGTCGCCGCCGGAATTCGCGAACATGGTGCGCAGTGAAGTCAATCGCCTGATGGCCGCTAAATAAACGCCCCGGAAAAAATCGCGACAATCGCCTCACGCACTTTCAACACCACCGGATCGAGTTGCGTGCTGGTGCGCCAGCCCAGTTCGATCGGGTAACGCGGCAGCGCCAAAGGGCAGGGGAGCAACGCCAATCCGCACAGCGCCGCAATACTTTGCGCCGCATGGGCCGGAATGGTCGCCACCGCCTGACTGCCCTTGAGCAGATACGGCAACGCGGCAAAGTGGGTGGTCGACGCGCATACCCGCCGATTCAATCCCAGCGCCGCCAGACCTTCATCGGTAATCCCGATAAAACCACCCGAAGACACCAGAATGTGTTCGCGGGTGACGAACTCATCAAGACTGAGACTCTGTTGTCCCTCGGCCAGACTGAGGGGATCCACCAGGCACAGATAACCCCCTTCACCCAGCACCTGACGGCTGAGCAAACGCTCGGCAAACCCGCCTGCGGTGATCGCCAGATCGATGCTGCGTTCCATCAAGGCCCGGGCGACGATCTGGCTATGGGTCTGGCGAAAGATCAGCCGCAGCTTCGGCGCACGGTGAGCGATTTCCTCGATCAATCGTCGCCCGTAGGCGATTTCGAAATCATCCGACAAACCTACGGTCACCGAGCGCCCGTCGTATTGATGGGCCGCCGGATCGACCATAGCAAGGCTCTGGCGGCATTTGTTCAGCGCATCGCTAACTACCGGTTTGAGCTGGTTGGCCTTGAGCGTCGGCGCAAGACCTCGGCCAGTGCGCACGAACAACTGATCGCCATACACCTCGCGCAACCGGCGCAACGCCGCGCTGACCGCCGATTGCGTCACGCCAAGACGCAGCGCGGCACGGCTGGCGCTGGACTCCTCATGCAGTGCTTCGAAGACTTTGAGCAAGTTGAGATCGACGGTGGCGATATTCATTTGGTTCATATCATTCAGCAGTGAGTCGGGCTTTATTCATGATCCTGTGGCGCCGGAGAATGAGCAACACCTCATTCCTGACGGAGCCACCGTAATGCCCAAGTCAATCGTTGCTGCCCTGCAAATCGGTGCCTTGCCCGGCGGCAAGGCCGACACCCTCGATCAAATCCTCTCCTGGGAAACCGCCATTATCGAATCCGGCGCGGCGTTGGTGGTCATGCCTGAGGCGTTGCTCGGTGGCTACCCCAAAGGCGAGAGCTTTGGCACGCAACTCGGCTATCGACTGCCGGAAGGTCGTGAAGCGTTTGCCCGGTATTTCGCTAACGCCATCGACGTGCCCGGCGCCGAGACTGACGCCTTGGCCGGATTGTCCTCACGCACCGGCGCCAATCTGGTGATCGGCGTGATCGAACGCGCCGGCAGCACCTTGTACTGCACCGCGCTGTATTTCGACCCGCAGGCAGGGCTGGTTGCCAAGCACCGCAAACTGATGCCCACCGGCACCGAGCGACTGATCTGGGGCAAGGGCGATGGCTCGACCTTGCCGGTGATCGACAGCCAGGTCGGGCGAATCGGCGCGGTGGTGTGCTGGGAAAACATGATGCCGTTGCTGCGCACCGCGATGTACGCCAAGGGCGTGGAGGTCTGGTGCGCGCCGACTGTGGACGAGCGCGAAATGTGGCAGGTCAGCATGCGCCACATCGCCCATGAAGGACGCTGCTTTGTGGTCAGCGCCTGTCAGGTCCAGGACTCGCCGCAAGCCTTGGGCGTGGACATCGCCAACTGGCCGGCGGAGCGCGCCTTGATTGCTGGCGGCAGCGTGATTGTCGGGCCGATGGGCGACATCCTCGCCGGGCCGCTGCGTGGTGAGGCAGGTTTGCTGACTGCGCAAATCGACACCGATGATCTGATCCGCGCCCGTTATGACTACGACGTGGTCGGGCACTATGCGCGCCCGGACGTGTTTGAGTTGACGGTGGATGAGCGAGCCAGACCGGGCGTGCGGCTCAACGCATAATCCGTCGGGGGGCGTGATTGTCGTCTAGTCTCCAGGCGTTCACACCCCCGTCAACGGATGGACTCGCCATGAGTTTGTTACTCGGCCCGATTCTGCAGTTTCGTGGCATCAATAATAATGTCTACAACGTGTCTGCCCTGGTGGTTTCACCCTTGGGCGAGCCACCACCCACGGTAAAAGTGCCCAAGGGTGTGACTGCCGACACACCCTTGGCCATCGCCGATATCCCGCTGCTCAACCCTAAGTCCCGCGTCTGGCGCGTCGATTTCAAAGCGGCGCAGGATCAGGCCGTTGCCACCAGTTACACGGTCATCGTAGACGGTGCGCAGGCCAACTTCGTCGTTCCGGCCAAGGGCCAGTCGCCGCGCATTGCCTATGTGTCGTGCAACGGTTTTTCCGACCCCAAGGAGATGGAGAAGGTCGACCGGAACAACGAGCGTTGGGAGCACATGTGGGGCGCTCACCAGGGCGAGCCCTATCATCTGCTGTTGATGGGCGGCGATCAGGTTTACAGCGACGACATGCGCAGCAGTGTGCCGTCGATGAAAGCATGGTTCGCCAAACCCTTCGCCGACCGTCAAAAGGCCGCTTACAGCAAGGTAATCGAAGCCGATCTGGATAAGTTTTTCGCCAGGCTCTACCTGGAATGCTGGAAACAGCCCGAGATGGCCAAGGTGTTCGGCGCCATTCCGACGGTGATGATGTGGGATGACCATGACATCATCGATGGCTGGGGTTCCTACGATGAGATATTGCATTCAAGCCCAGTGTTCCAGGGGCTGTTTGCCACGGCCAAACGCTATTTCAGGATTTTCCAGCAACAACTGATCCAGACGCATCCTCACCTCAAACCATCCGCTGATACCCATCCCTGTGCGATTCCTGGCACTGCTGATGGCTTTCACCTGGGGTTCACCGGCCTTGGCGAGTTGGCCTTGCTGGTTCCCGATTTACGCAGCGAACGTGCACCGGACTTGACCACCCCGCAGGCCCAACAAACCCGGGTCATTTCCCCGGTCAGTTGGGATGCGATTTATGCCTGGCTGGACAAGGTCCCGGCGCACAAACACCTGTTGCTGATGTCGAGTATTCCGGTGGGTTACCTTGATTTACAGGCGGCTGAAAAGACGCTGGACCTGATGTCGGGGCAACAGGAACTCGAGGACGATTTACGCGACCACTGGCGAAGCCTGCCGCACCGCAACGAACGCAAGCGCTTGATCATGCGGCTGCTGGATTTCGCCAATGCCCAATCATGCAAGGTCACGTTGGTATCCGGCGACGTTCATGTGGCCGGAGCCTGTGTGATCGAATCGAAGTTGCCCCGGCATGGCAGCGATGGTGCGGGGAAAATCTACCAATTGATTTCCACCGGCGTCGTCCATCCTGCGCCGCCGGTGTTGGCGGTGCACTTTCTGGAGTCCATCGGTGGCAATCAGGAGCAGATCGATTACGGCATCACCGGAACCATGTTGCCCGTCGGCGCAAGGGGCCGTTACCTGATCGCCGCACGAAACTGGCTGGCGATAGAGCCGGATGAAGGCGGCAACGGCAAGACCCGACTGTGGGCCAACTGGCACGTAGAAGGTCTGAAGCATAGTGTGACGCAGGTGATCGACCCCGTTACATAGCGGGGGCGTTACCAGGTGCCGGAGATCGAGCCCGGCAGGCTGAGCTTGCCGCTATCGACAAAACGCATGGTGCCGAATGCACCGCCGGCCAGTTTGCCGCGCAGTACATAGGGCAGATTGTCCAGTGTTTGCGTCTGACTCAGCCCGAGGGTCTGACGCAGCACCGAGAAGGCCGAAACGCTCACCGGCACCACGATCACTGCTTCGGAGAATCGTGGGATCGAGCCCGACTGATCGCTGACGCCGGAAGCTAGCGGCTGGCCATTAACCTCCAGGTCCAGCGCCACGCCGTTGTAGGCGATCGCCGTTTCATTAGGGTTTTGCACGCGCAGTTTTATCGCGAAGCGCACTTCCAGTTCCTGGCTTTGCAGCGGCTCGATACCGACCACGTTGATGTGCAGCGGGTCGCGACTGGGGAACAGGGCGCAGGCGCTCAGGGAGAGCAATAGAAGGGATAGGGACAGGGCTAGCAATCTGCGCATGGACGGGCTCTCGTAGAGAAAAAGGCCGAACCGCTCAAGGCTCGGCTTTCGAGCATTACGGACGGTTCAACTGTGCGACAGCCATCGGTGACGCGGGTTCACCCTTGGCCGCAACATCCGGGTTCTGCAGTGTGGCGAGTCCCTGCTATTCAAGCAAACGCCGCCAGCAGATCCTCTTCAAACGCCTTTTGCGCATCCCCCGGCACCTGCGCGCGATGGCGCGCCAGGTGGAACGCCACTTCGAAGCTCATCTCGCCCTGGCGCACGGCACGGAGCAACCCTTTGTCTTCCCAGCTACGGGCGAAGTGATCGGGCAAATACCCAACATGCTTGCCGGACAGAATGAAAGCGAGGGTGCCTTCGACCTGCTCGGACCGCGCCGAACACAGCTTCCCGTGGAACGGCTCGTCGCTGCGCAGGAAACGATAGGGATGATCGACCCGGTCGCAGGCCTGGAGCGCTTGATCGTCAGGTGCGTCATCGGTGAACAGCGGATGCCCGGAGGCGCAGTACAGGTGTTGGGTTTCGGTGAACAGTTCACGGTAGTCAAAAGCACGCTGCGCCTGTGAGAAATAGCCGATCGCCAGGTCCAGCCGTTGTTGCAGCAACAGCCGTTCCATTTCACCGGGCATGGCGCTGATCAACTCGATACGCACCGATTCGTCCCGTTCGCGAAAGCGTCGGATCGCCTCGGCCACCCGTTGCAGCACCGACTGATCAAGCGCTTCGGACAAACCCAGGCGCACTTCGCCGATCAAACGTCCGGCCACACCGTTGGATTGATGGCGGAACGCTTCAATGGATTGGAACAAGGCACGGCTGGCAACGAGCAACTGTTCGCCCTTGGGCGTGATCTTGAACCCGCCCTTGCCGCGACTGCACAGGCGATAACCGAGCCGGGTTTCGAGCTTGGCCATCTGCTGGCTGATGCTCGACTGGCTCAGCCCCAGGTCACCCTGGGCCGCGCTGAAGCCTCCGTATTCCACCACGCTGACAAACAGGCGCAGCAGGTGCAGGTCCAGATCATGCAGTTGACCGAGCATCAAACATTACTCCGCAATAAAGTCAGGATAACTAACCTGGTATTTTTTCAATGTAACCGACGACGCATCCTGCAACCACTTCCTCCAGTCAGGTGTTCGTCATGGCTCCGCTTTTCAAGCTGTGTTTACCCGCGCTGTTCCTCGCCATGGCTGTGCCGGCCCAGGCTGAGGAAAAAGTCCTCAATCTCTACAGTTGGGCCGATTACGTGGCGCCCGAGACCTTGCAACGGTTCGAAAAGGAAACCGGCATCCATGTGCGCTACGACACGTTCGATACGCCGGAGGTCCTGGAAACCAAACTGCTCACCGGCGGCAGCGGTTACGACGTGGTGGTGCCGTCGTCCAGCGTCCTGGCGCGCGGCCTGGCGGCGGGAGCGCTGAAGGAAATTCCTCACGATGGCCTCAAGAGTTACGCCAACCTCGACCCGGACATGCTGGAAAAACTGGCGGCGGTCGACCCCGGCAATCGCTATGGCGTGCCTTACACCTGGGGCACGCTCGGGCTAGGGATGAATGTCGAAGCGGTAAAACAACGTTTGCCCAACGTCCCGCTCAACAGCCTGGACCTGCTGTTCAAGCCCGAATACGCCAGCAAACTGAAAGACTGCGGCATCGCGATTCTCGATTCGCCGCAAGAGGTGATTGGCCTGGCGCTGCATTATTTGGGTAAAGATCCCTACAGCACCGACAAGGCTGATCTGACAGCCGCCGACGCCCTGTTGCGTCAACTACAGCTGTCTGTGCTGTACGTCGCCACCGGGCGGCAGATCAACGATCTGGCCAATGGCAGCGTCTGCCTGGCACTGACCTACAACGGTGACGCGAGCATGGCCGCCGATCAGGCGCGCAAGGCCAACAAACCGTTCGAGGTGGCTTACCGCATTCCACGTGAAGGCACGCTGGTGTGGCAGGACAACCTGGCGATTCCCAAGGACGCGCCGCACCCCGAAGCCGCCCGAGCCTTCATCGAGTTCATGTTGCGCCCCGAATCCGTTGCCGCACTGACCAATACGCTGTTCTTCGCCACGGCCAATCAGGCGGCGACGCCACTGGTGGATGAGGCGGTGCGCAGCGATCCCGACATCTACCCGCAGGCCGAGGTGCGTGAGCGGCTTTACGCCGACCGCAGCATGAGCCTCAAGGACATGCGTCAGCGCACCCGCCTGTGGACCACTTTCCGTAGCCACCAATAAGCCAACAATAAGGAACACACCCATGGACGTCCCTGCACAGAACGATCAGGCCATGACCCGCGACAGTCTTTACGGGACTGCCGCCGAAAGCACCTACGCCGGTATCACCAGTTTCATGCGTCGGCGCTACAGCCGCGACTTGCGTGGCGTCGACGTGGTGGTCAGCGGCGTGCCGTTCGACACCGCCACCAGCAACCGCCCCGGTGCGCGTTTCGGACCACGCGGCATTCGGGCGGCGTCCACCGGGATCGCCTGGGAGCGCCATTGGCCGTGGACGTTCGACCCGTTCGATCACTTGGCGGTCATCGACTACGGCGACTGCGCCTTCGATTACGGCGCGCCGCATTCGGTGCCGGAAAGCATTGAAGCCCACGCCGGGCACATCCTGGATAACGGATGTGCGATGCTGACCTTCGGCGGCGATCACTTCATCAGTTATCCGCTGCTCAAGGCCCATGCCCGCCAACATGGCCCGCTGTCATTGATTCACTTCGATGCCCATAGCGACACCTGGCCGGATGAAGAGGGCAAGCGCGTCGATCACGGCACGATGTTCTGGCATGCGGCCAGGGAAGGGCTGGTGGATCCGTCGCGTTCGGTGCAAATCGGCTTGCGCACCACCAATGACGATCATCAGGGCTTTCAGGTGCTGGATGCGCGGCAGGTGCATCGGCAAGGGTGCGAGGCGATTGTCGAGGCGATACGTGCGCGAGTCGGCGATCACCCGGTGTATTTGACCTTCGACATCGACTGCCTCGACCCAGCCTTTGCGCCCGGCACCGGGACGCCCGTGTGCGGCGGCTTGAGCACGGTGCAGGCGCTGGAGATTCTCGGCGGTTTGCGCGGGATCAATCTGGTGGGGATGGACGTGGTGGAGGTGGCGCCGGCCTACGACCACGGCGACATTACCTCACTGGCCGCGGCGACCTTGGCCATGGAAATGCTGTGTTTGTATGCGGCCAGGCATAAGGTCGATCGGTAGTCCTGATTTGTGGTGTCTGGCGTGACACCTTCGCGGGCTGGCATCGCTACTGCCACTTTCTGACAGCAGCCTCTGCTAAGCTCCGGCGACTTCCAGAAAGGAGCCTGCCGACCGTGTCGCGAACCACTCGTTTACTGACCTTGTTACAAGTGCTGCGGGGCAAAAGTCGTCCGGTGACTGCCGCGACATTGGCCAGCGAGCTGGAGATTTCCGAACGCACGCTATACCGCGACATCGCTGAACTCACTGCACTCGGCGCGCCGATTTTTGGCGAGGCGGGGATCGGCTATGTGTTGCGCAGCGGTCTGTTTCTGCCGCCCTTGATGCTCAATGCCGATGAGACCGAAGCCATCGTGCTCGGTTTGCGCTACGTGGATCAACGCGGTGATGAGGTCTTGAGTAAAGCCGCGGCCGATGCCCTGGCAAAAATCGCCGCGGTGCTCGACCCGACGGCTCAGGATGCCTTGCGTAACCCGACAGTGCTGCCGGGGCCGCCGGGTTGTGGCTATCCGCAAAATGCCGTGCCGTTGAATGTGTTTCGCCAAGCCATCCGCGATCAGGCCAAGTTGCATATCGATTACGCAGACGCCAACCAGGTGCCCAGTCAGCGGCTGATCTGGCCACTGGCCCTGGGGTTTCTCAATGAAGTGCGGATCATCGTCGCCTGGTGTGAGTTGCGCGGTGCCTATCGCACGTTCCGCACCGACCGGATCTCGGCCGCCAGTGAACAGGGTGAGCGCTATCCGGGGCGGCGCAGCGACCTGTTGCGCACTTGGCGCAAGCAGATGCAACTGGACGAAGCAGGGCGTTTCACTCCTGACAAGAACTGACACTGGCTTGTTTTAGCATGGCTCCAGAATCAACTCACAAGGAGCCGTAAACATGTCCAATCCAGCCTCTTCACTGGCCCCCGCCATTGCCGCCTACATTGCTGCCGCCAATGCTCGCGACACCTCGAGGGTCGCCAGTTTTTTCGCTGAGGATGCCAACGTGTTCGATGAGGGGCAGCATCAGGTCGGCACACAAGCCATCGCCCAATGGATGCAAGACACTGCGCAACGTTATCAGCCGCGGGTCGAGGTGCTCGACGTTCAACTGCGCACCGGCAAAGTGCTGGTGCACAACCTGATCTCCGGCACCTTTCCCGGCAGCCCGCTGGAACTGCGGTACATGTTCCGCCTCAATGAACAGGGCAAGATCGCCCGGCTGGACATCTCGCTGTAACCACCGGCTTATGTAGCAGCTGCTACGGGCCAGGCTTGGCGAGCCGCTATAGAGACGTATACTGCCGCGCATGAATGTCGACTCTCCCTTAAGCGCCTGGCAACACGCCATCGAACAGAAGGGCTTCGTCCAGGACGAAGCCCAGGAACATGCCGTGTGGGCGCTGCAAAAATGCCACGAAGCCTTGCAGGAAGGTCGTGCGCCCATCACCGGCGTGTACCTCTGGGGCCCGGTCGGGCGGGGCAAGACCTGGTTGATGGATCAGTTCTATCAAAACCTGCGCGTCCCGGCCCGGCGGCAACACTTTCACCACTTCATGGGCTGGGTGCATCAGCGCTCCTTCCAGTTGACCGGCACCGCCGACCCGCTGAAGGCCCTGGCCCGCGAGCTGAGCCAGGAAGTGCGGGTGCTGTGTTTCGATGAACTGTTCGTCAACGACATCGGTGACGCGATCATTCTCGGGCGCTTGTTCCAAGTGATGTTCGAGCAGGGCGTGGTAGTGGTCTGCACCTCCAACCAACCGCCGGATCAGCTGTACGCCGATGGCTTCAATCGCGACCGCTTCGTGCCGGCGATTACTGCGATCAAGCAGCACATGCAGGTCATTGCGGTGGACGGTGGGGAAGATCATCGTCTGCACCCTGGCGCTGCTCTGCAACGTTACTGGGTGAACATTCCGGGTCAGCCTGGTGCCCTTGGTGAAGTGTTCAAGGCCTTGACCGTCGGCCAGTCGCTGTCCAGCGCTCCGGTGCAGATCGGCTACCGTTCGGTCAATGTCATGCAGGCCAGTCGAACCGTGCTCTGGTGCCGTTACGCCGAGGTCTGCGAGCAGCCTTTTGCCGCCATGGACTTCATGGCCCTGTGCGACACCTTCAGCGCTATTCTGTTGAGTGACGTGCCCAATCTCAGCGCGCAAAAACGCGAAGGACGCATCGCCCGCGGTACTGAAGACGGTGTCGAGCGGGTGGCGGCAGGGGATCGCGAGTTGCCGCAATTGTCGGTGCATGACGACGGCGTGCGGCGGTTCATTGCCCTGGTGGACGAATGCTACGACCGCAAGGTGCCGCTGTACCTCGAAGCGCAGGTGCCGATGGAGGCGTTATATACCGAGGGCTATCTGGAATTCCCGTTTCGCCGCACCCTCAGCCGTTTGCAGGAGATGCAGCTAAAACGTTTTGCCGAGGCTTGATGTCCGGGAGAAGGTGCAACGGGGTGAGAGGATCCGGTTGTCGGCACCCCGGCGCTCGCGATAAGGTCGCAGGACCTTTCAGTGCGCAAGAAGCGAACTGGGGCAACTTCATGTGTGATCGAGGGTGGAAATGGAATCCGCAGAAATTCTTGTGCTTCAGGCCAGTTACAGCAACCCGACACATGCCGAGGCGATTTGTCTTGTACTGAACCATTACGCCGAAGACCCGATGGGTGGCGGTCAGTCGTTGCCCACCCATGTGTTGCAACAACTGCCGGGGGAGCTGGCCAAGCGGCCCCATGCGTTCAGTGTATTGGCGTTTGTCGGTGGCGAGCCGGCAGGGCTGGTCAATTGCTTCGAAGGCTTTTCGACCTTTGCCTGTCGGCCATTGGTCAACGTGCACGATGTGGTCGTGGTGTCGAAGTTTCGCGGGTTGGGACTGAGCCAGAAAATGCTGCACAAAGTCGAGGACATCGCACGTCAGCGCGGCTGCTGCAAAATCACCCTGGAAGTGTTGGAAGGCAATCCAGTGGCCCAGGCGTCTTATGGCAAATTCGGTTTTTCACCCGGCATGTTCGACCCGGCGCACGGCCGGATGCTGTTCTGGACCAAAGCGCTTTAGCCCTTCGAGCCATAAAAAAGGGCGCCCATCAGGACGCCCTTAAGTCATTTGTAGCAGCTGCCTCGCAAGCTCGACAGCTGCTACAGCGCTCCAGGTCGCGGGCCCCTCAAAACTACTGCTTGGCAACCGCCGGGCTGACAGGCTCGACCTTGGGTTTCATCAGGCTGAAGTCGATCAACGGCCGCTGCTCACGCTCGTAAGGGTTGCCGATCATCAATGGCCGAGGCTTGAAGCTGTCGCTGACCAGGCTTTTACCGCGGTCCAGTTCATCGAAACTCAGGCCGGCCAGATCCGCCCAGGTGTGAATCAGCTGGGAGCTGCTGTACGGTCGACCCAGATCAGCGGCAAAACTCCAGTCATGGGTTTCGCGCCATTTCGGCGAGGCCCAGGCCATGAATGGAATGGTGTACATCGGCGCGGTCGGCTTGTTCTCGTTGCGGCCCAGGGTGTTGTGGCCAGCGGAGTCGAACACGTCTTCGCCGTGGTCGGAGAGGTACAGCAGGAAGCCGTTCGGATCGGTCTTGGCATAGTCCTTGATCAGGCTCGAGACCACGAAGTCGTTGTACAACACCGCGTTGTCATAGCTGTTGTACGTCGGCACTTGATCATCACGTACGCCGTCCGGCACGCCTTTGCGGTCGGTGAACTTGTTGAACGTCGGCGGGTAACGGTACTGGTAGCTCATGTGCGTGCCGAGCAAATGCACGACGATCAGCTTGCGTGGCGCCGCATCGGCCAGCGCCTTGTTGAACGGCTCGATCACATCGCCATCGTACTGGGCGGCGTTCTGGTTGCGGTTGTTGTTCAGGTACGCCTGCTCGTCGGCCTGTTCGGAGAAGGTCGTGAGCATGGTATTGCGCTTGGTCATGGTCTGCTGGTTGGTGATCCAGAAGGTTTTGTAACCTGCCTGTTTCATCATGCTGACCAATGACGGCGTCGTCAGGTAGAGATCCGGGTTTTCTTCGTCGGCGAACGTCAGCACCTGCTGTAGCGCTTCGATGGTGTAGGGGCGTGGGGTAATGACGTTATCGAAAACCGCCAGTTGGTCCTTGAGCTTATCCAGTTCCGGGGTGGTTTCCCGCGGGTAGCCGTACAGGCTCATGCGCTGACGGTTGGTGGACTCGCCGATCACCAGCACCAGGGTCGCCGGCTGATTGGCCATCGAGTCGGTGAAGTTCTTCAGCGGCGGAATCTTGCTGGCGCTGTCGAGCATGTCTTGCATGCCGGCCAGGGTACCGAGATAACGGTGATAGGCCACGGCCATCTGCCACGGCACCGCGGGCTCGATGCGGGTTTCGAATTTATCGAAGCCTTCCGCCAGGCTGCCGGTGTGCGCGGTCTGCTTGATCAGCGGGTAACCGATCACGGCCAGCACAATCGCCGTCGCGGCAATCAGCGCCTGGGCGCGTGGCAGGTGCACCGGACGCACGCGGGTCCAAAGGAAGTACGCGAACGCGGTGTGGGCGAGGAACGCCAGCACCATCCACCAGGCAAAGTATTGCGTCATGTACTCGCCGGCTTCAGACACGTTCGATTCGAACATGATGAAAATGACGCTCTGGGAGAATTCCTGCTGATAGATGAAGAAATAACCCAGGCTGGCCATCGAACAGGCCCACAGCACCACGCCGATCAGCGCGGACATTACACGGGTTTGTTTGGGGAATAACAGCATTGGCGCGAGCCAGACGGCGCTCATCACAAAGGCCTGGCGGAACCCGCTAAAACCGGAGGTGCCCGTCAGTTGAATCAGCAGTTGGGTGATACCGGAGAAATACCAGAAGAACAGAAATAACCAGAGAAATCCTGCCCAATCAAAACCATTCGCAGACGTTTTGCTGCGTTTAAACAAAGCCATTCAACACTCCAGCCTGATGATCGGCCGTCGGCACTCTCCTTGTTACAGACGAACGGATGYCGCTCGCAAAGCAAGCAGCCACAAAGGGCCGGAGTATCGCCAAGCAAGTGTGAAAACTTTGTGAGTTGTCGCAGCGGACAGGATTGCAGCGAGAAGGAAACAGCGGTGGCTGATCCCTTCTCTCAAATGAAGGAGCAGGCGAGGAGATCAGGCGTGAGGAGCACGTTGGGTGACGGGCAAGGGCTGAGCCTGATTGCCTTGGGCCAGCAGGCGCAATTGCGCAACTTCCCGTTTCAACTGATCGCGCTCGTCTTTCAACTGGCGCAGTTCATCGCGACGGATCGTGACGTAAAGGGTTTGTGCTGGCAGTGCTGTGTGTACGGTGCCCATTGCTCACCTCGCAAATGGCGGTATCAACTGTAAGTCGGCTCCCGAAATCGGGTGCTCACTTACTATCGGCGCCAATTTTGATTTCTTTTGCCCTTGAAGGGAACTTTTTTATTTTTCATGGTCGTTGTGTCTTCGGCACGATTCCCGACGTTATCAGTCTGGATCGGGCACAATGCCCGGAAACTTCATCCCGCCGCTCTGGACTAACCTTCACTAGTCGCGTTGGGCTATAACCTTAGACACACTTTATTTGTAGTAGGGAGCATCAGTACATGCAACTCGGGATTATTGGACTGGGCCGCATGGGCGGTAATATTGCGCGGCGCCTGATGCTCAACGGGCACACCACCGTTGTTTACGACCGCAATACCGCTTTTGTCGACACCCTGGCCGAAGAGGGCGCCACTGGCGTCGCCGATTTGCCAGCCCTGGTCGCTGGCCTGGCCAAGCCGCGCGCGGTGTGGGTCATGCTCCCCGCCGGCGCACCGACCGAAGACACCATCGACACCCTGAGCACCTTGCTTGAAGCGGGCGATACCATCATTGATGGCGGCAATACCTTCTACAAGGATGACATCCGCCGGGCCAAAACCCTGTCGGAAAAAGGTCTGCATTACATCGACGTCGGCACCTCCGGCGGCGTCTGGGGCCTGGAACGTGGCTACTGCATGATGATCGGCGGCGATGCCGAGACGGTTAAGCGTCTTGACCCGTTGTTCGAGTCCCTGGCCCCGGGTATGGGCGACATTCCGCGCACCAAGGATCGTAAGTCCGATGACGATCGCGCCGAGCGCGGTTACATCCACGCAGGCCCCGCCGGCGCCGGCCACTTCGTCAAGATGATCCATAACGGCATCGAATACGGAATGATGCAGGCCTTCGCCGAAGGCTTCGACATCCTCAAGACCAAAGCCAGCACCAGCCTGCCGGAAGATCAGCGTTTCGACCTGAACGTGGCCGACATCGCCGAAGTCTGGCGTCGTGGCAGCGTGGTCTCGTCCTGGCTGCTGGACCTGACCGCCGATGCGCTGGCGTCCGATCCGAAACTCGACGGCTACTCGGGTGAAGTGGCCGACAGCGGTGAAGGGCGCTGGACCATCGAAGCCGCCATGGAACAAGCGGTGCCGGTACCGGTGCTGTCGAACTCGCTGTTCTCTCGCTACCGTTCGCGCGGGCAAGGCAACTTTGGCGACAAGATTCTCTCGGCCCAGCGCTTCGGTTTCGGCGGCCATGTGGAGACTGCGAAAAAATGACCCACGTGATCCGCAGGAAATCCAAGGCAGAACCCGCACCGCCCACCACGCTGTTTCTGTTCGGTGCCCATGGTGATCTGGTCAAGCGCCTGCTGATGCCGGCGCTGTACAACCTGAGTCGCGATGGTTTGCTGGGGAATGGACTGCGGATCGTTGGCGTTGATCACAACGCCATCAGTGACGAAGCCTTTGCCAAAAAACTCGAAGACTTCATTCGGGCGGAAGTGGCAGCCAAGGTCGGCAAGGGCGATCACGCCCTTGATCCGGCGTTGTGGGCCAAATTGGCCAAACACATCAGCTACGTTCAGGGCGATTTCCTGGATGAACGCACTTATGACGCGCTGGCGGCGAAAATCGACGCCAGCGGCACCGGCAACGCCGTTTTCTACCTGGCCACCGCACCGCGCTTTTTCAGCGAAGTGGTGCGACGTCTCGGGGCTGCCGGATTGTTGCAAGAAGCCCCCGAAGCGTTCAGAAGGGTGGTAATCGAAAAGCCTTTCGGCTCGGATCTGTACACCGCCGAAGCCTTGAACGCGTGCTTGCTCAATGTGATGACGGAAAAGCAGATCTACCGGATCGATCACTATCTGGGCAAGGAAACCGTGCAGAACATTCTGGTCAGCCGGTTCTCCAACAGCCTGTTCGAAGCCTTCTGGAACAACCATTACATCGACCACGTACAAATCACCGCCGCTGAAACCGTCGGCGTGGAAACCCGTGGCAGTTTTTATGAGGTCACCGGCGCCCTGCGGGACATGGTGCCTAATCACCTGTTCCAATTATTGGCGATGGTGGCCATGGAACCGCCGGCGGCGTTTGGCGCCGATGCGGTACGCGGCGAGAAGGCCAAAGTGATCGGTGCGATTCGCCCCTGGTCGACCGAGGAAGCTCGAGCCAACTCAGTGCGTGGCCAATACACCGCCGGCGAAATCGATGGCAATCCGCTGCCCGGTTATCGCCAGGAAACCAACGTCGCGCCCGACAGCACCACTGAAACCTATGTCGCGCTCAAAGTGATGATCGACAACTGGCGCTGGGTCGGCGTGCCGTTCTACCTGCGTACCGGCAAGCGCATGAGCGTGCGCGACACCGAGATCGTCATTTGCTTCAAGCCGGCGCCGTATGCGCAGTTCCGCGATACCGAAGTCGAAGAGTTGCAGCCGACCTACCTGCGAATCCAGATCCAGCCCAACGAGGGCATGTGGTTCGACCTGCTGGCCAAGCGGCCGGGGCCAGCGTTGAACATGGCCAATATCGAGCTGGGCTTTGCCTACAAGGATTTCTTTGAAATGCAGCCTTCCACCGGCTACGAAACCTTGATCTACGATTGCCTCACCGGCGATCAAACGCTGTTCCAGCGTGCCGACAACATCGAGAACGGCTGGCGCGTCGTGCAGCCGTTCCTCGACGCCTGGCAGCGGGACGCAACCGTGGAGAGCTATGCGGCCGGTGAAGACGGACCCAAGACCGCTGACGAACTGCTGACCCGCGACGGTCGCGTCTGGCACAGCCTCGGATGAGTGACGTCACGCAACAATCCATCCGTTTTCTACTCAGTGACATGGACGGCACGTTGTTGCTGCCCGATCACAGCCTCAGCCAGCGCACCATCGATGCCGTCCGCGCCTTGCGTGACGCCGGCGTGCTGTTCAGCCTGGCCACCGGACGTCCGCCCAAAGCCATGTTGCAGCAGATCGAAGCCCTGGGCGTCGATCTGCCGACGGCGGCGTTCAATGGCGGCACGATCGTCAACCCGGACGGCAGTTTGCTGGTGGCGCATTATCTGCCGGCAACCGCAGCGCTGACGGCGTTGGCGCTGTTTGCCGATCAGCCGGACATTGAAGTCTGGGTGTTCAGCGGTGGCGACTGGCTGTTGAAGGACCCGTACGGCCCGATGGTCCCGCGAGAGCAACATGGCCTGGGTTATCCGCCGGTGGTGGTCGAGAGTTTCGAGCCTTGCCTGGCCCGCATCGACAAGATTGTCGCTGCCAGCAACAACACCGAACTGTTGATCGAGCTGGAGGCGCGGTTGCTGCCCAAGGTCGAAGGGCAGGCGCAGGTGTCGCGTTCACAACCGGTCTATCTGGATGTGACGGCGGTGCAAGCCAACAAGGGCGCGGCACTGGCGACGCTGGCCGAGTTTCTCGGTGTATCGCTGGAACAGACCGCCGCCATGGGCGATGGCGGCAATGACCCGGCGATGTTTCATCGTGCCGGGTTATCGATTGCGATGGGGCAGGCGGAAGAGGCGGTGAAGCGTCAGGCCGACGTGGTGACCGGGGCCAATACCGAAGACGGCGCGGCCGAGGCGATCGAGCGATACATCCTCTCTCGATAAGCACACAAAACCAATGTGGGAGCGCGCAGGCACGCTCCCACATTTTTGTTCTGGGTTACAGCCAGTAACTTACCGCATACCAGCCAAGAACCCCCATCACCACGGTGTATGGCAGCGCCATCCACACCATCCGCCCGTACGACAGACGAATCAGCGGGGCAATCGCCGAGGTCAGCAGGAACAGGAACGCCGCCTGACCATTAGGCGTCGCCACGCTCGGCAGGTTGGTTCCGGTATTGATCGCAATCGCCAGGGTTTCAAAGTGCTCGCGGCTCATGTGGCCGGAGATGAATGCCTGTTTCACTTCGGTGATGTAAATGGTCGCCACAAACACGTTGTCGCTGATGGCCGACAGCAAGCCGTTGGCAATAAACAGCATGCCCGGCTGTTGATCCGCCGGCAGCGCTAACACCCACTGGATCAGCGGCGCGAACAGTTGCTGATCGTGAATCACCGCCACCACGGCGAAAAATACCACCAGCAGCGAGGTGAACGGCATGGCGTCCTTGAAGGCGGTGCCGAGGCGGTGTTCGTCAGTGATACCGGTAAACGCGGTGATCAGCACGATCACCATCAAGCCGATCAGGCCGACTTCGGCGATGTGAAATGCCAGCCCGGCAATCAGAATCAGCGCCGCCGCCCCTTGAACCAGCAACGCGGCGCGCTGACGGGAAGTGCGCTCGGCGTTGTCTTCGGCGGCGTAGTTGGCCAGCACCGCACGCACGTTGTCCGGCAGCAGCGTGCCATAACCGAACCAGCGCAGTTTCTCCAGCAGTACGCACGTCACCAGGCCTGCTGCCAGCACCGGCAACGACACCGGGGCGATCTTCAGAAAGAACTCGGCGAAGTGCCAGCCCATCTCATGGCCGATCAGCAGGTTTTGCGGCTCGCCAACCAGTGTGCAAACACCACCCAGCGCTGTGCCGACCGCGCCGTGCATCAGCAGGCTGCGCAGGAAGGCGCGGAATTGTTCGAGGTCGGCATGGTGCAACGTCGGCAACTGCCGGTCATCGCCGAACTCACTGTCCTGACGCGGATCGTTGCCCGAGGCGACGCGGTGATACACCGAATAAAACCCCACGGCCGCGCTGATGATGACCGCGGTCACGGTCAATGCATCGAGAAACGCCGAGAGAAACGCTGACAGGAAACAGAACATAAACGCCAGCAGCGCCTTGGAGCGAACTCCCAGCAGCAGGCGCGAGAACAGAAACAGCAGCAGGTCTTTCATGAAGTAGATGCCCGCCACCATGAACATCAGCAACAGGATCACCGGGAAGTTGTGCACCAGTTCGTCATAGAGCGCCTGGGGCGTGGTCATTTTCAGCAGCAGTGCTTCGATCAGCAGCAACCCGCCGGGCATCAGCGGGTAACACTTGAGCGCCATGGCCAGGGTGAAAATGAACTCCAGCACCAACAACCAGCCGGCCGCCACCGGACCGATCGTCCACAACACCAGGGCGTTGAGAATCAGGAATCCGATAATGCTGGCTTTGTACCAGCGGGGTGAATGCCCAAGAAAATTGTGTGCGAAGGCCTGGGCCATTGAGCCGGACATCGGCTACTCCTTGTATTAAGAAGCGCGCAACTTGCCGTAAGCGGAAGGGAAGATCAAGTGCAGGAGACTAGGGTTGATAACGGGCGACGACGGCGCGGTAGTTGCCATCCAGTGAATAACCGCCGACGACGATGCAACCATCGGCCTGCACAGCCAATGAAGTGGCGGTGTCGGGGCCTCGACTCAGGCGTGTGCGGACCCAGCCCATGCCATTGGCGAAGCTGCGATCCAGCGCCCCATTGGGTAAGTACCGGGCGAGAATGAAATCGCCTTCGAGCCCGCCTCCCGTCGCTCCGACCGTCAGCACACAGTCGTCCGGTTGTATCTGGGCGGCGGTCCACTGGCAGCCACTGTGGCTGATTTCCAACAGTTGTGGCTGGCCGCTATTGCAATGCATATCAGGTCGGCCATTGCTGTGAACGTTCAGGGCGAGGCAGTGCATCGGGTCGCGGCTGCTGCCAAAACAATGCAAATCACCATTTTCGTGCTGGACGATCTGGCAGACCCGGGCACTGTGACCCCAGGCCTTGAAGGTCATGAACCCATCCACGGCGAAGCCGTCATCCAGCTGGCCATCGGTGTGATAACGCGCCAGCAAACCTTCCTCGGGGAAGTTGATCGATCCGCCCACCAGGATTCGGCCGTCATATTGCACCATCAGGCTGTTCAGCCAGGTGTTCATCAATAAGTGCCGGACCATGACAAAACCACGACCGTTGAAGGTGCTGTCCAGCGAGCCGTCGGCATTGAGCCGAATCAGCATGCCGACGTGATCGGCCAATTCAAAGTGATGATTGGCCAGCAGCAGGATTCGACCGTCGTCCTGCACGCGGATATCACAGGCCTCGGTACCCGGCACGCCGGGTGGTAACCAGGCGTCGCGAGCGCCTTGGGAAAGATTCCCCGGCAGGCGCACCACGCAGCGGCCATGCTCACCAAAACCCTGTATCGGGCAGCCTCGTTGATCAAGCATCGCCAGGGCGGGCAGCGTACGATGAGCATTTTCGTAGTGCAGGCCGGCCACCAGAATGTTCCCGTCGGCCAGCACCCGCACCGTGCCCGCCATGGCCTCGTAGCCGTGGGCGAATTGCCCGATGATGCTGCCTTGTTTGCCGAAGGCCAGATCCGCCGAACCGTCCTCACGCAGGCGGGCCAGGCCAAAGCGGCTGCCACCTGGCGTGCCGACCTTGGCTGCCACCAGTATTCGGCCGGTGTGGTCAATCGCCACACCATTGACCCTGCTGGAGGTACTGCCGGCGAAATACACTTGAGTCTTGCCGCTGCCGGCGAAATGGCTATCGAGTTGCCCGGCGTCTTTCACCGTTGTCGGTATGGCAAAAGCAGTCTGGAGTGACATGCACGCATCTCCTTGCCAGTCATCCTTGTCCGGGTGCCCGGAGGTTGACTGTCTGAGCAGAACATTCAATCCCTGAATTCGATGATGTGCAACTGCCATTACGCTCGGGAGGAGCGGCGTTTTGTGCCAGAACAGTGTCTTTTCGAACCACTGACAAGCCTGCCAAGTAATCTGGCGGCTAGAAGTTGGAAAACGTGAGTGGCGTTATGCAGTTGACCGTAAAAAACCGTCAACTAAAGAGAAGAAGGGGCGCGGATTACCGGGCGGTAATCCGCGAAAAAGATTAATGCGGCATGGACCACGATTGCAGTGTGTAACCTTCCTTGCTCAGCTCGGCGCGGGCTTGTTCCAGCAAGTGTGCAAGTTGCTCCGGATCGGAATAGGCACTGCTGGGGATTTGTTTGCGGCTGATACGAGTGTTAGTGCGATCAATGATGGTCAGGCTGAGCTCGCCATTACCGTCTTGTGGGGCCCAGGCTACGCATTGAAAGGGTTGGAATGCGCGGTCGGCAATCAAAAGAGCTTCGTTGATACGGAGCGGGGCGTTCATGGGGTCTTCTCTCTGTGTGCCCAATCAAGTGATGTGCCGTCGGTTGGGCTTACCGTTCGGCTGGTTACTTGTACTGATGTCCGCAACCGGGGGTTGGGTCACACACAATCAAAAGAAATTTCAACTTTCTTTGATTCGCCGGCGATTCAGGCAGTTGCTGAAAGCTGAATGAAAGGTTCAATTCGTTAGGCAACTCATTAAGTGATTTTTTATAACTAATAAGCCGACGTCCCTATAAGCAATCGATACAAGCCCGCGTCAATTTTTTGCTAGTGTTACACCGAAGCCCGCCAAATGACTGTTTTTAATAATATTTCCTAAAATTTGGCGCCAAGGAACAGTCATGATCGAAGCGCCTGCTTTACGACGTCTTTTAGTAGTGGATCCTTGCGACGACTGCCACCGTTTGCTGCCGGGTTTACGCGCTGTGGGTTGGGATGTCGACAGCAGTACCCTGGAAAACGCCGCGGAACGAACCTGCGACGTCGGCCTGTTGCGCTTGCAGCCATTTCATCTGGAACGTCCGGAAGCCGTCAAGGAACTGATCACCCGTAGCGGTACCGAGTGGATCGCCGTGCTCGATCAGGATGTCCTGCGAATGCAGAATGTCGGGGATTTCGTCTGCGAATGGTTTTTTGACTTCCATACCTTGCCGTTCGATGTTTCAAGGGTTCAGGTCACTCTGGGCCGAGCGTTCGGCATGGCGCGCCTGCGCGGGCAGGGCACGGTTCATATCGATCAGCCTGAACACGAACTGCTCGGCGACAGCAAACCGATTCGCGAGCTGCGCAAATTACTGAGCAAGCTGGCGCCCACCGAATCGCCGGTGCTGATCCGCGGCGAAAGCGGCACCGGTAAAGAATTGGTGGCCCGTACCCTGCATCAACAATCCCAGCGCCACCGCAAGCCATTCGTGGCGATCAACTGTGGCGCGATTCCCGAACACTTGATCCAGTCCGAATTGTTCGGTCACGAGAAGGGGGCCTTTACCGGCGCCCATCAGCGCAAGGTCGGGCGGATAGAAGCGGCCAACGGTGGCACCCTGTTTCTCGATGAAATAGGCGATCTGCCCCTGGAGTTGCAAGCCAATCTGCTGCGCTTCCTGCAGGAAAAACACATCGAGCGGGTTGGCGGCCATCAGCCTGTTCCGGTGGATGTGCGGGTATTGGCGGCGACGCACGTCGACCTTGAAGAGGCCATCGAGAACAAACGCTTTCGCGAAGATTTGTACTACCGTTTGAACGTGCTGCAAGTGGTCACCGTGCCGCTGCGTGAACGCCATGGCGATCTATTGATGCTGGCCAACCACTTTTCCCATTTCTACAGCAGTGAAACCGGTCGTCGTCCGCGCAGCTTCAGCGAAGATGCATTGGTTGCCATGGGCAAGCACGACTGGCCGGGCAATGTCCGCGAGCTGGCCAATCGGGTCCGTCGTGGGCTGGTATTGGCCGAAGGACGGCAGATCGAGGCGCGAGACCTTGGGCTGCTCAGTCAACACGCCTTCGCCACGCCGATGGGCACCCTTGAAGACTACAAGACCCGCGCCGAACGCCAGGCGTTGTGCGATGTGCTGAACCGGCACAGCGACAACCTGAGTGTTGCCGCCCGGGTCCTGGGTGTGTCGCGGCCGACTTTTTACCGATTGCTGCACAAGCACCAGATCCGCTAGGGCGGGTAAACGAAAAGGCCCGCTGCGACATCCATCGCAGCGGGCCTTTTCCATTGGGGTGAGGCGGTCAGAAGTAGTACGGGAATTTCAGGCTGAAGGAAAAGTCCGGCGAGTCGTCGGTCAGGCCGATGGCCAGGTTGGGAACGATCGTCAGGTTATCGGTTGCTGCCAGGGTCATGCCGATGTTGAAGTTGGCCGAGTTGTAATCGCTGTTGGAAATCGATTGCCAATCGCCACCGTCCGGCTTGATCTTGCTCTTGCGGGCGAACTGATCGGTGAACGAGAACGACATGCTCATCTTCTCGTTCAAGGCGAATGCAATGCCGGCGCCAACCTGCCAGGAATCGCCCAGTTTCACGTCTCCAGACACCTTGGAGTTGATCTGAGGGC
This sequence comes from Pseudomonas sp. P1_A1, assembly GCF_056406935.1. Lineage (NCBI taxonomy): Bacteria > Pseudomonadati > Pseudomonadota > Gammaproteobacteria > Pseudomonadales > Pseudomonadaceae > Pseudomonas > Pseudomonas sp. P1_A1. Next base: position 318,490 of record NZ_JBFTZE010000003.1, on the reverse strand, counting down.
TGATGTCGCTGAAAGAGTCTTCCATGTTGTAGGTGTAGGCCAGGCTGCCGAACAGCACGGCCGGGTCGAAGCTCTTGACCAGCGAAATACCCGGAGTGATCGACCAGACACCATTGCCGGTGGGCAAGTCCTGGGGTACCGATAGGTTGTCGTTGTTCGGGTCATTGACCAGCTTGATGCCGTAAGGGTCCTTACCGGTCGGCGCCTTGACGCGCAGTGTAAATACCGCGTCGGGCAGGTTGGGCGACTCATCCAGAAACTTGTAAGCGACGCCAAAGTTCACATCACCGATGGTCGGGTCGCGGGTAACGGTTGCGTCCGACGTCGCCGGCCCTGCGCCACCGGCGCCACCGGAGGAATACGTTGATTCGCGATACACCACGGGGACGTTAATGTCGAACTGCCAACGTTGTGCCACGTTGTAGCGGGCAGTCAGGTCCAGGGTCCAGTTATCCGCCTTGATACGGTCGAGGTTGATGTTACCGAGGAAAATCGAGTCCAGTGCCAGGAAGCCATTGAGCACCAATGCACGGGTATCGTAGTGCGTGTAGGTCAGGCCGGTTTCGACGCTGAACTTGCCGCCACCGAAGAAGCCGCTGGCTTCGTCATACAGGTTGGAAACGCTTTGCGCAGGCTCCGAATCCTCCTTGAGCGACTGGCCGTATGAACTGCCTGTGGCTCCCGGCGCACCGGCAGCCACCGTCTGACCACTCCTGGGCGTTTGCGCGGGAGATTTGGTCAGGCGTTTGGGAGCAGGTGTCGCAGGAGCTGCTTCAACTTGGCGAACGCGTTGCTCGAGTACCATCAGCGCGTTCTGTTGTGCTTCGTAACGCTGTTTCAACGCCATGAGTTCTTGTTTTAGTGCTTCAACCTGGGGGTCCGTTGCTGCGTACAGCAGTGTGACCGGGGCCAGGCTACTCAAACAAACGATAGCTCTGAACGTCAACGATCGGTGCATGGGTTAGCCGTCCCTTTTGACTACATTCGGTGACACTGAGCGTAGATCAGAATCCGAGAGTGCGAAGACCTTTGAGTTGGTCCAGATTGCCGCTCACCGATCTGGCTGTCGGCACGTTGTCACGCAGCACGATATTGAAGGACGTGAGGTTGCGGACCTGGTTGCTACTGCCGAGCAAAGTCGTGTTCTGCATCAGCCCACCCTGGGCCAGGCGTTGTACGGTACTGCCCTGGTTGTTGTTGGCCACGATATTGAGTTGCACACCACTACCGGTCGAGGAAATGCTCAGTGAGCCTGCGCCATTGTTGCCAACCAACGTCGAGCCTGCGGCCAATGCCTGGCCCTGCTGTTGTGCGGCCACTGCCTGGTCCTGCTGTTGCGTTGCTGGCGCTTGGCTAGCCTTTGTGACGTTGATCTCAACGTTGTTGTAGGCAGTATTATTGTCGCCGGCAGCACGCACGACTTGAGTGACGCCTTCGGTGCTGTTGAGGCCGCTGCCGCCAGTGACGGTACCGGTATTGGTACTGGTATTGGTGCCATTGCCATTGCCATTGCCATTGCCATTGCCATTGCCGTTGCCTTGCGTGCGCGCTGAGCCATGACCTTTTTCGTCGATCATAGACACATAAAGTTGTGGCTTGATGGTTGATTGTTGAATTTTCATCGAGGAAGTTGCCCCGATCACGTCACCTTTGGCATTTTGCCAAGTGCTGGTCATGACAACGCCGAAACTGATGATCCGTCCCGGCATGACATAGCGGCCTCGCAGGGTCGCCAGTTCCTGATCCTTCAGTTCAATGGGTTTGAACGTCTGTGCCTGGGTCGGCAGGCTGGCGGCCAGACAAACCACGGCCAGCCAGATTGGAGTCTTCATTGGATGCTCCCGGAGCGTCGTGCTCCTTGTCATTAGAAGAAGTCACTTTGGATGAATCCGAAATCCATCAGCTCTGCGTCTCGCACCGGGGCGAAAGTGTTGATGCGGTTCTTGGCGGTCAGTGGCACGGGTGGGTCGAGCAACGCATTGGTTTTGTCGTAACCCTGACCGATCACGGCAAAGATGATGCCGTTCCAGCCTTTTACAAAGTCGTCGACTTTGTAGCGTTTATGGCCGAGTACCGGATCTCCTATATAGACCCAGCCCTGATGGACTCTTTGCATGACCACAAAATGTTTGTAGCCACGGATATCCAGGAGCACCACCACCGGAATTCTGATTTCGCTCAGCGTTTGCGGCGCTACCCGGTAGCCACGGGCCCGCATGCCGATACTTTCCACGTAACGCTTCATGTCGAGCATGGAGAAGCCCTGAACGCGGACAAGATCCTGGTCGGAGTGTGCCAGCATGCCTTCGATGATCTGTTCTTCATTCACGTCCAGCCAATAGGCCTGGCGCAATATGGTCGCCAGCGCAGCCGCGCCGCAACTGAAGTCGGTTTTCTGTTGCACCAGGTCGGCAAATTTACGCTCGCGCATGCTCTGGATCGGCTTATACACCACCGCGCCGCCCGGCAGGACGGAAAGCGGCATTTGTGCAGCCTCGCTCACACTGGTCACACAGAGTAAAAATGCCAGGGCGATGATAATGCGCATGGTGGGACGCCTTCTGGTTGTGTTGAAAACGGCCCCCGTAAGGGGGCCTCCAGAAACAGCCGTTAGAACGAGTTGTTGGAAATGGCCAGCGAGTTACTTTGTTGGTTACCCACACCGGCAGCCACGTTGACGCCCAGGTTGCCACTGCCACCATTCACCGAACCGTTCAGGGTCGCAGTGTTGGTCACAGGGTTTGCCCAGCCAGTTGGAGTCAGCACTTGATAGGAGTAGGTGTTGCTCAAATCAAAAGAACTGCTCTCACTGAACGTTTTCGATTTATCGAACGAAGATTCGGACGCTTTACTGCCCGATTTTTCGAACGAGGAGTCGGACGAGTTCTCCCACGATTTATCGAACGATTTTTGGAACGAGGAATTGCTCGATTTATTGCGCGATGCGTCGAGGGATGCATCGATCGATGCGGTAAGCGATGCGTCTAAAGTATCGGTGCGGGTGCGTTCGCGACGGCCATCATCCCGAGTCACGGTCCTGGTGGCATTCGCAGCAGCGTCCACGGCAGCGTTCAAAGACGCACTGAGAGTAGAGCTGCTATCCGAGCTTCTGGAGCCGCTCACATCAACGCTCTTGGAACCACTGGCCTCAGAGCTCCTGGAACCACTCACGTCAAAGCTCGAAGAAGCGCTTTTATTGACGCTCAAATCGGAAGATTTATCGCGAGAGAAACTACCGCTGGCCGTTGTGGTAACGGTTATCGTATCCAGGCGGGTCGTCCGATCGGCGTAGTTATTCACGACCAGGCCAGGCCCTTGTTGATCGGCAGAGGCGGTGGCTGTCGCGTTACCGAGCGGAGCATTGGTGTTGGCAATCGCCATGGTATTTTTCTGCTGGTTAAGGTCGCCACCAGCAATGTTGATCCCCATATTACCGCTGCCGCCATTACCCGATCCGCCCATCACGGCAGAGGCTGTGCTGCCGAAGTTGGTGACCCTGTTATTGTTGCTGTATTGCGTGACGTCGGCGGTGGCTTCGGCTGTGCCAAACACGAAGCTGTTATCTTGACTTGAGTTTGAGGCAGCGTTTGCGATAGCGGACGCGTTGTCTTGTTGGTTGCCGTTACCGGCCGCCACGTTGACGCCGACGTTGCCGCTGGCGCCCGTGGCAGAGCTGTTCATCTCGGCTTCGTTGACAGTCCCTTCATTGTGGATGCGGTTGCCGGTACTGCTCTGGCTATCCCACGCATTGGCAGTCGCATAGACAGGGATCTTTGTTGGAGGAGGAGGTTGATGGTTGTTGTGATGGCCATGGTGGTGGTCATTGTCACGCCAATCGTTCTGCCCAGCTTGTACAGCAACAGCCATGACCGCAGCAATTGCGAAAACCAGAGGCTTGAGTGCCATCGAAGGTTTCATGGTGATTCTCCGTACTTATTTTAGGTTAAGTGTTGTTTCCTACCTGTTTGGGTCAGTCCGTGACCCGTACGCTCAGGGTGTTGGCCGTTCGGTTTCCCACCCCGGCGCTCTGATTCAACTGGATCACCCCACGGCTACCGGTGAAGGCCTGATCGCTGGTAGCGACCTGGCGATAGCCTGGTGCAGAGTCAGTTGGATCGGAGTTGGTGATCAGCGTCACGTTCTGTTGCATGAGGACGCTGTCGTCGATACTTTGCGGCTGTGTGCCGATGCTTATCCGCAGGGCATTGGCTTGCTGGTTGCTGGCGCCCGCGCTCTGGTTGACGCCCAGTACGCCGTTGCCGTGGCTGAAGGAGTCGCCTTGAATGCTGGATCGAGCATCGACCCTCGAGTCGACCTGCGTACGCAGCCGTTGGCGAATCTGTGTGGTAGCACTGGCGTTGTTGCCAATGGCGATGGCCCGGGCGTTGGCCTGTTGCTGTTGATCGCCCGCCGCCTGATTGACCGAGAGGTTGCCCTGGTGCTGCATGCCCGACGCGTCGATTTCGGCGTTATCGATGACGGGAGACTGGGCAAAGGTCGATGCACTGCAAAACAGGGTGAGCAGCAGCAGCGTACGATTCATCTTAACGGTCTCCCGTTACGACTTTCAGAGCACCCAGGCCTTGCTGGATGTTTGAATTGACCATGTTGGCAATACCGGTTCCCGAGTTTCCTGAACGTCCGGCGGGGAGGTTGGAAAGCTGGGTCTGGTTGCTGATATTGCCGCCCAGGTTATTGGTGTTTTGATTGACCAGGCGGGAGATGCTGGCACCACTGGCGACGCTGGCAAAGTCGCCGTCGCTCAGCTCGTTCGTTTGCCTGAGGACTTGTTTGGACGGGTTGGCATTGGCGGTCGTGGGGCTAGGATCGGGAATCACCGGCGCACGCGTTGCCATGCGCGGTTGGACATCACGTTTGATAATGATGATGCCGTTGTCAGCCTGGACAGGCAGGCAGACGCTTGAACTCAATGCGCATCCGATCAGCAGGAGGCTGAAGATGCTGTTATCAAATTTTCCCACGGCGGCAATTCCTTCTTTGTGTGGGCTGGTCCTGATCAGCGTTGTGAAGGAGAGAGCGAAAGCCGTGCCGCTTTTGGATAATTGTTTTGATTCAGAGGGTTATCGATCAAGGAAAGAAGATCGACGGTTTAGATGTTTCAAGTCTGAGACAAAGCCAGGGGCTGCAACGGGAAAAAAGCCGGTATAAAGCTCAGGATCCATGGTTTGCGCTGTGATGTATCAGTGCATTAACACATGGCATGACAGGATGATGAACGGCGCTGAAACGGGCGTTTCGGGAGCAGAGGTATGTTTCAGAAGCGGACGCATTTGCAAAATTACCGCAACAAATGCTGGGGTGCCGGGGTGTTGGCGACTGCTACGGCTGGATACAGCTCAGCGCCAAGCAGCAGAGTGACGGCCTGCAACGCTTGGGCACGGCGTTCTGCCCAGTCGCCCTGGATCACTTGAACAGGTTGGCGATGCTGCTCCAGCCACGCCTGAGTCGCGTTGAAAAAAGCCCGGCGTTGATCCAGCTGCGGCTGACAGCGCTGGCCGTCGTCGGTCCAGTCGACAAGTTCAGGCGACAACAGCAAGTGCAAGTCGTAATGCCGGGCGATCAGCGCTTGTTCGAGCCAGGCCGGGCAATCGCCAAACAGGGTCTGGCTCCAAAGCATGTTGCTCAGCAAGTGCGTGTCGAGAATCAGCAATGGTGGCGCCAGGGCGCGGGCATCATCTTCCCATTGCAACTGGCCGCGGGCGATCTTGGGGATATCCGCGAGGCAGGTGTCCCGTGCCTCCTGTTCAATGAACCAGCGCACGTATTCGCCCACCAGAACGCCGCCAAATTGCTGTTGCAGCTCGGTGGCGAGCCAGCTCTTGCCGCTGGATTCTGGCCCTGTGAGCACCAGCACTTTCATGTGCGCAACGCCGGGTCGGCGCGCCACGTCCGCCAGCCTTGCACCGCCAGCAGGGCGAAAACCCCATAGAGGGCGGCGGTCAGATACAGCTCTTTGTAGATGAACAGGCCGACGAAGATGACGTCCAGTGCGATCCACAGCGGCCAGCATTGCAGGCGTTTTTGCGCCATCCATAACTGTGCTACCAGGCTGAAACCGGTCAAGGCGGCGTCGAGCCAGGGTTGGGCGGCGTCGGTCCAGTGAGCCATCGCAGCCCCCAGCAGCAGGCTGCCGACCGCGCCCACGGCCAGCCCGAGCGCGACGGATTTGCCATCGAGCAGGCTGACGTGCCGCCCGTCATGCGTCACGCCCGGGCGAGTCCACTGCCTCCAGCCGTAAAGCTGCAACGCGGCGTAGATCACTTGCAGCAGCATGTCTGAATACAGCTTCACCTCGAAAAAGATCCAGCTGTACAGCAGCACCATGACCAGACCGACCGGCCAGCACCAGGGGTTCTGTTTGACCGTCAGCCAGACGGCAATCACACCGAGGGCGGCGGCAAACAGTTCAAGCCCGGACATGGGGGATCCTTGGGGAAGACGAAAGGGGGGAGGATTGTAGCGGCAGGCGTGGCCAAGTAGAACCGGCTTGCGCGGTCCGGTGTAGCAGCAGCCTCGCAGGTTCGGCAGCCGCTACAAGTGATCAGACGCGAAACTGCTTGAGCAACCCGTTCAACTGTTCACTCAATTCCTTGAGGTGAACACTGGCCACGCTCGACTGCTCGGCCGCCAATGCCGTGCTGTGGGACAACCCGGCGGCCTGGGTGACGTTCTGATTGATGTCTTCCACCACATGCGCCTGCTGCAAGGTTGCACTGGCAATCGAGGCATTCAAGCCGTTGAGGTTGCGCAAGGCCTGGCCGATGGCATTCAGGCTGGCACCGGCCAGGCCGGCCTGCTCGATGGTGATTTGCGAGGCACGGCTGCTGTCGCCAATGACCTTGACCGCCGCTTCGGAATGGCTTTGCAGGCGTTCGATCATCGACTGGATTTCTGCCGTCGACTTCTGGGTGCGCTGGGCCAGCAGGCGCACTTCATCGGCGACCACCGCAAACCCTCGACCTTGCTCACCGGCCCGGGCGGCTTCGATGGCGGCGTTGAGGGCCAGCAGGTTGGTTTGCTCGGCGATGGAGCGAATCACTTCCAGGACACTGCCGATTTGCGTGCTTTCGTCGGCCAGCGTACGAATCACTTCGACCGCTTGATCGATGGTCGAAGACAGTTTATCGATCTGCTGCAGGCTGCCATCGATATTGATCTGCCCCTGCTGCGCCTGAGATTCGGCATCGCGCATTTCACTGGCCGCATGTTCGGCATTTTTCGCTACGTCCTGTACGCCGTAGGTCACTTCGTTGATCGCGGTCGCCACCAGTTCCATTTGCTGGGATTGCTGCTGGCTGCGTTGCTGGGCTTGCGTGGCGTCGTTGCCCAGTTCGCTGGAAGACTGGCCCAGCGCGCCGGCGGATACTTGCAACTGACTGATCACCAGGCGCAGCTTGGCGGTAAAGGCATTGAAGTGCCGGGCCAGTTGCGTGACTTCGTCCTGGCCATGGGTATCGAGGCTGCGGGTCAGGTCGCTTTCACCGCTGGCGATGTTGGCCATGGCGTTCACGGTTTCCTGCAACGGGCGCACGATGCTGCGGGCAATCATGATCACCAGCAGCGCCATGATCAGGGCAATCACCAGGCCGACGAAAGACGCCTTCCACACCTGCGCATTAAACTCGGCCTGCATGTCGTCGATGTACACGCCCGAACCGATTACCCAACCCCAGGGCTCGAACAGTTTGACGTAGGAGGTTTTTTCCACCGGCGCACTGGCACCCGGCTTCGGCCAGCGATAGTTGACCATGCCGGCGCCCTTGGCCTTGGCGATGGCAGCCATTTCGTTGAACAGTGCAAAACCGTCCGGGTCGCGGATCGTCGAGAGGTTCTGGCCTTCAAGTTTTGGGTTGGTCGGGTGCATGACCATGACCGGCGTCAGGTCGTTGATCCAGAAATAGTCATTCTGGTCGTAGCGCAAACCACGCACGGCGGTCAGTGCCTGCTGCTGCGCGACGGCGCGGGTGAGGGTGCCGGCGGTTTCCAGATCGTGGTAGTAGGTCAGGATGCCACTGGCGGTCTGCACCACATGCTGGGTCTTCTGGGCCTTGGCCTGATAGAGGTCGTCGTGGATCTGCTTGAGCATCAACGCACCCAACGTCAACAGCATCACCACGGCCACGATCAAGATAAGCCACAAGCGTCGACTGATCGACACACTGCGCAAGCTGTTCATAACGCTGTTACTCCGTTTTCTTGTTCTTGTCATAAACGATCGCCAGCATCCAACCACACGTTGCCGATCGAGGCCTATCCGACTCAGGTCCTATTACGCGGCAGCGTAAATGAGGCTTGTCTGATAGGATTTCGGCCCCGCGCGGGAAAACCTGAGTCCAAGTCGATTTTTCACGGAATTTTTACGGTTTTGTGTAGATCTTGTGCGCGCGGGGTTTCAACGCACGCTGATCGCGAATAACGCTCTACAAATTATTAACGGGGCATGCCTGGGGGCATGGCTTCTTGGGGGAATGATGGATCTTTGGACAGCCTTTCAGGCATTGATTTTAGGCGTTATAGAAGGGCTGACCGAGTTCTTGCCCATTTCCAGTACCGGGCACCAGATCATTGTGGCGGACCTGCTCAATTTCGGCGGCGAGCGGGCAATGGCTTTCAATATCATCATTCAGCTCGGCGCGATTCTGGCGGTGGTCTGGGAGTTTCGCCGCAAGATCCTCGACGTGGTCATCGGTTTGCCGACGCAACCCAGCGCTCGACGCTTTACCGCGAACCTGTTGATCGCCTTCCTGCCGGCCGTGGTATTGGGGGTGATTTTCGCTGACCTGATCCACAAGTACCTGTTCAACCCGATCACCGTGGCCAGCGCATTGGTCGTGGGCGGGGTCATCATGTTGTGGGCTGAACGCCGGCAGCATGTCGTGCATGCCGAAAGCGTCGATGACATCACCTGGAAAGAAGCCCTGAAAGTCGGTTTCGCCCAGTGCCTGGCGATGATCCCGGGGACCTCGCGTTCCGGTTCGACGATCATCGGCGGTTTGCTGTTCGGCTTGTCGCGCAAGACGGCCACCGAATTCTCGTTCTTCCTTGCCATGCCAACCATGGTCGGCGCAGCGGTGTACTCGGGCTATAAATACCGCCACCTGTTTGTGCCGGCTGATTTCCCGGTGTTCGCCATCGGCTTCGTCACCGCGTTTATCTTCGCAATGATCGCCGTCCGGGGCCTGCTCAAGTTCATCGCCAGCCACAGCTACGCGGCGTTCGCCTGGTATCGCATTGCGTTCGGCCTGGTGATCCTGGCGACCTGGCAGTTCGGTTGGGTCGACTGGACCGCGGCCAAGCCATGAGCGACGCCACCGCACGCAACAACCCCGGGCGCAAGTCCGGGGGAGCGATTCAAAACCTGCGGTTGAAATTGCTGGTGTTCGTTGCGCTGTGCGCAGTGCCGTTGTTTGGCTCGGTGTCGCTGTGGCTGCGCGGGGTGTCGGTGATTCCCCTGGCCGCCTATGGCGTCGTCAGTGTGCTGGCGTTTTTCCTGTACTGGGGGGACAAGTACAAGGCCCGCGCCGACAGTTGGCGCACGCCGGAGAACGTCTTGCACGCGGTGGAACTGGCGGGTGGTTGGCCGGGTGCCTTGCTGGCCCAGCAAGTGTTTCGGCACAAGACCCGCAAGGTTTCGTTTCAACTGGTGTTCTGGCTCATCGTGCTGATGCATCAGGTGTTCTGGATCGACCAGTTGTTTCTTGGGGCTAATCTGTTTGCGCTGTTCTAAGCGCAGGCTTTAAAGCAGCAAGCCGACCTGCGTGCGCTTGGGCAACTTGCTCACCACCAATTGGTGGGAACGTTGCAGCAAGCCTTGCAGCTCTTCGATGCCCAGCGGGTAGGGCGTTTCCATGATGATCCACTGCGCCCGGGCCAGATACGGCGCCGGGTGAATGCCCGGTCGGTCGCAATGGCCCAGGAACAGGTCCTTGTCGACCTTGAAGGCCAGGGACTGGCCCCGCAGGTTCTGCAAGGCGAACATCTTGTTCCCGGCAATCGAAAACACCCGCACGCCACCCCACTTGTAATCCTCCCGCGCGCCGGGCAGCGCCAGGCAGAATTGCGCGACATCCTCTTCGCTCATTGGTCTTGCCTTCATAACAGTCGATCCCCACAGGCATTGAATGATTCGATCAAATGGTCGATCCAGGCGCGCACCGCCGGCATCACCCCGCGTCGATGAGGGTAGACCGCTTGCAGCCAGCCGCCCGGCAATGACCAGTCGGGCAGTAATTGCACCAGCGAGCCGTTTTCCAGTTCCTGCTCGCAGTACAGCATCGGCAGCACGGTGAAACCCAGCCCGGCCAGCGTACAAGCCTTGCGCACGATAAAGTCATCGATCCCCAATCGGGCTTCGAACGTCATGTCACAGGCCTTGCCGTGCTGGTCAAGCATGCGCAGATGCACCAGCCGATCAGCTTCCAGGGCGCCCAGAATCGGTACGTTTTTCAAGTCGTCGGGGGTCTTGATCTGCCGTTCACGAAGAAACCCCGGACTGGCGACCATAACGGTCTGCGCCTGCCGTAAACGGCGGGTGACCAGCAACGGATCTTCATCCCCCAGATCCCGCACTCTCAAGGCAACGTCGACGCCCTCGGTCACCAGATCAACCCGACGGTTGAGCAGCATGACCTCCAACTGAACCTGAGGGAATTTCTCCAGAAAGTCACTGATCACCCCCGGCAGCATTTGATGGGCCAACCCGACGGGGCAGGAAACCCGCAGCCGCCCCCGGGGTTCGCTGGACATGCTGGCCACCGCTTCGTCGGCCATCTCGGCTTCCAGCAGCATCGCCTGACAGTGCCGCAGGTAGCGCTCGCCCACCGCGGTCAGGTTGAGTTGGCGGGTGGTGCGTTGCAGCAGGCGTGCGCCCAGGCGTTCTTCCAGTTCGGCGATGCGTCGCGACAACCGGGACTTGGGAATCCCCAGCAAACGCCCGGCCGCCGCGAAGCCGCCGGCGTCGACCACTTTGGCGAAATAGTAGAGGTCGTTGAGATCTTGCATGATTTAAATCCGACTGTTCTATCAGTGGGACGAACTATCGCATTATTGCCGGCTAATCAGCTATTGGTTTCGTCGGTAGGATTGTTTCCATCAGATCGCCGGGTGGCGATCCTCACCTTGGAGATCCCACATGAAATTACTGCATATCGATTCGAGCATTCTGGGTGACAACTCGGCTTCCCGTCAGTTGAGCGGCGAAGTCGTCAAAGCCTGGCAAGCCGCCGAGCCTGGCGTCGTGGTGACTTACCGCGACCTGGCCGCCGACGCCATCAGCCATTTCTCCGCCGCCACCTTGGTCGCCGCTGGCACCGCCGCTGAACTGCGCAACGCCGCGCAACAGCATGAAGCCGATTTGAGTGCGCAGGCCCTGGCCGAATTCCTCGCCGCCGATGCCGTCGTGATTGCAGCGCCGATGTACAACTTCACGATCCCGACCCAACTCAAGGCCTGGATCGACCGCATCGCCGTGGCCGGCCAGACTTTCCGCTACACCGAAGCCGGCCCTGAAGGCCTGTGCGGCGGCAAGAAAGTGGTGATCGTTTCGACGGCTGGCGGTTTGCACGCTGGCCAACCGACTGGCACTGCTCACGAAGAGTACTTGAAGGTGATGTTCGGCTTCCTCGGTATCACCGACATCGAGTTCGTCCGCGCCCACGGCCTGGCCTACGGTGATGAAGTGCGCAGCAAAGCCATGAGCGACGCTCAGGCGCAAATCAGCGAACAATTGTTCGCCGCCGCGTAAGGCTTGCGTAAAGTCGTAAACAGCTCGGGCAATACCCCTGAAACTCTGTATTCTGGTCATCGTGATGGCCAGGTACAGAGTTTTTTGTTTCTGGCGGCGATCAGTTTCTGGCCCAGGTTATGCAGTCGAGGGTTAACATCTGCGGTCAGGTAATAAGGTGGGGCATCCCATGGTGCGTCTTTGTGCAACATTACTGATTTGCCTGTTCGGCAGCCTGAATTCGGTGCACGCCGCGCCTGTGCTGTTTCCTCACTGGAGCGTCGGTTTCCATGAGATGACATTCCTCGACCCGCTGGACTTGCAGCCGATGCGCGCCATCGCCTTTTATCCGTCCAGTGAGAGGGAACATTCCAGCAAACTCGAGGGTTACACGGTCGAAGCCGGTGAAGACACCAAAGTCGCCATCGGACGCTTCCCGATGCTGATGCTGTCTCATGGCAATACCGGAACTCCGCTGGCCCTGCACGATCTGGCCACCTCGCTGGCACGCAAAGGGTTTGTGGTGGTGGCGGTGATCCATCCCGGCGACAACTCCAAAGACCACAGCCGCCTCGGCACCTTGAGCAATCTTTACGGGCGGCCGATCCAGATTTCCGAAGCCATTACCGCGACCTTGGGCGACCGTATGCTTGCGCCCTTCGTCAATGCCGATCAGGTTGGGGTGATCGGCTATTCGGCGGGCGGTGAGACCGCGTTGATCTTGTCCGGCGCTACTCCGGACCTGGACCGTCTGCGCCGTTATTGCCAGGAGCGCCCGGACGACCACGACGCCTRCAACACCCAAGGCGAACTGATCGTCGACCGCGATGACTTGCAGCCAGTGCCAGACCCGCGAGTGCATGCCTTGTTGTTGATGGCACCGCTGAGTCTGAAGTTCGGCCGCCAGACCCTGGCCGACGTGCATGTGCCGGTGCTTCTATACAGCGGCGATGGCGACAAACTGGTGGCGTTCGACAAAAACGCCGCAGCGCTGGCGCGCAAACTGCCGACTGCACCGGATTTCAGATTACTGGCCGGGGCAGGGCACTTCGTGTTCCTGGCACCGTGCAACGAAGAACAGATCGCCGCCATGCCGGCGCTGTGCACCGACGCCGACGGCGTCGACCGCAAGGACATTCACCGTAACCTGATCTCCGAAGCCGGACGTTTCTTCTCCCATGCCCTGGGCAAACCGAGTCGGGCCGGCATGCAAACCGCGGATCAATAAATCAATTCTGGCCAATGACTCAATGACGCAGCTCCGGGGAGGGTGGAGATCAGGCGATGGCGCGGTGTTTCAGTAATAGGGTCAAACCGAGCCCGGTCACGGACAACAACGCCGCACTGAAGAAAATCCACGCATACCCCAGGTTCAACGCCACCGCGCCCATCAACGGCCCGGCAATCGCCAGCGCCAGATCGAAAAACACCGCATAAGCACTCAAACCCGCCCCGCGACTGGAACTGGGCACCTGCTTGATCGCTTCCACCCCCAGCGCCGGATAGACCAGCGACAGGCCGAACCCGGTCAGGCCTGCGCCGATCAAGGCGTAAACGGTCGAGGGCGCCAGCCACAACAGGGCCAGCCCCACGGTTTCAATGCTCATGCAGGCAATGGCCGAGGTGAAACCACCGAAACGGTTGATGCTGGAAATGAACAACAGCCGCGACAGAATGAAACACACCCCGAACACCGTCAGACAGTAAGCCGCGCCGGTCCAGCCACAACTGGCGTAATACAGGGTAATAAAAGTGGTGAGCGTGCCATAACCGATAGACGCCAGGCTCAGGCTCGCGCCGAAGGGAGCGATGCGCCCGAACACCGCCCAGAACGGCAGGCGCTCGCCGCGAATCACGGGCACCGAGGGTTTGTTACGGATCAACAGAAGTGCCAACAGGGCCAGTAACGACAGCACGATCCCGAGGCTGGCGAAGCCCAATTCAGCCACCATCACCACGCCCAATGGTGCGCCGATGGCGATGGCGCCATACGAGGCAATCCCGTTCCAGGAAATCGACTGCGCGGCGTGTTCGGCACCGACTTTGCCCAAGCACCAACTGACGGTGCCGACCGCGATCAACCCTTGGGCAATCCCCAGCAACAACCGGCCGGCGATCAGGATGATCAGGCTCAACAAAGGGAAACTTTGCAGCAGGGTCGATATCAGCGTCAGTACGCCGCTCAACACAATCCCCGAAAACCCGTAAACAATCGCCCGTTTGGTGCCGACGCTGTCTGACAAGCGCCCGGCCATCGGACGGCTGAGCAGGGTGGCCAGGTATTGCGAACCAATGGTCAGCCCCGCGACGATGGCGCTGAACCCCAACTGTTCATGGACATACCCCGGCAACACGGCAATCGGCAGGCCAATGCAAAGGAAGGCAATAAAGCTATAGAAAACGATGGAAACGATCTGCAGGGTGATCGCCATGGAGCTTTGCGGGGGCAGTTGCTGCACAGACATGAGAGCTCGTTCGCGGGCGGCGGTAGGAGAACTGCATCATGGCGCGGGTGGGGGATAAAAGGAAGCAGGCTAACGATGTGGATGACAGATCGGCAGTAAGTGGATCAATCTGAAATGCAAAAAGCCCCGTCACCAGGACGGGGCTTTCCATTTGCAGCCAGAAGCCGCCTTACATCAACACACCCTGACTACGCAGGTAGTCGTCATAGGTGCCGCTGAAGTCGATCACGCCATCGGCGCTCAACTCGATGATGCGGGTGGCCAGGGACGATACGAACTCACGGTCGTGGCTGACGAAAATCAGCGTGCCCGGGTAGTTCTCCAGCGCCAGGTTCAGCGCCTCGATGGATTCCATGTCCAAGTGGTTGGTCGGTTCGTCCATCACCAGCACGTTCGGCTTTTGCAGGATCAGCTTGCCGAACAGCATGCGACCTTGCTCACCACCGGAGATGACCTTGACCGACTTGAGGATCTCGTCGTTGGAGAACAGCATGCGCCCGAGGGTACCGCGAACCAGTTGCTCGCCGCCCTGGGTCCATTGGCCCATCCAGTCGAACAGGTTGCAGTCGTCTTCGAAGTCGTGCGCGTGGTCCTGGGCGTAGTAGCCCAGCTCGGCGGCGTCGGTCCATTTCACGGTGCCGGCGTCCGGGGTCAATTCGTTGACCAAAGTGCGCAGCAGGGTTGTTTTACCGATACCGTTCGGGCCGATGATCGCCACGCGCTCGCCGGCTTCAACGGTGAAGCTGAAGTCCTTGAACAGGGTCTTGCCGTCGAAGCCTTTGGCCATGCGCTCGACGATGACCGCCTGACGGTGCAGCTTTTTGGTCTGCTCGAAACGAATGAACGGGCTGACACGGCTCGAAGGTTTGACTTCGGCCAGCTGGATCTTGTCGATCTGCTTGGCGCGGGAAGTTGCCTGCTTGGCTTTCGAGGCGTTGGCCGAGAAGCGGCTGACGAACGATTGCAGTTCCGAGATCTGCGCTTTCTTCTTGGCGTTGTCCGACAGCAGTTGCTCGCGGGACTGGGTCGCCACGGTCATGTACTCGTCGTAGTTGCCTGGGAACAGGCGCAGCTCGCCGTAATCAAGGTCAGCCATGTGGGTGCACACGCTGTTCAGGAAGTGACGGTCGTGGGAGATGATGATCATCAGGCTGGAGCGCTGGGTCAGCACGTTTTCCAGCCAGCGGATGGTGTTGATGTCCAGGTGGTTGGTCGGTTCGTCGAGCAACAGCACTTCAGGATCGGAGAACAGCGCCTGCGCCAGCAACACGCGCAGTTTCCAGCCCGGCGACACTTCGCTCATCGGGCCGAAGTGTTGCTCGATGCCGATACCCAGGCCCAGCAACAGCTCGCCGGCCCGGGACTCGGCGGTGTAGCCGTCCATTTCGGCGAATTCGGTTTCCAGCTCGGCCACGGCCATGCCGTCTTCTTCGGTCATTTCCGGCAGCGAGTAGATGCGATCGCGCTCGGCCTTGACCTTCCACAGCTCTTCGTGACCCATGATCACGGTGTCGATCACGGTGAATTCTTCGTAGGCGAACTGGTCTTGACGCAATTTACCCAGACGCACGTTCGGCTCAAGCATGACCTGGCCGCCGGACGGCTCGAGATCGCCACCGAGGATTTTCATGAAGGTCGATTTGCCGCAACCGTTGGCGCCGATCAGACCGTAGCGGTTGCCCGCGCCGAATTTGACCGAAACGTTTTCGAATAGCGGCTTGGCGCCGAACTGCATCGTGATGTTAGCTGTGGAGATCAATTACTTTACCTATCAATGGGTTGCGAGCTGCGCATTTTGGCGCTTGGGCCATACCTGGGGCGTTTTGGAGTTTCTCCATCTCTCCCCAGTCACCGCTAGACTTCAACCGGCGCGCATAAGTCGAGAGCAGCATCTGGACGCTTGTCCAAGCTGTTGGGCAATAAAGGCGGGATTCATGCCAGACATTCCGCATATTGTCGCATAAGTGTGACGGCAGTTGTACGGCGCGCGATAACGTGTCGCGAGCTTCTTCAGGTTGGCCCCCCGCTGTTTAGGTCTGCCCGATGAGGGTGGTTCGTCCTGGTGGGTGACGAGACGTAGGGAAAACCCTTGAACGGACCCCAATGTTATTTTTGTTCAGCGTTGTGTTCGGGACACTGGGCGCGGCTCTGGGTAAAGTCGGCAGCGCTTGCCCGGCCAGGTGTCTTTCAGAAGGATTGCTGAATGGCCAGCACTTGGTCAGGGTGGGCACCTATTCGGATTCGCCTCTGCGGGGGGGACGATATAGCTGATCGGTAATTGTTCCCGAAAAAATAGTCTCTACCGGCCCGATGAGAAAGACAGGGCCCACGCCATCCCATTGAACCGTTACGGTGCCGCCATCACATTCAACCTCAACGGAATGGTCTAATAAACCACGACGAATTCCGCTGACAGCGGCGCCACAAGAGCAAGAACCCGAACCAAGTGGAATACCACCCCAGCGCTCCCAGATGCGCAACCGTATGTGTTGTCGGTTAATGATCTGGACGAAATGCACGTTCGTCCTGAGGGGAAACAGTGGGTCGGTTTCAATGGTCGGTCCGATTGTCGCTATATCAATGGCTGTCAGATCATCCACAAAATAGGTGCAGTGAGGATTGCCCATGCTGCAGGCTGCCGGTCCACCAGCCAGTGGCAAAACAGCAGTATCCAGTTCCTGAGCCAGGGGAATGTCCGACCAGCCGAAAAGCGGTTCGCCCATGTTGACCGAAACTGCGCCGGTTGAAGTTCGTTCGCAAGTGAGTAGACCACGGTTGGTTCGCAGCGCTATCGAAGTCATATTGGATTCGCGCATCAGCATGTCCGCGGCACCCCGCGTTGCGCTGCCACAAGCATCCAGCGTGGAGCCATCTGCATTCCAAAACATCAAGCGGGCATCGGCATCATCGCAATCAACCACTGCTGCGAGTTGATTGAATCCGACGCCTCGGTTCCGATCACCCATTCGCCGAGCCAAACTACTTGTCACTGGATTGGCCGAGTTTCGCGAGTCCACAATGACGAAGTCATCGCCATTGGCGTGCATTTTATGAAAACTCAGCGGCATAAATAGATCCCGGGTGAACTGGCGTTTGAGAACGATCTAGCCCCAATCACATAACCTTTGCAAGCCGTGAGCGGGTAAAGAAAAACACCGGCCCTCAAAACCGATAACGATTGATCGACTCTTGAATTAGTATTCCATCCCCCACCCAAGGAACATGGAAGTGAGAAACAAATTCGCAGCAGGTATGTTCTGTTTCCTGACGATTGTGACGGTTCAATACGCTTACTCCAGCGCTACGGATGAGTCCGCCGAAAACGCCTCATTACTCTGCAAAATCCTCGATGGCAATGACGCCTTGACCCAGGCCTCCGAGTTCTCGGCCGAGGATCGTACGGTCAATATCTCGGTAGACCGTTCTCCAGAGGAAGCCAAAAAGCTTTGCCCGGAAATCAGCGCCATCGTCGAGTATCACGAGATGACTTTTACGCAAGGCTGGACTGTGCAGATCACTTCTCCAGACAGTGGTTATGACGTTGTTGCTATCTGCCCGTTGTAATGATGGTGGTTGTCCTGTACGCCAGTGATCAGGTGCAGTGGAATGTGCTGTTGCTCATCAATGCATATGATTTCGAAACTGCCCACTATTTGAGGGTGTCGCTCACTCAGCCCGGTCGACTCTTCTTCCTTTGCCTTAGCCATTCTCGCGTGGTTCGCTGCGATTTCGTTGAGAGTTGACACGTTACATCTCCCGGTGACTGACCAAGCGGATCGCTGGAGTCCTTAAACGTTAATGTGAATGCCGCCGCGTCAGAATTACGTCGTTTTGGGGCAGCTATCGCCGGCATGTGCAAACCCTAAGCCAGACATTGACGCGTATTCCGCGCCACGCTTTCTATGCGACGAATGGTGTCGCGCGATGTTCAGATAGGTTCGATCAGGCCAGGGCCATCGTTGTGCACATTGCCCACGGCCTGATCAACCTTGAACCACTCGAATGTCTCGGCCGGCTCGCCCTGCGACAGTACTATCTGCTCGGCTCGCTCTTTCGGCGTGGCCGGGTCCAGCCATTCCCGGGCCAGTTCGGCATTCAGCGTCACCGGCTGCCGATCGTGAACATCCACCATGCCGCCCTTGCTGTCGGCGGTGATGATCACGAAGCCGTCATGTTCGTCCGGCTGATGTTCGTACCTTGGGTATTGACCGATCGCCGCGCACAGGATCGGTGCGCGATCCTTGCGGCGGATGAGGTAGGGCTGCTTCTTCGGGCCGCCCTCGTAAACCCATTCAAACCAGTTATCGATGGCAACAATCGCCCGGTGCGGCCATATGGTTTTGAAGAATGGGCCGTGACTGACTTTCTCGACCCTGGCATTGATCGGCATAGGGTGTTCTTCGGACCAATGCGGCCGCCAGCCCCAGCGAACCCTGTCGGCGTGCAGCACGTCGCCTTCCTGGTGGAAGAGGGCGAGCTGAGTCGTCGGCGCGGCGTTGTAGAGCTCGAATGGCTGATCGCCGGCATTGTTGACCAAGGCGTTGGGCATGCTCAGCGCCTTGACGAAGTCGTGAATGCCTCGGTACTGCGAAAGTCGTCCGCACATGGCTGAGCCCTCATGCTTACATCTGAGCTTAGACGATCCTTTGAACTAATAGGGCGTTAAAGCCGCGTGGCGTTTTGGCGGGCATGAGTAGACACATTTTCACAGTTGAAGGTTAACTATTGGTTACAAAGTATGGCTAAAATGACATCTTTCGCCCCCATGCCGATTGTCGGCATGGCTCAAGAACGCGCCATCGGGACGCACTTTGTTCATTTCAGACGTGTGACGATTTCCGTGAAACTCATTATTGCCGCTATCTATGTCATCTCCATCGCGTATGTCCATTTGCGCGGTAAGGTGCGCCACAAACTAGGCCGCCAACTAAGCGACCACTCGACGTTTCTGGCGCCGATCAATTGCTTCCTTTATATGTTCTCGAAAACCCCCAATCGGCCTTATCTCAATCCGGCGGACTTTCCTGACTTGAGCCCTTTGCAGGCTCATTGGGAAGAGATTCGCGCCGAAGGCCAGAACCTGCTCAAGGCCGGGGAGATCAAGCGCTCGAATCAGTACGACGACGTCGGTTTCAACTCGTTTTTCAAAAGTGGCTGGAAGCGTTTCTATCTCAAGTGGTATGGCGACAGTCACCCGTCGGCCGCGAAGCTCTGCCCGCGGACTACTGAACTGGTGCAAAGCATTGGCTCGATCAAGGCAGCGATGTTTGCCGAACTGCCACCGGGTTCCAAACTGGTCCGCCACCGCGATCCGTATGCCGGCTCGTACCGTTATCACCTGGGGCTGGAAACGCCGAACGATGCCGGTTGCTATATCAACGTCGACGGTGAGAGCTACCATTGGCGTGACGGCGAAGCGGTGATGTTCGATGAAACGTTCATTCATTACGCTGAAAACACCACCCAGCAGAACCGCATCATCCTGTTTTGCGACGTCGAACGGCCGATGAAGTATCGCTGGGCTGCGGCGTTCAACCGCTGGTTCAGCCGCACAGTGATGGCGGCGGCGGGGGCACCGAACGATGCGGGAGACAAGACCGGTGCTATCAACCGTTTGTTTGCCAAAATCTACAAGGTTCGCTTGCGCGGCAAAGCGCTCAAAAAGCGTAACCGCGCTCGCTATTACCTGGAGAAGTGGGCGATTTTTGGCGGGTTGCTGGCGATTTTTGTGCTGATCTGAGTTTGCTTTGCGGCGCATTTAGTCATTGCGAGCAGGCCAGTATTTTCAGCGCATAACGTACGGGCACTCCACTAACCGATCAGCCACGAGAACGCTTCGTGGCTTTCTTATCTGTGCTCGCTTTGGCTTTTTCTGCCGTTTTACCGGCACTCCTGGTACCGAGGCTGCGCTTGAGCAGTTCAGTCAGATCGATGACATCTGCCGTCTTGCGTTCCTCCTCGCCCGTAGCGGTTTCGACGATTTCAATCTTGCCTTCATTCGCCTTCTGCTCAACCAGCGCCATGATCTTTTCTTCGAAGCTGTCGCGGTACTCCTCGGGCGTCCAGTCGGCGCTCATGTCCTCCACCAACCGTTTCGCCATCTCCAGTTCGCCCTTGGCCAAGTCCGGCTTGGTCACTTCGCTACCAAGCTCCAGTTGATCCAGGCTGCGTACTTCGGCCGGCCAGCGCAGCATCACCAGAACCAGGGCCGATTCCAGCGGCATGAGAGCCGCCAGGTGCTGACGGGTATGCAGCACAACGCGAGCGAGGGCGACCTTGCCCGTTTTGTTGAGCGTTTCGCGTAACAGCGCATAGACCTTGCCGCCACGTTTGTCCGGCGCCAGGTAATAGGGTGTGTCGATGTTTTGCAGGGGGATCTGCTCGCTGTCGACAAAGGCAAAAATGTCGATGGTTTGGGTCGACAGCGGGTGCGCCGAGCGAATTTCTTCTTCACTGAGCACCACGTAACGCCCCTTTTCGTACTGGACGCCTTTGACGATGTGTTCCTGGGTGATTTCCTTGCCAGTGACCTTGTTGATGCGCTTGTAGCCCACCGGCTCCATGCTGCGTTTGTCGAGCCAGTCGAAATCCACCCCGTGGGAAGACGTTGCCGAGACCAGCGCCACGGGGATATGCACCAGACCGAAACTGATTGCGCCTTTCCAGATTGCCCGTGCCATCGCCGTGTTCTCGTCAGTCGGTTGATGTTCAGGTGACCTGCACGCAAGGGCAAAAGTTTCAGTCGCCTGCGGCCCGGTTCGGCGGGCGGATCAGCGGTGCAGTCAACTGGTGTTACATCTTCTGAAGGAGGTTTTAGTTAACAAAACCGAAGTCCGGGCGTAGCGTGAGGCTAATCACGTTGCACGCTCATTTCGAGAGGTCCCCATGATCCGATGTGTGCTTGGCATCATCGTCCTGACATTAAACGGCGTGCTGAGCCATTGGGCTCTGGCGGACACCGCGATGCCGTCCTCACCCTTGCTGCTGGCCCAGAACCTGCCGGGCAGCACCAATAACAATCCTTACAACAACCCGATCCGCCGAGCCAATCCCAACAGCATGCAAGGCACGCGCCCCGGCATCCCGGTGATCCGCGGGCCGAGTACGGCGCCTGTACCGCGAGCACCGACTCTGGAGAACGGCGGTATCGGCAACCGTTATCCGCAGAATCGCCAGGCTCCCGTCAGCCCACCGACATTCATACCCAATCCGCCTCATCGGGACGCAGACACCAGCAACCGTTGAACGGCAGGACAGAGGTCTTGCCAGCCATTTTGACCACAAAAGGAATCGTGCATGTTGCGTAAGACCCTCCTGACCACACTATTTGCCGGCGTACTGATCACCAACGCGCCCGTGTTTGCGGCGCCTGCCCAGGAACTGAAAAGTGAGGAGGGCACCCTTGAGGTCACGCCTGTCGTTAAAGGCCTGGAGCATCCCTGGGCGCTGGCGTTTTTGCCCGACCGCCAAGGGATGCTGGTGACCGAACGGCCGGGCAACCTGCGGGTGGTCAGTGTCGATGGCAAACTTTCGAATCCGCTCAGTGGTGTGCCTCAGGTCTGGGCCAAGGGGCAGGGCGGGTTGCTCGATGTGGTGTTGTCGCCCGACTTCAAGCAAGACCGCATGGTTTATCTGTCTTATGCCGAGGGCGGGGGGGAGGGCGGCAAGGCCGGTACGGCGGTCGGTCGCGGACGGTTGTCGGAAGACCTCACGGCCCTCAAGGATTTCAACGTGATCTTCCGTCAGGAGCCCAAACTTTCAGTTGGTAATCACTTCGGCTCCCGACTGGTGTTCGACCGCGACGGTTATCTGTTTATCACCTTGGGCGAGAATAACGACCGGCCCACGGCGCAGGATCTCGACAAGCTGCAAGGCAAGGTCGTGCGGATCTATCCCGACGGCAAGGTGCCGAAGGACAACCCCTTCGTCGGGCAAAAAGGCGTTCGCCCGGAAATCTGGTCCTACGGCCATCGCAACCCGCAAGGCGCGGCGCTCAACCCCTGGAGCGGCACACTCTGGGAAAACGAGCACGGTCCTCAGGGCGGTGACGAAGTCAACATCATCGAACGTGGCAAAAACTACGGCTGGCCGATAGCAACCCATGGCATCAATTATTCCGGCCTGCCGATTCCGGAAGCCAAGGGCAAAATCGTCGAAGGCACCGTGGGCCCACAGCATGTCTGGGAAAAATCCCCCGGCCTCAGCGGCATGGCGTTCTACGATGGCGATCGCTTCAAGGCCTGGCAGCACAACGTGTTTATCGGCGCGCTGGTGGGGCAGGAACTGATCCGCCTGCAGTTCGACGGCGACAAGGTTGTTCACGAAGAGCGGCTGTTGGGTGAGCTGAACAAACGGATTCGCGATGTGCGACAGGGGCCGGATGGTTATCTGTATGTACTGACCGATGAAGACGATGGTGCGTTGTATAAGGTTGGGTTGAAGCAGCCTTTGTAGCAGCTGGCGTAGCCCGCGTTCGGTAGCTGCTACAGAACGTGTTTCTCAAGTCGCAGCGCGTCGGCATGGTCCTGGTAATAGTCATGAATCAGCCCGAATCGCCGATAACCGTTGCGTTCGTACAGAGCGATTGCCATCGGGTTGTCGATGCGCACTTCAAGTCGCAGGTAGGCGCAATCGTGCTCAAGGGCGCAGGCTTCGGCACGTTCGAGCAATTGCCTGCCCAACCCACTGCCGCGAGCATCAACGGCGATCGCAATCGAGTACAGACGTGCCCGTGAAGTACCCCGGTGAAACAACACCAGCGCATACCCCACCAATCGCTCGCCACGTTGGGCCACCAGTAGTTGCCCGTGAGCCCGGCTGATCATCCATCGAAAACTGCGCCGGTTGAGCCGGTCGGTGGTGAAGCATTGCTGTTCGAGTGCCAGCAGTGCTGGAAGGTCTTCAATGACCGCCAGGCGAAAAACAGGATTCATATGACCGCCGTAAAAGTTGCGTAACGAAACGGGACTTTCGAAAAAGTTCGTGCTTAATAGGAAAGGTCTTGTTCTCCAACGGATCAATCACTATGTCAGCGGTACAAGGTCATTGGCGCGAAGTATCCGAACAAACGTTGCCGACAGCAATAACTTCTGCAAACTATTTAAATGCCTCGATCAGAACTTCCAGCCCGTTGATGATAATCGTCGAACGCAAGGAAGACTGGGCCTCCTACTTTCCCAGTGAAGACATCGTCACCGCCCAGGAATACCTCGAACAGACCCGCAACAACGAGCAGGGCAAACGGGTTCAGGTGATCAACCTGTGCCGCAGTTACAAGTACCTCGGGCACGGTTATTACTGCTCGCTGCTGGCCGAGGCACGGGGGCATAAGGTGATTCCGTCGGTGCGGACCATCAGCGAACTGACCCGAAAGTCCCTGTATGGCCTGGCCTTGGACGATCTGGATAAAACCCTGGAAAAAGCCTTAAGTCATCATGTTTACAGCGACACCGAAGGCTTCACCTTGACCCTGTACTTCGGCCAGACCTCCATCGAGCCATTACAGGAATTGGCTCGACAGTTATTCGAGGTTTTCCCTTGTCCGATATTGTTAGTTGAATTTCGCCGAACTAACGGTTGGCACATCGAAGGTGTAAAGTTTGGCACCCTGCATAAGTTGCGTGAAGATCAGGAAGATCAGTTTGCTAACGCGCTGGATAGTTTCAGTCGCAAGATCTGGCGCCTGCCACGCTCTCGGCGTTTGGCCCGTTATGACTTGGCCATTCTGCACGACCCGCAAGAAGCATTACCGCCCTCCAACCCCAAGGCTCTGGACAACTTTGTCAGGGTCGGCAAGATGCTGGGTATCGACGTTGAGCTGATCGAACGCAAGGACTACGCCCGAATCGCCGAATACGACGGGCTGCTGATACGCGAGACGACAAGTGTCGACAATCACACCTACCGTTTCGCGAAAAAAGCCGAGAGTGAAGGCCTGGTGGTGATGGACGATCCGGCGTCGATCCTGCGCTGCACCAACAAGGTTTACCTGACTGACTTGCTCAAGAGCCATCAACTGGGCATGCCGGCCACTGAAATCCTCTACAAGGAGCGACCGGAAGACTTTGAGCGGGTAGGCGAGCGACTCGGGTTTCCTTTGGTGTTGAAAATCCCCGACGGCTGTTTCTCAAGGGGCGTCATCAAGGTCGAAAGCCAGCAAGCCTTGCTCAAGGCCACCGCCGAACTGTTCGAACACTCGGTGTTGCTGCTGGCCCAGGAGTTCTTCTACACCGAGTACGACTGGCGCATTGGTGTGCTCAACCGCAAACCAATTTTTGCCTGTCAGTACTTTATGTCCAAGGGCCACTGGCAGATCTACAACCACAAGGCCAAAGGCCAGGACATCAACGGCGAATGCCGCACCCTGGCGGTTCACGAAGCGCCGCGCGCGGTGGTTGAACTGGCGGTGAAAACCGCGAATCTCATTGGCGACGGACTCTATGGCGTCGACCTCAAACAGTCCGGCGACAAAGTGGTGGTGATCGAAGTCAACGACAACCCGAACATCGACGCCGGCATCGAAGACGCGTACCTGCAGGACGATCTGTACACGTTGGTGCTGGAAGAGTTCGTCCGGCGGCTGGAGCTTAAACGTCGTGGTCAGGCTTGGTGAGCCCCCGCACCACCAGATACAACAACGGCCCCACAGACACGAAAATCGCCGTCACCAACAAATAAGGAACCACCGACAACCCTGACCGCCCACGCTTGCGTGCATCCCGGTACATCCAGATACCGGCAAGCGTTGCTAACAGGTACAAATCAATGACCACCTGCGCGGTATCGGGCCGTGACATCAGGCTGATACCGAAGTCGAGCAACGACTGTTCGGCTTGCAGCATCACCGAAACGGTGTAGCTGGCGAAAACGATCAGGGCAACGAGGGGCAGGGCGACAGACTTCATGGTTTCCTTCCTTGGACGATGAGCAGAATCGCCAGCCTACAGAGCCCGTTGAAAATTGGCCATTGACTTGCCATCAGCGGCCGGCTAATTTCCAGCCATGACTTCCACCGTATTGCGCTGCCAGCCAAGCATTATTACCGCCATTCCTTATTTGGCGGGCTAGCTCACGACTGCAGCACCCAACCCGCCCTAGAGGCGGGTTTTTACTTTCTGTCTCTTGGGCTCCGATCAAAGTCAGGAGGCGACCATGAACAGCACCCCCGCCCAGCAGAGTTTGCTTGAGCATTACGTGAAAAAGATCCTCGCCGCGCCGGTGTACGAACTGGCGGTGCGCACGCCGTTGCAAGCGGCACCGGCGTTGTCCGAGGCGTTGGGCAATCAGATCCTGCTCAAGCGTGAAGACCTGCAACCGACGTTTTCCTTCAAGATCCGCGGCGCCTACAACAAGCTGGTGCACCTGAGCGATGAACAGAAGGCCCGAGGCGTGATCACCGCCTCGGCGGGCAATCATGCCCAAGGCGTCGCATTGGCGGCACGCGAATTGGGGATCGCCGCCACCATCGTCATGCCCTGCACGACACCGGAACTGAAGGTAGCGGGCGTGCGCAGCCGGGGAGCCGATGCGGTGCTGCACGGCGAGAGTTTTCCGTTCGCCCTGGCTTATGCGCTGGACCTGGCGCAGCAAACCGGCCGCACCTTTGTCTCGCCCTTCGACGACCCGGATGTGATCGCCGGGCAGGGCACCGTCGGCATGGAGATCCTTCGTCAGCACCAAGGGCCGCTGGATGTGATCTTTGTGCCGGTGGGCGGTGGTGGCTTGATCGCCGGTATCGCCGCGTACGTCAAATACCTGCGCCCGGAAGTGCGCATCATCGGCGTCGAGTCGGAACATTCCGCCTGTTTGCAGGCGGCCTTACAGGCCGGCGAACGGGTTGTGCTGCCAACCGTCGGCACCTTCGCCGATGGTGTGGCCGTCGCTCAGATTGGCGCGCACGGTTTCGAGGTCTGTCGGTTTTGTGTCGATGAAGTGCTGACCGTCAGCAACGACGAGCTCTGCGCCGCGATCAAGAACATCTACGACGATACCCGCTCGATCACCGAACCTTCCGGCGCCTTGGCCGTGGCCGGGATCAAGCAGTACGTGGCGCAAACCGGCGCCCGGGGACAGACTCTGGTGGCCATTGATTCCGGCGCGAATATCAACTTCGACAGTTTGCGCCATGTGGCCGAGCGCGCCGCATTGAGTGGCGCCCCGGCATAAGGGATGGGCGGATTATTCCTGAGCGGCTTTCTCGACGCGGTTCGACGCCGACCAGATCCGGTAGCGCACTTCGACGTCTTTGGGCACATAGAGCACGATCGGCAGTTTGCTGTTGTAACGCAGCCGGAAACCGTCACCGACCACCGGCACGAAGTCCTTCTTGCTCTTGCCGTCAGGGCAGGCCATCAAGGTGCTCATCGGGCCGGTGACTTTTTCCAGCCGGTAAAATGGATAGCCCCAGCCATCGAGGTTCTTTTCTTCAAGCATCCCCCCCAGGCGCTGACGGTTGCAGTCGACGGTCAGGGTCATGCCGGCCAGGATTTCGACCTGATAGCCGTCTTCCTGATTTTGCGGGGCGAGGTGAATGACCTGGCGGGTAAAGCCGCTCTCCGGCTTGGGATACGGCGCGACGTCTTCGAGTGTCGCGGCCTGGGCAACGGACGACAGAACGGTAACTATCAGCCCGACGGTCGTATTAAAGGGCAAAGCACCCATAATGCCTCCTTGCGTGTGCGTGGGGTCAGCGGATACTGAACAGATGGCCGCATTCTCACTGCCGTCCTCGGTCAATGCAAACCCGCCATCAGAGATGGGTTGCAAAATGCAGGAGTCGAAAACAGTCCTTTCTTGCATTTTGCATGGTGCGATGTGTTGCCTGCTTCGTTAAACCCCTGATTGGCCGACGAGCCGCAGGGCGAAATTCTGGGCATGTTTTATGCTGAAGCTGTCTTGAGCTGACCGCGATCCCGGTGAGTCGGCTCTGAAACAAGAAAACGGTCGGACGTTGGAACGATTAAGCCCGCAAAGAAGAAAAGAATGGGCGATCTGCGCTCCAACCGACATTGATTTTTGATTGGCAATCTCACAATACCGAGAGGGTGGCCATGTTTCTTTCTGCCTTGGAACTACGCAATATCGTTGAAAGCAGTTTTCTCCCGAAACGCTGCCAATGCACCCTGTCGCCGGATCTGTCGATGACCGTCAAGGTGTATTCGGATAACGAGACCGACCATGTCGACCTGTTCGTCACCGGCATAGACGCCCATCACCTCAACGGCTGTCGGGAGATCAATAATCTGATCGCCGAGTTGCGCACCGACCTTGAGCACAAAACCCATAGCCAAGTGTTCAGTGCAAAATCAAAAGCCCATTAACCGGCCGTTTCACCCAGTTCGACCGATACGCGCCGGGTCTGGATAAACCCCAGGCCCAGCGCTGATTCAACCAGGATCGCCAGCAAAATACCCGGCCCGGCATGACCATTGAGCCATTCGCCGAAGCCCAGCGTTGCCAGACCGAAACAGCCAACGATAAAGCCGCTGCATATCGCACTTCTCGCCGCCGAGGGCGGTGCCTGCCGCACGAGATAAAACATCACCCCCAGCGCGCCGAACAGCACCGCACTGCGCCTGGCCACAAAACCCGCCGCGGACGAATACTCGATACTCCAGATCGCCAGCAACCATTGCGGCATCAAACCCCACACCAGCGCCAGCAGAAAGCAAAGCGCGGCGGTGAACGTCGACAGCGTGCGAAACGAGAACGGCATGGCGAATCCTTTCGGCGGTAGAGGGGACGTCAAAGCATAGCGTCAGAATCCCAGCAGGCCTACCGCCAAGTGCCGAATCAGAATCGTCTGTCAGCTCTGATAATTGCACGCGTCAGAAAGTTTTCGATAGGTAATTTCCGCAGGTTTACCCGAAGTGCTATCGATGTACTTCATGTCCGCCGTGACCACTTGGCAGTCCAGCGTCGACGGTTCAGTCATGGAGACGATCTTGCCCACATGCAGCGGCATGCCGTAGTGATAGGGCACGGCCTGGGAGGGCGATGTGTCGTCGGCTTGAGCGAAACCTGCGATCGCGGTGCAGGTGAGGGCAGTGGTGATCAGTAATGCTCGCATGTTCATGATGGGGCTCCAGTGCAGAGGGGAAGTCAGTTCGATGCGAGAGCGTCGAACCTGCCGCACCGGGCGTCAGAGGGTGCTGAGGGAGTGCGGTCCAGTAAAGTTTTGGACCGCAGGATTAATCGAAGGTTAAGTAGCGGGCTAATGGTTGTTGCGTGCCGGTTGTGCGGTCATCTGTTCGAGGCGCACAACCTTGAACCCACGTCGATCTGGAGGCGTCTCTATCCCAGCGGGTCCTTCCAGCTGCCCCTTTCCCGCAACATAGTCATAGACCAGAAACTTCGCCGACACTTCATACCCGATATTAGGAATGACCAGCCGGATCTGCTCTCGTCCGAGGTACATCCAACGTGGTAGCGCCTTCTCGGCAAAATCGATTCGCTCGACGGTGTGACTGACAGGGTTTTTGCGCAAAACGACGCCTTTTAAATATGGCGAGCCGTATGCGAAGGCGAATATCAGGCTGGAAGAAACACACTTTGCCAGGAAGACTTCGCCGAAAAAGTCGAAATCCGGGATGTCGGTAAAGGCCGGTTGGATTTTGCTGTCGAGTTTCACAAACAGGCGCTGGCCTTGCGCATTCGTTTCCGCCAGCAAGGACACCTGAGTTCTATCGACCAAAGGGCAGGTGAGGATTGTCTGGAGTGGTTGCGCGTAGGCTGGGACGGCTAGCAGTGCCGCGATGATGTACTTCCATGGTGTTTGCATTCGGAGAAATCCCTTCTGTTGTCGGGTCCTACATTACTGCCCGTGAGTCGTAATAAATCCCAAGAAAGCTTCGTCCCGTTCCTACAGGCTCGGGCGTGTTGTCGTCTTTCGCCGGCTGGTTTCCAGCGGTTACTG
Source organism: Pseudomonas sp. P1_A1 (assembly GCF_056406935.1). Lineage (NCBI taxonomy): Bacteria > Pseudomonadati > Pseudomonadota > Gammaproteobacteria > Pseudomonadales > Pseudomonadaceae > Pseudomonas > Pseudomonas sp. P1_A1. The sequence continues at coordinate 289,368 of NZ_JBFTZE010000003.1, read as the reverse complement.
TTTGGCGTCGCTGCAAAATCAGCGAACAGGTTTGGTCACCTGTTAACGTCGCACATATTTGTGCCCTCATTCGCACTGCGGACTTCTACGTCTCGTATTGCGTTGTAATGGCGGCTGTGTGCGGGACGCCTTCGGGCGAGCCGATTTGGCGTTATCGGTTGACCAAGCCTGTGCACAGCCGCCACCCATCGTTTGGTCACGGTGCTGGCGATTACTAATTAATGCCGAGTAATTACTATGCCAACGATAAATCCGTTTCCCGATCGTTATCGTTCAATCAAAAGCGATATAACCGACTCAAACCCCTTGGTGATCGACACAGAAGCCAATCCCCAAGACATCCTCGAATCCGCCCTCCAGCGCATCCGCGCCTCCAGCCAGTTACTTGAAACTCTCCACTGCCTATGTTTCAAACACGGTGATGTTCAGGACATCCCGCACATTACCCATGCGCTTTATTTGCTGACTCAGGATGGTTACGACCTGCTGCAAGTTGCGCAGCAGCGGATGATGGGGTGGAAAGCGCCGGTCTGACGGTTCACCCCCACAGGAAGCTGGCTTGCCTGTGGGGGTAGCTTTGTTTGTGAAGGGTTTGATGAGCGTTACCAAGAGCCGTATGGCACGCCAAACTTCTCGACATAGGCTTTGGAAACCGCTGAAAGGGGCCGGTAGTGACCTCCAGATTTACCTTCATACGGGCCACGCGGATCAATCACGGCTTTTACCGTCGTCACCTCGATCGGTGTCATGCAAGGCCCACCTACCCAGACTCTGGCGACTCCTCCGGGAACCAGCCTTATGCCGATTGAATCACGATAACCAGTGATCCATTTCCCATCAAAGGTACAGAAAACCTTTTCACCCTTGCGCATGATGTCCCTGGTAGCCTCCGGGATTTTAATCACCATCAGGTAGGTTTGCGGCTCGACCAACGATTGCCAGCGGACATAGATCTGTTGGGGCAAGTCGGCTCCTGTCACACGTTTTCCGCCCCCGGCAGCCCCTCTTTTCGGCCAGCCACGTGGATTGCCCGCGTTGTTGAGAGGCGCTTGCATTGATGCGATGCCACTCGCCGCACGTGGAAACACATGGTCCTGAATGTCGACGACATCGGCTGTTTCGATCCAGACCTCCATGTAGTCGGGGGCTGAAAACCCCAAGCACCATGCGTCATACGGCAAAGAACGGCTATCAACGAGTGCACACCCGCTGAGCAAAAACGCGACGATGGCGATTAGGAAGTTACGAATGTCGGGCACTGTCGCTACCAAGAGCCATACGGCACGCCAAACTTTTCGACATAGGCTTTGGAAACCGCTGAAAGGGGCCGGTAGTGACCTCCAGACTTACCTTCATACGGGCCACGCGGATCAATCACGGCTTTTACCGTAGTCACTTCGATCGGTGTCATGCAGGGACCGCCTACCCAGACTTTGGCAATGCCTCCGGGGACCAACCTTATACCGATTGACTCACGATATCCGGTGATCCATTTTCCATCGGCAGCACAGAACACCCTTTCACCCTTGCGCATGATCTCCCGAGTCGACTCTGGAATGTTAATCACCATTTGGTAAGTTTGCGGTTCGGCCAGCGACTGCCAGCGGACATAAATTTGTTTGGGTAAATCGGCCCCTGTTACATTTTTGCCTTTGCCGATGCCAGCTCTTTTCGGCCAACCTCTAGGATCGCCGGAGTTGTTGGGGGGCGTTAATATCGACGCTACACCACTCATCGCACGTGGATACACCTGTTCCTGAATATCGACCACATCCGCCGACTCGATCCAAACTTCCATGTAATCGGGTGCCGTGAACCCTAGATACCAAGATTTGTAGGGCAGTGACTGACTATTAGCAAAGGTGCAACCGCTGAGCAGAAAAGCGGCAATAGCGACACGTATGAAATTACTCATTGGGATGCACCGTGCGCACAGAGTTTTCGTCTGGTCGATTAATGAATACTATATTAAGGTCGCTATTATTTCGATTTTTAGCAGCGTTCCAGTTATCGGAGATATGAACATATCGCTGGAACAGCAGTTCTTCCTCCTGCGAAGTCAGTCCAGTTGTTTTACTTTTTCCCTGAGCATATGTCATCAGTTTTTCGGAGATGGGAACGAGTTCCGCAGGTAGTGTTAGTCGCGGCTCGCCTTCGTCAATCTCGCCAAACGGTACCCCGTTTTCCACGGCCAATTTGCGCATGATCCGAAAGTAGATCAAGGACAAATCACTGCGGACTTCGCGCTGACTGCTGACTGCTGCATAAACGTGTTTCATGTTTTTGCGATTGTCTTTGTCAGTGCTACGAAACGGCACTTCCCAAGTTCTAACCTCCAAAGAAAGGTGATATTGGGCCAGTTGGTCTTGAAGCTGTCTCAAGTCCTGCTGGGCAAGCTTGTAACTGTTGGCCTCAGCAAAATGAACTTTCTCTTCAACCTCGCTTTTTCGTGGTTTGCTAAGCAAGATGCGCTCCACTGCTTTAGGTAAGTAACCACCACCCAGGTCTGAATGCACACCAGGCAAGACAATATCCGCCGCGCCAAGACTGTTGAGGGCGAAGTTATAACGGCGCTCATTTCGGGCGACCAATTGGACGACTTTCTTAGCCGCGTCTGGGGCCAAAATGATGTTGATCCCAGGGTTGTCGGCGTTATTACCAGTCCAGTCCCCTACCAGAGGATTGGCAATGGCCGCGACAGTGTCGTAAACGCCAATAAAATTTATGGAAACGTCGGAGTGTGGTTTCCAGCCAAAGCTTTCAGATAATATCGGCGACCCAATTGGTAACGCCTTGGCGAGAATACTTTGACTGCCTTTTAATACCTCGTTGGCAAAGTCCCTTGCCGCTGCAGATCCACGGCTGAAACCGAAAATATCGAACTCGATTTTCTCCACGCGCTTATCGGGATTGTTCTCTTGAAAGGCCCGGATAGCCTTGAGAATAAGCTGTGGTGCTTCTTCGACTCGGGTCCTGACGCCCTGCGCGCCTAAACCTGTACCTTGCGAAAAGGTGGAATCCTCGGCAGTACTGCTGGTACCTATCCCATCCACATAAATGGACAGGTTTGCGGTCTTGGCATCAATCGGCAGTGTTATGCCCCTTTGGTCTAAGTAAAGGTCATACAGCCTGGCCACGTTGCTGACGTCATTCCCGTAACTGTTATCCGGGGAGCTCCCCTTGCCGTCGTAACCGTAAGAAGCACAGTACTTGCGAATCTCTTCAGCCATGTCCTGCAGGTTTACATCAGGTGCAAAACAACCGAAGACACGCTCACTGTTGGTTCGGTTATTACCCGTCCCATCGAAGAACACCCCAACCCGCAAGGTGATGTCTTCCACCTCGACTTCTTCTTCCTCTTCTTCAAGCTCTTCTTCCACCACAGATGGCGCCGAATCAGCGGTGGCGTTGAATTTTCCAACCGGTGGGGCGCTCAACAGTTGCCCCGAAATAGCGGCTGCGGCTGCTCCCGGGATAATCGGGGCGAGAATCTGAATCCCCGTACCCGCGCCAGGAGCGCCACCGGAATTCACCTTCACCTCAGCCCCACTAATCGTCACACCCCCCGCATCAATCTTCACAAAGCTACCGCCAGCCTTGGCCGTGAGCTCCATGCCCCCCTCAACCACCACCTTCTCCCCAGCGTGGTAGTGAATCTCCTGACCCGCCTCGACAAACTGCGCCGTGCCCACCTTCACATGCTGGGTCACGCCCACGGTCAGGTGATCATCCGCCCGTGCTTCGGTTTTGCGGTCCAGATGGGTAATCCGGTGCTCTTCCACCTTGAACTCGCTGAACACATTGGCCTCGACTGTGTCGTGTCGTTCATTGCCGACGCGGATTTTCTGGTCGTGCTCGATGTTTTCATCCCAGTCGCGCTGGGCGTGCAGGTAGATCTGTTCCGCGCCTTTCTTGTCTTCGATGCGAAACTCGTTGTAGCCCTTGCCGCCCGGCGAGCTGAGGGTTTTGAAGGTGCTGCGGGTCTTGTTCGCCGGCAGGTCGTAGGGGACGACGTTTTCCTTGTGGTACAGGCAGCCGGTGATTAGCGGTTGGTCGGGGTCGCCTTCGAGGAAGGTGACGAGCACTTCCATGCCGACTCGCGGGATGGCGATGCCGCCGTAGGCGTTGCCGGCCCAGCCGCTGGCGACGCGCAGCCAGCAGCTGGTCTTGTCGTCGGCCTGGCCGTCGCGGTCCCAGTGGAATTGCACCTTGACCCGGCCGTATTCGTCGCAGTGGATTTCTTCCCCCGGCGGGCCGGTGACGAAGGCGGTCTGACTGCCCAGCACTTGCGGTTTCGGGTGTTCCAGGGCAGGGCGGTAATGAGCGTTCCACGGGGTGGCGAGGAAGCGGTTGCGGTAGCCCTGATGGAAATCGTCCTTGCTGTCGGTGACGTCGCTGGTGATGTTCTCGCCGAGCACTTGCGGCTGTTTGCCTTCATGGACGATTTCCAGCAGCAGCCAGAGGTCGTTCCACTCGGCGCGCGGGTGTTCGCTGAGGGCCAGGAAGTGGCCGCTGACCAGGGTCGGTTCGTCGCCTTTGCCTTCGGCCAGTTGGTAGTCGCTGCGATGGCGCTCGAGGGCACGGGTTGCCAGTTGCTTGCCGCGCGCGCGGTCGGTGAAACGGCCGGGGTAGTCGTAGTCTTCGAGGTCCGGGGCGAACGCGCTTTTGGCTGCGCTTTCCGGCAACAGGCGCGGTTTTTCGAAGTCGTAGTCGCGGCGGCTGACGCGGGTAGTGCGGGTTTCCAGGCGCAGGTTGAAGCGTTTGATCACCGGTTTTTCGGCGGCCATGCCGGAGTCCTGCTGGTAGCTCACCGGCGCCAGTTTGCGGAACACCGTCTGATTATCGCCGAACACCAGCTTGTGGCCGCTGGCCGAGTGCTGGAAGTGGAAGTGAATGCCTTCCTCTTCGCACAGGCGCTGGATGAAATGCAGGTCGGATTCGTCGTACTGCACGCAGTACACGCGCTCGGGGTAGATGGCGCCGAGCTGGAAGCTGTAGGCGTCGGCCAGAATGCCCCGGGCCTCGAGGACCTGGGCGATGATCTTTGGCACGCTGAGTTGCTGGAAAATCTGCTGGTCGTGGTTGTGCCGCAGGTAGGCCAGTTGCGGCACCAGGCTGATGCTGTAGCGGGTCAGGCTCTTGCCTGAATCGCCTTGCTCGATGCGGTACACCAGGCCGTGGATTTTGCCCTGGCCGGTGGCGCCGAAGGTCAGGCAGCCGGGCTTGTGCAGCAGCTCTTCGAGTTTCAGGTCGGGGCGGGCGCTGACCAGTTCGATGTCGAAACAGAACGGCTGGTTGAGGGCTTCGCGGCCGACGAAGCTGAGCACCTGAAGGTCGACGGAAACGCCTTCGAGGGTGAGGGAGATATGGGTTGCGTTTGCGTCCAGCATGCCTTGAATTCCGTCCTTTGAAAAAGCAGGGGCGGATGGTGCAATATTAAAGAGCCACATTCAAGGCGCAAATGCCGTAGGTCAGGGGCCTGACGCTTGTAGGGCTTTCCCCTATAGCTGAGGTTTTGCGCGATGAATACAGGCACTTTTCGAGGCAATTGACCGCTACACCAGATAAAACGAAGGCCCCACAGATGGGGCCTTCGTTTATGGCTCAGCCAATAAATTCAAAGCGATTGCAAGGAAATGGTCGCGCTCTGAGAGTCTTGCTGGCTGTCAGCATCCATCCAGACCCATTGCGTACCGTCGCCTTGCAGATTATTGGTAATGCTCTGAATCTGCGAGTAAACGATCTTGACGTTCCCAGCCGCACTGGCAGTAGGCCCAATGTTGGTAACCTGATTGGCAAGGAGGCCGTTTGAAGTCTCATTGACGACGAACACAGTCGCCTGCGCCTCACGGAACTGGCAGGAGAGGAACTGTGTAATGGTGCTGGTGATCGTCAGGTTCATCCATTTCGATGGGGGGACCGCATAGTAGCGGGTGTACTTGTTGAACGGATGCTGCTCACCATCGGCCGGCAGCGGATAATTGGTCAGCCCCGATGTATTGGTCGGCATGCTGACACTTCCCAGCCAGATTTCGACCTGTGATTTACCGGCGTTGCTGGACAGTGAGACCGAAACGGTTTGAGTATCGGTGCCCGAGACAAAACCCAACGATGCCAAGCCTGCGTTGGCCGTGGTGCCAGGCACCGTGATCGGTACGGGCGGCTGGCTGTTGCTCCAGTTCACGGAGACAGTCGAGTTGTTGTCATTTTGCGCGGAGTTGTAGATAAAGATGCCATAAAGCTGGCCTGGGCTAAGTGCGGTACAGGTGGCTGTATCTCCTGCGGTGAGCGTTATACGTTGTCCGCCGTTCCAGTTAATTTGGGCAGCTGAGATAGCGACACTTTCCATGTTGGAGTTCCTTTTCCTGTTGTGGTGGTATTAAGGATTCGCACAGCAATTGTCCTTACCTGCGCCGTGCGTGGAAAAGATACTAGTTGAAGGCATGTGGCGGTCAAGTAACTACCTGGTTGTAATTGGCTACGTGTCATTATTTTTTTGGAATAGTTACAAGTGTAAAATGCTATAAATTTACTTCAAATATAAAGATGTAAGGTTGTCAATAACCGCTTATCTTTTGCCTGGGTTTGTAGTTTTTAAATTGCAATAAGAATATATCTAAAAAATATAATGAGCGAAAAGATACAGCGCCCAAAAAATATGCAGGTTGTCTTTTATTCATGTCCACCGGCAGGCCCTGAAATCAGGACCTGCCATAGCAGAGGAGGTATGGGGGCGTGTATTTCAGCTCAACTGCCGCCGATACGGCAAATCCGGCCCGGTCTTGCTGCAGGTCAACGCTGCAGCGCTCACCGCAAACCTGAGCATCCCGTCAATCTGCTCACGGCTGAGCCGCTGCACACCCTCGACCGAATCCAGCTGCTGCTCGGTCAGCCAGGTAATCAGCGCCGCCTGGAAGGTATCGCCAGCCCCAACGGTGTCGGCAATCTTCACCGAACAGGCCGGCACCGACCATGTGCCATGAGCCCGGCTGAACACCGTCGCCCCCTGACCGCCACGGGTCAGGAACACCAGCTGACAGCGATGCTCCAGCCAGCCTTCGATCACGCGCTGCGGATCCTGCTCGGGATACAACAGGCTCAAATCTTCGTCGCTGACCTTGATCAGGTCGGCAAGCTCCACCAGGGTGGCGATCCGTGAACGCCATAACTCGATGTTCGGCTCGGGATTCAGGCGCACGTTCGGGTCGAGGCTGATCAGGCGTTTGCCGCTTTCACGCTGTACCAGCGCCAGCAAGGTATCGGCAATCGGTTGCACCACCAGCGAGAACGAGCCAATGTGCAAGCCGCGCACTTCAGGCCCCAGTGCTGGCAGGTGCTCCAGTTTCAATTGCCGGTCAGCGCAGCCTTCGCCACGAAAGCTGTAGTGGGGCGAGCCATTGGCTCCGACCGCCACCATCGCCAGCGTGGTCGGCGCGGCGAAGTCCACGAGATAGTCCGGGCGCACGCCTTCATTCTGCAGCACTTGCTGCAAGCGGCGGCCGAGGTAATCGGTCGACAGGCCAGCAAACAGCGCGGCATCCACGCCCAAGCGGCGCAAACCCACCGCCACATTGAACGGCGAGCCGCCAGCAATTGCCTTGAAATTCACTTTGGACGCCAGGCCGCTGGCATCGTCTTCGCTGAAGAAATCGAATAGCGCTTCACCACACACCAGATACATAGTTGCTCGCTCTTTAAAGGGTTGCGACATGCTGTTGATAGCGTTCGTAGGCCTGCTGACAGGCCTGTACATTTTCTGCAATCGGCAGGGTTTCACTGGCCAGGTCTAGCTTCACGCAGCGCTCGCACAAGTCCGCCAGGCTGTCTTCGTGGCCGTTTGCCCAAGACTTGCACCACGCCGCTTGAATCGCTGCGCCAAGCGCCGCGGCCTCGCTGTGTTCGGTACAAATCACCGGCGTGTGCATGATGTCGGCGACGATCTGCCGCCACACCGGGCTCTTTGAGCCGCCGCCGGTCAGGCAGATGCTGCGGCTTTGTAAGCCATTGTGGCGCAGCAGGTCCAGCCCGTAACGCAAACCGAAGGTGGTGCCTTCCACCACGGCGCGGCACAGGTTGGCCCGGGTCAGGTTGGTCATGGTCAACCCCAGCAGGCTGCCGCTGGCATGGGGCAGGGCGGGAACGCGTTCGCCATTGAGGAACGGCAGCATGCACACGCCTTCAGCACCAATCGGCGCGTGTTCGACCAAGGCGTTGAACTGCTCGATATCCAGTTCGAACAACTCGCGAATCGCGCCGGTGGCATTGGTCAGGTTCATGGTGCAGATCAGCGGCAACCAGCCGCCGCTGGAGGAACAGAACGTTGCCACCGAGGCGTCCGGACTGACGTGCGCCTGCTCGGCATAGGCGTAGACCGTCCCCGAAGAGCCGAGGCTCATGGTGATCGCGCCGGGCTTGATGTTGCCGGTGCCGATCGCGCCCATCATGTTGTCGCCACCGCCGCTGGAGACCAGGGCCTTGGGGTTGATGCCCAGGTGCTCGGCGATGCCTGGCAGGATCGTACCGACCGGCTGGTGGGCATCGATCAGCTCCGGGAGCGCGGCTTGCAGGCGCCCGCTGGTGTCGATGTCGCGCAGCAGTTGCAAGTCCCACTGACGCGTGCGCACGTTGAAATAACCGGTGCCCGAGGCGTCGCCGTACTCGCTGCAACTGAGGCCGGTGAGCCAATAGTTGAGGTAGTCATGGGGCAGCAGGATGCGGGCGATCCGGGCGAAAATTTCCGGGTGCTGTTCTTTGGTCCAGAGCAGCTTGGACACGGTGTAGCCCGGCGCGATAACGATGCCGAGGCGTTCCAGGGAGCCTTTTTCACCGTCTAGATGAGCCAGTAGACGATCATTCTCCGGGGTGGATTCGGTATCGCACCAGAGCTTGGCCGGGCGCAGTACCTGGCCGTGATCGTCGAGCAGCACCAGGCCATGTTGCTGGCCGGAAACGCCGATGCCGAGAATGGCCTGACCATCGACATCCGCGGCGAGCAACGCGCGACGGGTGGCTTGGGTAAAGGCTTCCAGCCACTGGGCGGTGTCCTGCTCGCGACGGCCATTGGGGCCGCTGATGAGGCTGTGGACAGCAGCGCCCTGACCGAGGACCTGACCGCTGTGTGCGTCGAGGATCACGGCCTTGGTGCCTTGGGTGCCGCAGTCGATGCCCAGGAATAGTTGTTGGTTTGCCATGGAAACACCCTACCGAAGATTGTTCCCACGCTCTGCGTGGGAATGCATCAATGGACGCTCCGCGTCCGCTTCTGGATGGGACGCGGAGCGTCCCGGGCTGCATTCCCACGCAGAGCGTGGGAATGATCAGACGGCCAGCACTCGTTCGAGCGTCTGCGTCACGCCAACCTCGCGCAAGCTGTTACAGCACCACTCGAACGCCGCGACGAACTCTGGCGAACGCGCAATCGCCGTGCCGAAAATGTCCTCGACCTCCAGCAGCCGCTGGGTGATCAATGCATCATCGGCCACCAGCGCCTGACAGAACGCCGCCCGCGGATCCGGAATTGCATAGGTCTGACCGTTCTCATCCACGCCTTTGAGGTACAGCGCCCAGGCCGCCACCACCAGCGCCGCACGTTTGGTCTCGCGGCCATCGGCGATCAAGCGGTTGAGGGTCGGCACGGTGAATTTCGGAAACTTCGACGAACCGTCCGAACACACCCGCTCCAGCTGATCGGCAATCGCCTGATTGGAGAAGCGCGCCACCAGGGTGTTTTTGTACTCGGTCAAATCGATGCCCGGCACCGGCGCCAGTTGCGGCGTCACGTCCAGGTCCATGTAGGCGCGCATGTAGCGCACGAACAGCGGGTCGTTCATGGTTTCGTGAACGAAACGGTAACCCTTCAAGAACCCCAGGTAGGTCAGGGCCAGGTGACTGCCGTTGAGCAGTTTGATCTTCATCTCTTCGTAAGGCGTGACGTCGTCGGTGAACTGCACGCCGACCTTTTCCCAGGCCGGGCGACCGTTGACGAATTTGTCTTCCAGCACCCACTGCACAAACGGTTCGCAGACCACTGGCCAGGCGTCGTCGATGCTGTGTTTGTCGTGCAGTTGCAGACGATGTTCGGTGCTGGTCATCGGTGTGATGCGGTCGACCATGGCGTTGGGGAAGCTGACGTTGCGCTCGATCCAGTCGCGCAGGTCGGCATCGCACAGGCTGGCGAATGCGAGCAAGGCTTTGCGGGTCACCGCGCCGTTGTGTGGCAGGTTATCGCAGGACATCAGCGTGAACGCGGGCGTGCCGGCTGCACGCCGTTTGGCCAGCGCGGCGCAGAGGAAGCCGAACACGGTTGTCGGTGCGTTCGGATTGGCCAGGTCGTGCTGGATCTGTGGCAGATGCGCCATGAACTCGCCGTTGCTGTCGTCGATGCAGTAGCCGCCCTCGGTGATGGTCAGCGAGACGATGCGGATCTCGGGGCTGGCCAGTTTGTCGATCAGCGCTTCGGCGCTGTCTTCGGCCAGCAGCATGTCGCGGATGGCGCCGATGACCCGCACTTCGGTGTCGTCGGTATCGCCGAGTTCAAACAAGGTGAACAGGTAATCCTGTTCTTTGAGATCGTCCCGGGCACGACCGTCTTCGGCGCGCAGGCCAACCCCGCAGATGGCCCAGTCCAGTGCTTCGCCGGTGTTCATCAAGGCGTCGGTGTAGTACGCCTGATGTGCTCGGTGGAAACCGCCGACGCCAATGTGCGCGATGCCCTGGCGGGTGTCGCTCAGGGTGTAGGCGGGCAGGGCCACTTCGGGGGCGAGGCGGTTGAGGTTGGACTTATTCAGTTTCATCGCATCTTCTCTGATATCAGGCTGCGGCGCGCAGTGGACGGGTTAGCGCCACGCCGTCGGCATCGAATAAATGGCAGTGTTCGGCGTCCAGGTGCAGGCTCAGGGTTTCGCCATAACGGCTGGCCAGATCACCGCGAACGCGCATGGTCAGCGCTTCGCCGGACGACGTCAGCACATGGCAGAAGGTGTCGCTGCCCAAGCGTTCGCTGACATCGGCGGTGACTTGCAACGTGCAGTCGCCAGGTTGCGCCAACTCCAGGTGTTCCGGGCGAATGCCCAGCGTTACCGCACCGCCGACGCTCAGGTTGGCAGCGCTCAGTGGCAGGGTGATGCGGGTGCCGGCGTCCAGCAGCACTTCGCAGCCCCGGCTTTCAACACGGGTGACTTTGCCTTTGAGGAAGCCCATTTTCGGTGTGCCGAGAAAGCCTGCGACAAACAGGTTGGCCGGCTGGTGATACAGGTCCAGTGGCGAACCGACCTGCTCGATCTTACCGCCATTGAGCACGACGACTTTGTCGGCCATGGTCATGGCTTCGACCTGATCGTGGGTCACGTAGATCATGGTGGCTTGCAGTTCTTTGTGCAGGCGCAACAGTTCCAGGCGCATCTGCACCCGCAGGGCGGCGTCGAGGTTGGACAGCGGTTCGTCGAACAGGAAGATTTTCGGGTTACGCACGATGGCCCGGCCGATCGCCACGCGCTGACGCTGACCGCCGGACAGCTGTTTCGGTTTTCGTTCGAGCATCGGCCCGAGCTCCAGGATGCGCGCTGCTTCGCCGACCTTCTTCTCGACTTCGGCTTTCGCGACACCGGCCAGGTCGAGGGCGAAGGACATGTTTTTACGCACGCTCATGTGCGGGTACAGGGCGTAGGTCTGGAACACCATCGCCAGGTCGCGCTTGGCCGGGCTGACTTCGGTGATGTCGCGGCCATCGAGTTCGATGGTGCCGCCGCTGACTTCTTCAAGGCCGGCGATCAGCCGCAGCAGGGTGGACTTGCCGCAACCCGACGGGCCGACGAACACCACGAATTCCTTGTCGTTCACTTCCAGGTCGATGCCTTTGATGATGGAAAAACCTTCGAAGCCTTTTTGCAGATTTTTGATTTTCAGGTTGGCCATGATGGCGCTCCTTTATGTTTATTCTTTGAGGGCTATTTCACGGCGCCAAACGACAGGCCGCGGACCAGCTGTTTCTGGCTGATCCAGCCGAAGATCAGGATCGGCGCGCAAGCCAGGGTCGACACCGCCGACAACTTGGCCCAGAACAAACCTTCGGGGCTTGAGTAAGAGGCGATCAGTGCGGTCAGTGGCGCGGCTTTGGACGAGGTCAGGTTCAGCGACCAGAATGCCTCGTTCCAGCACAGGATCAGCGACAGCAACACCGTGGAAGCCAGGCCGCCCTTGGCGATCGGCAGCAGCACCCGGACCATTTCCTGCCATAACGTGGCGCCATCCAGGCGTGCCGCTTCGAGGATGTCCTTGGGAATGTCTTTGAAGTAGGTGTAAATCATCCAGACCACGATCGGCAGGTTGATCAGTGTGTAGATCACGATCAGCGCGATTCGCGTATCCAGCAGGCCAAAGCTCTTGGCCAACAGGTAGATCGGCATCAGCACGCCCACCGGCGGCAGCATCTTGGTGGAGAGCATCCACAGCAACGTGCCTTTGGTGCGCTGGGTTTCGTAGAACGCCATGGAGTAGGCGGCCGGCACCGCAATCAGCAGGCACAATGCCGTGGCGCTGAAGGAAATCACCACCGAGTTCCAGGCGAAGCTGAAGTAATCGCTACGCTCGTTGATGTGCAGGTAGTTCTCCAGCGTCGGCATGAAGATGAACTGCGGCGGCGTGGCGAACGCGTCGATTTCGGTCTTGAAACTGGTCAGCACCATCCAGAAGATCGGGAAGAAAATCACGATCGCGATGGCCCAGGCCAGGGTGCCGAGCAGCAGGCTTTGCAGACGACGGGATTGTTGAAGAGTCATGGCGCGGGCCTCAGGCTTTGTCTGTCAGGTTTTTGCCGATCATGCGCACCAGCACGATGGCCGCGATGTTGGCAATCACCACCGCGATCAAACCACCGGCGGAGGCCATGCCGACGTCGAACTGCACCAGCGCCTGGTTGTAGATCAGGTAGGCGAGGTTGGTCGAGGCGTATCCGGGGCCGCCGTTGGTGGTGGTGAAGATTTCGGCGAACACCGACAGCAGGAAGATGGTTTCGATCATCACCACCACCGCAATCGGCCGCGCCAGATGCGGCAAGGTCAGGTGCCAGAAAATCGCGATCGGGCCGGCACCGTCCAGGCGCGCAGCTTCTTTCTGCTCCTGGTCGAGGGACTGCATGGCGGTCATCAGGATCAGGATCGCGAAGGGCAGCCATTGCCAGGACACAATGATGATGATCGACAGCAGCGGGTAGTGCGCCAGCCAGTCCACCGGCTGCGCGCCGAACAGCTTCCAGATGTAGGCGAGAATCCCCGAGACCGGGTGAAAGATCAGGTTCTTCCAGATCAGCGCACCGACTGTGGGCATGATGAAGAACGGCGAGATCAACATCACCCGCACGATGCCGCGACCGAGAAACTCACTGGCCTCCAGCAATGCGCTGATCAACACGCCGAACACCACGCTGACCAGCAACACACTGCCCACCAGCAACAGGGTGTTGGTAGCGCCGGGCAGGAAACCCGAATCGCTCAGGAAATAGCTGAAGTTCTCCAGTCCCACGAATTCGTTTTCGCCGGGGTAGAGCAGGTTGTAGCGGATCATCGAAAAATAAACGGTCATGCCCAACGGCACGATCATCCACAGCAGCAGCAACGCCACCGAGGGGCTGACCAGAAACCAGCCGGGGTTGGCCAACCGGCTTTTACGCACCGGTTGCGGGATGTCCATGTGAGCTTTGACAGTGGTTGAAGTATTCATGGCGATCAGAACCGATTGGGAACAGACAAATGAAGATCAACTGTAGGGGCGAGACTTGCGTGGCGAGGGGGCTTGCCCCCGTTGGGTCGCGAAGCGGCCCAAAAACACTTTGCGACTGCTTCGCAGCCGAACGGGGGCAAGCCCCCTCGCCACACAAACCTGTTCCCACATGGAGTGCGCGGGGTTACTTGGGATAGCCGGCGCGCTTCATCTCACGTTCGGTGGTTGACTGGGCGGCGGTCAGGGCCTGGTCGACCGTGGTCTGGCCGATCAGCGCCGCTGAGAACAGCTTGCCGACCTGGGTGCCCACGGCCTGGAATTCAGGAATGGTTACCAGTTGGATACCGATGTAGGGCACGGGCTTTTGCGACGGTTGGCTCGGGTCCGCGGCTTTCAGCGATTCCAGCGTCACCTTGGCGAACGGCGCGGCATTCATGTAAGCCTCGGTGTAGGTCGAAGCGCGAGTGCCTGGTGGCACGTTGGCGATGCCGTCCTTTTCCGCGACCAGAGCACCGTATTCCCTGGACGTGGCCCAGGCGCTGAAGGTTTTCGCCGCGTCCTTGGCCTTGGAGCTGGTTGGGATAGCCAGTGCCCAGGAATAGAGCCAGGCCGAACCTTTGTCGGTGACCTGATGCGGTGCGTAAGTAAAGCCCACGTGGTCGCTGACTTTGCTCTGGGTTTTGTCGGTCACGAACGAGCCGGCCACACTAGCATCGACCCAGATCGCGCACTTGCCGCTGTTGAACAGTGCCAGGTTCTCGTTGAAGCCGTTGCTCGATGCGCCAGGCGGGCCGGACTTTTTCATGGTGTCGACGTAGAAATTCAGCGCATTTTTCCACTCGGGGCCGGTGAATTCCGGCTGCCATTTCTCATCGAACCAGCGAGCGCCATAGGCGTTGGCGACAGTGGTGATCAGCGCCATGTTTTCACCCCAGCCAGCCTTGCCCCGAAGGCAGATGCCGTACTGTTCTTTATCTTTATGGGTGAGTTTGCCGGCGAATTCGCCGATCTGTTCCCAGGTCGGGCGTTCCGGCATGGTCAGCCCGGCGTCCTTGAACAGATCGGTGCGGTAATAGGTAATGGAGCTTTCAGCGTAGAACGGCAGGGCGTAGAGCGAACCCTTGACCGAAAGGCCTTCACGCACCGAAGGGAAAACGTCGTCGAGGGCGTAGCTGGCCGGCAAGTTCTTCATTGGTTCCAGCCAACCCTTGGCGCCCCAGAGTGCGGCTTCGTACATGCCGATGGTCAACACATCAAACTGCCCGCCCTGGGTCGCGATGTCGGTGGTCAGACGTTGGCGCAGGACGTTTTCTTCAAGCACCACCCAATTGAGCTTGATGTCCGGATGCTCGGCCTCGAAGGTTTTCGAGAGCTTTTGCATGCGGATCATGTCGCTGTTGTTGACGGTGGCGATGGTCAGGGTCTGAGCGCCGAGGCTGACGCTGCTGAGGGTCATGCAGGTGAGGGCAAGCAGAGCTTTTACAGAAGGTTGCATCGTGCACTCCTTTTCTGCACCCGGGGGTTACAGAAGGACAGTTATTGTTTTTGTGTCTTCCTGCGGAGGGAAGAATGTGCAGCGATTACAGCCTTCAATTGACGGGCTGACAAATCATCCATCGCACTGTGATCGATACTTTTTTGCACTGGTGGACGGTGTGGGAAGCGCAGAGAACGGTGATTTAGCGATTAGCCCTGATTAAATCCGTATAGGTTTAGGGGCGAAAATCAAAAAATCGCGGCCTTCGGCAGCTCCTACGCAAAGAATGCGTTCCCCCTGTAGGAGCTGCCGAAGGCTGCGATCTTTTGATCTGTTGAGGTCTTCTAGCCCAGGTTTTGCTCAGTCAACCGCTGCACCGCCAGCCGCCGATAGTGCGACGGCGTCATGCCCTTGAGCTGCTGAAAACGGCGGTTGAAGTTGGAAATATTGTTGAAGCCCGACTCGAAACACACATCGGTCACCGGTTTGTCGCCATCGGCCAGCAGCTCGCAGGACTTGCTGATGCGCAGGCGATTGACGAATTCGATAAAACAGCGCCCGGTGGCCTGTTTGAACACTCGGCTGAAGTAGGTCGGTGTCAGACCCAGGTGTTCGGCGACTTCTTCCAGCGGCAAATCCCGGGCGTAATGGGCAAAGATGTAATCCACTGCCCGGTTGGTACGGTCGATATTGTGTTCGTCGGCCAACTGCGGCGTCGTGGCACCGGACAGCAACTGGTAGTCATCGGACGCCGCCAGCAACTCCAGCAGAATGAAAAAATGCCCAAGTCGGGTCATGCCCCGGGTGTCGGCAATGCGCTGCATCAAGGTCATGGCCTGGCGGATCGTGCGCTTGCAACGAAATTCGATGCCGTACTGCGCGCGCTCCAGCAAGGGCGCAATTGTCTTGAGTTCGGCGAACACCTGATGGCCGCTTTCGAACAGCTCGTCAGTGAAGTTGACCAGCATGTCGCGCTCGGGCACCACTTCGTCTTCGGCCACCTGGCTGATCCAGTTGTGGGGCAGGTTGGGGCCGGTCAGGAACAGTGTTTCCGGGTAGAAGTTACCGATGTAGTCACCGATGAACACCTTGCCGGAGCTGGCGATGATCAAGTGCAGTTCGTATTCCTTGTGGAAATGCCAGCGCACCAGGGGGCAGGGGAAACCATGCTGACGGTAGATGATGGACAACCCGTTATGGTCGTCCATCAATTCGTAGGAGGGATCGGTAAATCTGGCTGTTCGGGTCATGTCAGGGCGCTTTTTATTGTCATTGCACCCTGATCATGCCTCTTTCCGAGCAGGTAATGCCAGCGTGCAGCACTCCGGGTGTCAAGCCGGCTCCCGATCATGCAAGGCATGGCCGTAAACGGCTTTCATGCTGGTGGCCGTCCAGCAATAACGAACGATCTCTGACTCATCGAAAAAGTCGGTATTGATGATGCTGCAGCGCGTGACCCAGTCCCGGGTGGGATTGAACCAGTCATTGATGTGGTTTTTGATGTCTTGAGGCCCTCCCAGAAACGCGTAGCTGGTGGCCGATAACGACCATAAAAATGTTTCGTATGGCGCGTCTTTGAGTGTGTTGGAAATATGGGTTTTCAAATCCTCGGTGTCGGTAAACCGCCTGTTGACCCACTTGTGTGTAATGCGCGGCCAGAAATAATTCTCATCCAGTTCCCGCCGAACGGGCGCCGCTAATATCAACCGGCGGCGAGTACTGATCCGCTTGAGCTCGCCGATCGTTTTTGTGGCGTTGTCGGGCGGTATTACTCGCTGTCCGAGTTGGCTGACCAGAAGCTCATTGAGTTTCTGATAATCAAAGCGTTTGTTACCGTCCCCTAGTTGATGAAAGTCCAAAACCACAAATTCATCCGGATTACGGTCCAGGAAAGATGAAACTGCGCTGATGAGTTCATCGAGAACTCGATGTGACTGGTATCCATTGTGATGGAAATAGAAAATCGACTGATCAGCACCCTCGGTGTAGCCCAGGCGGATATCGAATGCCCGTGCGCCATTGGACAATTGYCATGCAAATGAACCGTTTTGACACGTCGTCCAGTTGCCGACGACCACCTCATAATTAGGCGCCTGTTTATCCATGCCGGCGTTATGGGCGCCGGGCCAGATAACATCAGTCAGTTTTATACGATCGATGTCGAGGGCATTACTCATCCACTTTTGTTTATCCAGCGTGATTACTGCGTTATGGGTCATGACAGTTCCTTGTCGTAGGCTCGTCCCTTCCATGGAGGGGACGAGGTCCATGTTTCGGGTGTGGCTGCGTGCCATACCTCTATTGCTCGCCTGCGTAGAAAGGCTTTCATGACCCAGCATAGAAGTGCGCGACAGCATTGCCAGTCACGGAAATACTTGCACAAGAAATAAACCGTTAATGGCACAGCGCTAGTTGGCTCGCTTGGCCGCTTTACTCAGGTTCACGGTCAGGCAATATGAAACGATGTTGCTTTCTTCAATGAAGTCGACGTTGATAATGTTGCACCGTGTTGCCCAGTCGCTTTTATTCGGGTCAAACCACGAATTAAGCTCATCGTGAATATCTACCGGACCACCGAGAGCGCTATAACTGGTCGCGGACAGGGACCATGGTGCCCATGTACCTGGCGGGGATTTCAGCACTTTTATAATGTGCTGCTCCAACTCAGCGGCACTGGTGATGCCGTTGCCAGACCATTTGTGCTCGATTTGCTGAATGAACACGTTCTTGTCAATTGCCCAGTGCCAAGGCGCAGCAACCACAACGCGTTGGCTGTCGCTGAGACGTTTGAGTTGGCCGATGCTCAACGAGTGATTTTGGGTGGGAATCAAGCGGTATCCAAGGAAATGGACCATCATCTTATTGAAGTAAGCGTAATCAAAGGTATCCCCATTCAACTCATGAAAGTCCAGGATGATGAATTCATTAGGGTTTTCTTGCAGAAATATTTCTACGTCTTTGACAAGATGTCCAAACGTGCGACCGTTACGGTAGCCGTTGTGATGAATGCAGAACTTGCCGAGCCCCGGCGCACTGGCGTCATACGTCAAACGGATGTCAAGCGCTCGGGAACCGTGGCGCAGTTGCGAGTAAAACGATTCGTGTTGACACGCCAGCCAATGGGCGCCCGGGATCAGCGGCCAGGACGCCTTCCAGTCGCTGCCGGCATTATGGGTGCCAGGTAGTGTCAATTCGGCGAGCGACAAAGTATCAATCGCCGGCGTGGCGGCCATCCAGTTTCTAAGTGCGTAGTTGTTCAGAACAACGTTTTCCATTTAATGCTTCCTTGCATGGTTTGATAGGTGTTATCGGCTGACCGAAGTGAGTGATTGTCACCAACTTCGGTCAATAATTTATAAGGGGAAAAAGAGGGGTGATCAACCGTTGTGATAATGCAGGATATGTGTGTTTAGTTGTGCGTAACTTAAACGGGGTTTCGGTTTTTTGCCTCAATCCATTGCGCCATGTATTGCGTACTTTTGTGCTGGTGATGACGCAACATGCTACCGGTAAAATTATCGCGTCTAAGTTGCGGCAAGTGCTGTTGGCAGTACAACAGTTTCTCGATCAATGCCGGGCCATGTTCCGACGTTTTATATCGATCGGCCAGCAACCTCTGCCCGTGGGATTGGGCCTGCGTCCAAAGCGCTTCATCCGTGTACAGCCGCACCGCACAGTCAGCCACTTCCCGTGCCGTGCGGGCCACGGCACCAGGCCAGGGATGATTGCCGTGCATTGCTTCGGCGCCGATGGGTGTCGTCACCGTGGGAGTGCCACACAACATGGCGTCGACAATCTTGCCTTTGATGCCTGCACCGAAGCGAAGCGGCGCCAGGCATACACGTGCCGCCGACATCACCTGCAACGCATCTTCCGCCCAGTTCATGACATGAAAACCCTGGGCCGGGTTGTGTAGCGCGGTGGCTTTGGGCGGTGTGTAAGCGCCATAGATATGCAACTGGGCCGTGGGCAGTTGCTCGCGGATCAACGGCCAGATGGCCGTTTTCATCCATAGCACCGCATCCCAGTTCGGTGCATGTCGAAAGTTGCCGATACTCAGAAAGTGCGCCCGGCCCGCAAAGGTTGTCGGAGGCACGCTCGGCGGTTCAACCATCAGCGGACACCAATGCAGCAAGTTGCGGGGCATTTTGAACTGCTCGACCAGCAATTCGATTTCCACTTCAGAGATCATCAGGTTCAAGTCGCAACGATACAGCGCAGCAATCTCCCGTTTGGCCAGATCGGTATCAGCCATCAATTCGAACTCTTCACGCAACGCCGGTGCGAACAGGTCGCTGAAATCATTGTTGTCGTCACTGGCCTTCAAGCGATCCTTGAGGCGATGATGCCGGGCGTGCCGCAAGCTTTGCAGATCCGACGTCTCAAGGACACGCAGGGCATCGGGACAGTGCTTCTCTACACGCCAGCCAAACTGTTCTTCCATCATGAACTGGTCGAACAGCACGATGTCCGGAGCAAGTTCACTGACGAAGTCGTCGAAACTGCTGTTGTTCAATTCAATCGGAATTTCACGAATGCCCAACGCCGCCAGATCAGCCCGATGTTCGCCGGTGCCGGCCGGGCTACTGAAGGTGACGTCCCAGCCTTGCTGCAAGAATGTCTCAAGGATTTGCATGACGTGCCCACCGGCCGCTGAAGAACGGGGCTCGGGCCAGACGTAACCAATGACCAGGACTTTGGTTGCGTTGAGCTGACTCATGACAGTGTTCCTTGGTGTAGGCGAGGGGGGACGAAGAAAAGGCCGCAATTAAACCACAGGAACAGGGTCCAGCGAGATTGCGGCCGTTTGCTCGAATCCTATGGGATCATAGGATTCATTTTCACAGACGTTTCAGTCCCCGAGCATTTAGTCGAATGAAGACAGATTCACAATTACCGCTTCTTTGATGTACTTATCCTTGGCAACAGCGTTGTACTTGTTCTTCATCTGGACGAGATTGTCGAGAGAGCGGGGGTAATTGACTGACCGCTGATTCAATAATGCGACTGCCAGTGCATAAGAATCTATATCAGTTGGCAATTTGTGGATTTTTGCCGCTTTGCTCAAACTGTTGATGTGATCGGTAAAGTCCAGTCTCGCGGGTTGTGCCAGCAGACCTTCTGTTTGCACAAGTGCCGCCAGTTGAGGGTTCTCCCTGCATTCACCGTACAAGGTGAACAGTTCATAACAATACAACCGGCCTTCATAATTCGAGCACATCACGACGCCATAGCGACCCGTGGCTTCATCTTTGGCTTTCTGTTTTTCCTGAAGAAACAAATCGGGACGCTGGATGATGGCAACCGAGGGGCGGATAGTGAAGAAAGTGACTTCACTGCACAACAAGCGAACCCGGTCAGTCGGCGGTAATGCCGATAAAGCCAGATTGACAATACTGGCCATCGCTTTTTCCAATGGCGCATAAGCCTGGTTAAAACGACGTTTGAAAATCCCCTCTGTAGAGACCAGATTAGGCACAAGGTGCGGAAATCTCTGGTAGATACTGGTGCCTTTTTTCAAATCCCAGTTCAGTGTCCCCAGATGGTTGGACATGTTGAGCTCTACCATGGACATGGCTAATGGTTCGAAGTTGTTGAACTCGTGGTAACTCCGTTGATTTTCGTAGAGTATTTTTTCCTCGATGAAATCGCAGTCCGGCACGATCTGCTCAAGTATCTCCCGGGAAATCGCTTTTCGGCTGGGCAGTGGGGTCGATAACGTGGCGACTGCTTGCGAATAGACATCCGCAAACCTCTGATAAGCCTCAATGGCACGATTGCCAGAACCTTTATAGTCACTGATCACCTGCTCAAGAGTAATCACGTTGTTCAGCAGCGCCCAGTCAATAATCGGGCAGATTTCTTACCAGAAATTCAGGTGCCCTGCCTGCCAGCAGCAAGTAGGCGGCGAGAGTATTGGTGTTAGAAGGAATGTCATGCTCACGCTCAAGATGCCGTTCCAGTTCAGTGAAAACCTCTGGAACCGATTTCTCTATGTTTTCAGGCGCATAAAGGTTGTAACCCGCGATGTGATTTCGATGCTCGTCGCCTCCCGCGTCCGGGTAAACGTCGAGAATAATTGCAGTCATGAGCACCTGCTCGAGGTTCAACTCAGAGATGGACTCACCTGATTTGGATCCGTGCCAGTCAAGCGCTTTTAAATAACTTTCGGACCAACTTTTGAAATAGGGGTGTACACCCAATTCGTGCAGCAGCTCGCGGAAATTCAATCGGTTTGCTGTTTTCGAACGGTTTCCCAATGCAATGCTACACAGGTCCACCAGCAGTTTTCCGCGTCCCCCTATGTGCTGAGCGGTCAAGGTACGAATTGTTTGCCTGTCATCCGCCGATAACACCAAAGCCTTGTCTTCACTGCCTGTGATGGCTTCCCAGTAGTTACCCAATGCCGGGGACTGTAATGAATGACTCTTCCCAGTCTATCTGCTGGTTGTTTTCATTTCCGGAAATGGCCTTTTTAAGCTGTGCGATAATTTCGCCTCGCTCGATTTTATCGCCCTCAATACCTTGCTTAAGTCGAGGGGTAATGTCGTGGGGGTTGGATAATTGCTAGTTATAATTCGCAACTGTGCGCTGCTGGTTCATTGGTAGTTCCTTCTACTGGTTGTTGCTTAGAGGTGTGGAGATCCTCTTTTAGTTTAAGTTATTGGGCAACTGGCATTGTATTAGTGTTTCAGAGATGGCTATGAAGTTGTTATGGGCGCGGACTGTTCCGTTGCGGAACAACTAAGAAGCACTGCTTTTTTCAGGAGCAGGTGCTCGGTGCGGCTTAAGCGCTTAGTTACACTTCAAGTATGCCCTTGACCTTATCCCGCAGTTGATCAATCGAGAACGGCTTGCCGATCACATGCATGCCGTCAGGCACCTCGATGCTTTCGGCATAACCGCTGGCGAACAGAATCGGCAACTCGGGGCGCAGCATGCGTGCCTGTTTCGCCAATTCCCGGCCGTCCATCATTGGCAGCCCCACATCGGTCATCAGCAAGTCGATGCACTGGTCCTTATCGTTGATGAAATCCAGCGCCTCTTCGCAGCCATCGGCTTCAAGTACCCGGTATTCCAGTTCCTCCAGCACATCGACGATCAGCATGCGCACGATGGCATCGTCTTCGACGACTAGTATGGTGGATGCGTTGGTGGACATAGTGGGGCTCTCAAGGTTGGATTTGCGATAGCGTCGATCGAAATCGCCGGGCTCTTGCATGAATAAGTGACGGATCACGACAAGTTCCCGAGGCGTCACAAAGAACAATAGCCGCATAAGAGCCACACAGAGTAACCGCTCCTTTTGCGCTGGAGCAGTGTAATGCAGGATTTTGCCGAAAAACGTGTCAGAAAAATGGATCCCCTCGGCCGATTTGGGGCAGACTCGATGGCTTTCAACAGTTCGACAAGGCTTCCCATGACCTCTGCGCCTGCGGTTGATGAGCAACGATTCCGTAAACTCCTGAGCCGCAACGTCAGCCTGCCGTTGGGTGTCGGTATCATCAGCGCGGTGTTCTTTGTCTTGCTGATCACCTATCTGCTGTCGGTGATCCAGTGGGTCCAGCACTCGGACCGGGTGATCAATAATGCCAATGAAGCCGTAAAACTGACCGTCGATCTGGAAACCGGTATGCGCGGTTTCCTGCTCAGTGGCGACGAGCATTTTCTCGAGCCCTATGAGATGGCCAAGCCAAGATTAACGGTCGCCCTCAATACCTTGCTCGAACTGACCGCGGACAATGGGGTGCAAACCGACCGCCTGCACCGACTCCAGGCCTTGCAGACGGAATGGGCCAATTACGCGCAATCGATAATCGATTTGCAGCGCGCAGGTGGTGATTACCGCAGCGTCGTCAAGGCCGGGCGCGGCAAACGGTTGACCGATGAGATCCGCAAGCAATTCGAAGACGTGATCGACATGGAGCAGCAGTTGCGTACCACGCGCAACGAAGAAGTGCGGCGCACTACTATCTGGAGCATCGCCCTTTATCTGTTGTTCGTGGCCGGTATCAGCGGATTGCTGGCCTATGTCGGCCGCCGGGATCTGCTCAACCTGTCCCGCAGCTACAGCGTCAACCTCGCCGCGCAACAGGCCAGCGCCCGGCGTCTGGAACGGCAGGCCTGGTTGCGCAACGGCCAGACCGAACTGGCCGAGCAAGTCCTGGGGCAGTTATCGCTCAATCTGTTGGGGCGCAATATCCTGCAGTTCTGCGCGCAATACCTGGGCAGCGCCGTCGCGGCGATCTATGTCCGTGAGGAGCATGGTGGCCTGAAGCGCATCGCGTCTTACGGTTTTTCCCGGGAACAGGAAGTACTTGAGCAGCAGATTTACAATGGCGAAGGAATTGTCGGCCAGGTGGCGCAACAGGCGCGGCTGATTCGTCTTGATGAGGTGCCAGGGGACTACTTCAAAGTCAGTTCCGGCCTGGGCGAAGGTTTACCACGCAGTGTACTGGCGGTGCCGACCAGCGATGACGATCGCGTCAACGGGGTGATCGAACTCGGTTTCCTGCGACCGCTGACAGATCGTGACATCGAGTTGCTCGAACTGGTTGCCGGCAACATCGGCACCTCGATCGAAGCGGCGCGCTATCGCCAGCGCTTACAGGAAGTGCTGGCCGAAACCCAGCAACTCAACGAAGAGTTGCAGGTTCAGCAAGAAGAACTCAAGAGCGCCAACGAAGAGCTGGAAGAGCAGTCGCGGGTTCTCAAGGAGTCCCAGGCTCACCTGGAAACCCAGCAGATCGAGCTGGAGCAAACCAACGAACAACTCGCCGAACAGGCGCAGATCCTGGCCGAACAACGCGACGCCATGGACCTGAAGAACAGCCAGCTGAATCAGGCCCAACTTGAACTTGAGGCCCGCGCCGAAGAATTGCAGCGTGCCAGCAAGTACAAGTCCGAATTTCTCGCCAACATGTCCCACGAGCTGCGCACGCCGCTGAACAGTTCGTTGATTCTGGCGAAATTGCTCGCGGAAAACCCGCAGGAAAACCTCAGCGCCGAGCAGGTCAAGTTCGCCGAGTCGATCTACTCCGCCGGCAACGACTTGCTCCACCTGATCAACGACATTCTCGATATTTCCAAGGTCGAGGCCGGCAAGCTTGAGGTGCGCCCGGAGAACACCAGCGTCGCGCGCCTGGTGGAAGGCCTGCGAGGAATGTTCGAGCCGTTGGCCGCGGACAAGAAACTGGATTTTGAAGTCGAATTGCGCGCTGACGCACCGCTGATGCTGTTCACCGATTGCCAGCGCCTGGAGCAAGTGATCAAGAACCTGCTGTCAAACGCGGTGAAGTTCACCGAAAAAGGCACCGTCAGCCTGATCGTCGCGGCTCAGCCCGGCGAGGGCATCGCCTTTATCGTCCGTGATTCCGGGATCGGCATTGCGCCGGCTCATCAGGACAGCATTTTCGAAGCCTTCCGTCAGGCCGATGGCAGCACCAACCGTCGTTACGGCGGCACCGGCCTGGGCCTGTCGATCTCTCGTGATCTGGCCACGTTGCTGGGCGGCTCCATCAGCCTGACCAGCACGCCGGGGCAGGGCAGTGTATTCACCCTGGTGTTGCCGCAGCACTACGTCGAACCGGGCGATACGCCTGTCGAAACGATGAAAGCCACGCCGGTGGCCATGCCGCAAGCCATCGTGGTTACCGCGCCTGTGCCGCTGATTGCCGAGGCCGAAATCGCGCGTTTCGATGATGATCGCTACAAGGCGCCGTTCGCCACTCGTTGCATCCTGGTGGTGGAAGATGAGCCGGACTTTGCGCACATCCTCTACGATCTGGCCCATGAACTGGGTTATCAGTGCCTGGTGGCCTACGGCGCCGATGAAGGCTACGACCTGGCCAGGCAATTCATCCCCGACGCGATCCTGCTGGACATGCGCCTGCCGGATCATTCCGGGCTGACGGTGTTGCAGCGCCTGAAAGAGCACGCCGAAACCCGGCACATTCCCGTGCATGTGATCTCGGTCGAAGACCGTGTCGAGGCCGCCATGCACATGGGCGCCATCGGTTACGCGGTCAAACCGACTACGCGCGAGGAACTCAAGGAGGTGTTTGCCCGCCTCGAAGCCAAACTGACCCAGAAGGTCAAACGCATATTGCTGGTCGAAGACGACGATCTGCAGCGTGACAGCATCGCCCGATTGATCGGCGACGAGGATGTCGAAATCACTGCCGTCGGCCTGGCGCAGGATGCACTCGAATTGCTGCGCACCACGATTTTCGACTGCATGATCATCGACCTGAAACTGCCGGACATGCTTGGCAACGACTTGCTCAAGCGCATGTCCTGCGAGGATATCTGCTCGTTTCCACCGGTGATCGTCTATACCGGACGCAACCTGACCCGGGACGAAGAGGCCGAGCTGCGCAAGTATTCGCGCTCGATCATCATCAAGGGCGCGCGTTCGCCCGAGCGGTTGCTGGATGAAGTGACACTCTTCCTGCACAAGGTCGAATCCCGGTTATCCCATGAACGCCAGACCATGCTCAAGACCGCCCGCAGCCGCGACAAGGTGTTCGAGGGGCGCAAAGTGCTGCTGGTGGACGACGATGTACGCAATATCTTCGCCCTGACCAGTGCGCTGGAGCAGAAGGGCGCGGTGGTGGTGATTGGTCGTAACGGTCGTGAAGCAATTGAGCGATTAAATGAAGTCGAGGACATCGACCTGGTGCTGATGGACGTGATGATGCCGGAAATGGATGGTTTCGAAGCCACCCTGGAAATCCGCAAGGATCCGCGCTGGCGCAAGCTGCCGATCATTGCGGTGACGGCCAAGGCGATGAAGGACGATCAGGAGCGCTGCTTGCAGGCCGGCTCCAACGACTACCTGGCCAAGCCCATCGACCTGGATCGCCTGTTCTCGCTGATTCGTGTGTGGTTACCGAAGATGGAACGCCTCTAATGGAGCGCAGCGAAATCGAACTGAGGTTGCTGATCGAAGCGATCTACCTCAAATACAGCTACGATTTTCGCGATTACTCCGGCGCGTCGATCAAGCGTCGGGTCAACCATGCATTGAGCCAATTCGAGTGCAATACCATCTCGGCGCTGCAAGAGAAGGTCCTGCACGATCCGACCGCATTCATGCAGCTGCTGCAATTGCTGACGATTCCGGTCAGCGAAATGTTTCGCGACCCTTCACACTTCCTGGCGCTGCGTCAGGAAGTGGTGCCGCTGCTCAAGACCTGGCCGTCGATCAAGGTCTGGATTGCCGGTTGCAGCACCGGCGAAGAGGTCTATTCGATGGCGATCCTTCTGCGCGAAGAAGGCTTGCTGGAGCGCACCATCATCTATGCCACCGACATCAACCCGCGCTCGCTGGATAAAGCCAGGCAGGGGATTTTCTCTCTGCAGAATGTTCGGGCCTACACTCACAATTATCAGCAGGCCGGTGGTCAGCGTTCGTTCGCCGATTACTACACGGCGGCTTATGACTACGCGATTTTCGACAAGAGCCTGTGCGACAACGTGACCTTCGCCGATCACAGCCTGGCCACCGATAGCGTATTCTCCGAAACTCAATTAATTTCGTGTCGTAATGTGCTGATTTACTTCAACAAAAAGCTTCAGGATCGAACGTTCGGCTTGTTTTACGAATCTTTGTGTCATCGGGGCTTTCTGGCATTGGGCAGTAAGGAAACCCTGGATTTTTCGGCCTATGGCAATCAGTTTGAGCCGTTGGTCAAACAAGAAAGGATCTACCGCAAATCATGAACCGTGCAGGTATTCCTTGTGTAGAAGCTATCGTGATCGGTGCTTCGGCCGTCTGCGTATCGAGCGGGAACGAATCCCATGCCAAGTAACATCCAGGCCAAATTACTGATCGTCGACGACCTGTCGGAGAACCTGCTGGCGCTTGAGGCGTTGATCAAGCGGCAGGACCTCATCGTCTACAAGGCCTTGTCCGCCGATGAAGCCTTGTCACTGCTGTTGCAGCACGAATTCGCGCTGGCCATTCTCGATGTGCAGATGCCCGGCATGAACGGCTTTGAGTTGGCCGAGTTGATGCGCGGCACGGAAAAAACCAAAAGCATCCCGATTGTGTTCGTCAGTGCCGCTGGCCGTGATCTCAACTACGCTTTCAAGGGCTACGAAAGCGGAGCCGTGGACTTTCTGCACAAGCCGCTGGATGTTCACGCGGTCAAGAGCAAGGTCAATGTCTTCGTCGATCTGTATCGCCAGAGCAAGGCGATGAAGCAGCAGGTCGAAGCCCTGGAGCAAAGTCGCCGCGAACAGGAGGCGCTGCTCGAACGGTTGCAGAACACCCAGAATGAACTGGAGCAAGCGGTGCGCATGCGCGATGACTTCATGTCCATCGTCGCGCACGAAGTTCGTACACCGCTCAATGGCCTGATCCTCGAAACCCAGTTGCGCAAAATGCACCTGGCCCGGGATAACGCCGCGGCGTTCACCCTGGACAAAATGCACGCCATGGTCGAGCGCGACGAGCGGCAGATCAAAAGCCTGATCCGCCTGATCGAAGACATGCTCGATGTGTCGCGGATCCGCACCGGCAAACTGTCGATCCGCCCCAGTCGGTTTGACCTGGTGCAACTGGTGCAGAATCTTTTGCGAAACTTCGCACCGCAGGTTGAGGCCGCAGAGTCGTCAGTCAGCTTGATCGCCGACCAACCCGTGATGGGCGACTGGGACGAGTTTCGTATCGAACAAGTGATTTGCAATCTGCTGACTAATGCGTTGCGCTATGGTGCCAAGAGCGCGATCGACATACGCGTGTACAATCACCACGGGCAAGCGCGGGTTGAGGTTCAGGATCGCGGTATCGGGATCGGTGAAGAGAATCAGCAGCGCATTTTTCAGCAGTTCGAGCGGGTTTCCACCAGGGCCGTGGTGGCGGGGCTGGGCCTGGGGTTGTTTATTTCGCAGCAGATTGTCGCCGCCCATGGTGGCTCCATTACCGTCGAGAGCCGGATTGGCGAAGGCGCCTTGTTTCGCGTTTGTCTGCCGCTGCAGGAAAACAGCCCGATGAACGCAACCTCTGAGTGACCAAATGGTCGTATCAGCAGCTATTGACCGAACAAAGGTTTTCCATGAGTGAAGATGCACAAGACGTGGTACTGATCGTTGAGGATGACCCTTCGATTTTGATGGTGCTGTCCGCTTATTTGTCGGGTGAAGGTTACCGGGTGCTGCAAGCCGAAAACGGTGAGCAGGCCTTTGAGATTCTGGCGAGCAAACCGAATCTGGACATGATGATCACCGACTTCCGCCTGCCTGGCGGGATTTCTGGCGTGCAAATCGCCGAACCTGCCGTGAAGCTGCGACCGGAACTCAAGGTGATCTTCATCAGCGGTTACCCGCAGGAAATTCGCGAGACCGACAGCCCGATCACCCGCAAGGCACCGATCCTGGCCAAGCCATTCGATCTGGATGTGTTGCAACAGATCATGCAGGACATGCTGTCCTGATACTGTGTGGATCAATCTTTACTACGCAGCCCCCGTAGGAGCTGCCGAAGGCTCGGGCCGTGTTCGGACGATCTTTTGATCTTGATTAAAGCCCTTGCTGCAACGCCGGATCATCCGGATTGAGCTGCTCGAGCTGCGCCAACAGGATCTGTACGTTCTGCAGCTGCCCGCTTTCCTTCCAATAGTTGATCAACAGCACGCGCGCCTTGCGATCGGCCGGGTGGCGCTGGACGATTTCCTGCAGCTGTTTCTGCGCGGCCTCCAGCTCTTGCTCGCCATGCAACGTGGTGGCCAGGTCGTAGCGGTAATCCTTATTGTCGGGTTCAAGCTCCACGGCTTTGGACAGCCCGAGCAACGCGAACTCACTTTGCCCGTGATGCAGCAACCAGAGCCCCAATGCATGTTGCAAGTAGGCCGAATCGGGCTGGGCCTTTAACTGCTTCGCCAACAATTGCTGGGCGGCATCGCTTTGGCCCAGTCGATCCAGCACGTCAATCTGCATCACCAGTGCCGGCAAGTTGCCGGGCGCCAGTTGCAACGTGCGCTCCAATGCCTGCTGCGCGTCCTTCAGTTCGGCATTATGCAAATGCAGGCGCGCCAGTTGGTACTGGGTGTCGGCGCTTTCCGGCTGCTGCTTGAGGACCTGCTCCCAAGCGTCAATGGCTTGCTCCAGGGGGCCGAAATACAACCCCAACTCATCCGGGGACAAGCCCAACAAGGCGTTGACTGCAACAAACCGGACACTTTGGTCTCTGTCATCGAGCAAGGGCCCGAGCAACAGACTGCGCTGTCCGTTGGGCACTAAACCGCTGATGCTTTTGATCGCCGCGATGCGCACCTCCGCCGATGGATGTTGCAGGTCCGCATCCGCCAGTTTCAAGGCTTGCGGGCTGGGGTAGTTGGGCAGTTCGGCATGCAGCCAGGCGCGGCGCTTGTCGGACAGGTCAGGGCGGCCCAATTGCTGGTAAAGAACCCGCGCCGCCCCCGGTTGACCCGTGCGTGCCTGGGTCAGCGCTTCGCTGTAGCCGCGTCGAATTGTCTCCGGCACCACAGGCGTCGTGCTGCGCAAAAAAAACCAGGCGAGGGCGAGGGCAAACAGTGCACAGAGGCTGATGAGCAGATAGCGGCGGGACTGAGGCATGCAGGAATCCGGGAGCTGACAGGCTTTTACAAAGTCACCAGCTTCGGTCAGGCCGGGCTGTGAGTCAAACCCTGGCTCAGTTCAGCACGTAGTCATCGGGCTCAAGGGCCGGTGGCAAGTCGGTTTGCCCCAACGCTGCCAGCACTTCGCGCTCCAGCGTGCGCAAAATCGCATTGCACGGCAAATCGTTCTCATCGAAGCCGAACGGGTCTTCCAGATCGTCGCCGATTTCGTCGAGGCCGAAAAAGGTGTAGCTGACAATGGCGGTAATCACCGGTGTCAGCCAGCCAAGAGATTCGGCCATGGCGAACGGCAACAGGATGCAGAACAGGTAGATGGTGCGGTGCAGCAACAGGGTGTAGGGGAAGGGCAGCGGCGTACTTTTGATGCGTTCGCAACTGGCCTGGACCTGACTGAGGCTGACCAGTCGCGTTTCCAGTTGGGTATAACGCCATTCGCTGATCTGGCCGCGCTCGGCAAGGGCCGAGCACCGGACGCCGATCCGCTGCAAGAGCGCGTCTGTGATGTTCGGATGTTCTGCGTCCACGGCATCCTGCGTCCACGGTTTGATGGCGCTCATCTCGTTTTCAACGCGCAGGCGGGCGATCAGGCCATGGGCGAACCCGCAGAGTTCACGCAGCATAAGTTCACGTTCGGCCGCCGCCATCAGCCCTTGGGTTTGACGAATCAACGATCGCACTTCGATGATCAACTGCCCCAGATGCTTGCGGCCCTCCCACCAGCGGTCGTAGCAGGCATTGTTGCGAAAACTCATGAAGATCGACAACGACAGACCCAGCAGGGTGAATGGTGTGGCGTTGACCTTGGAGAAATACGCCGGGTGCCAGATCTCCACCAGCACGATTACCGACGCCAGCAGGGTCACCAACAAACTGCGCAAGGCAATGCGCTTGGCAATCGAGCCTTTAAGGGAAAACAGCATGCCGAGCAGATTCGGCTTGGGACGCACAATCATGGGTAGGGGCTTTATAGAGAGAGTGATGCTTTCGCAGCGATTTCAGCCTAGGGGCATGGGGGGATCCTGTCCAATCGCTTTGGCTGACGAAGTGATCGACAGGCTCTATCAGCGCAGGCGTATCCATTGGCGAAATGGCCTACAGGTCTTGTCGACATTGAAACTCGTCGAAGCAAGGAAGCAATGACTACGCTTGCAGGAGATGACTCGATGAGCGCTCCCATGCAACCGCTGCTTCAATACTTCAAGGCCATTCTCAACCCCGAACGCGAGGTGCTGCTGTTTGCCCTGAGAACCATCGTGGCGGGGCTGCTGACGCTGTACCTGGCCTTTGTGTTCGACCTCGACCAGCCCAAGTGGTCGATCATGGCGGTAATCATAGTCAGTCAGCCATTGGGCGGCATGGCCCTGGCCCGAAGTTTCGGCCAGATCATCGGCACCACGTTGGGCGCGGCAGTCGCGGTGTTGATCATGGCCATTTTCCCCCAGGCGCCGCTGCCCTTCATCATCACCCTGGCCTTGTGGTTGGCGCTGTGTACCGCCGGCGGCACCTTGTTGCGCTACACCAGTTCCCAGGCGTTTGTTCTGAGCGGTTACACGGCGGTGGTGGTGGCACTGCTGGCGCAACCCGATCAGGAGGGGACGTTCCTGCTGGCAGTCACTCGCGTGACAGAAACATTGTTGGCGGTAGCTTGCGTGTGCGTTGTCAGCCTTCTGACGGCGCGATCGGAGGCGGTGGCCAAGGGTTACTTCGCCAAGATCGATCAAGTGATCAAACTGCTCGCGACTCACGCGGCAGCGGTGATTCGAACCGAGGAAAGCGAGGCCGATTTCCACAAGCGGCAAATGCAACTGTTGGGTGAGATCAGCGCCCTTGAAGGGCTGCGTCGGCATTTGTATTTCGATGCGCCACGGTTGCGTAGCGCCGATAGTCTGGTGCAGTTGCTCGGCAATCAACTGGTGCTGCTGACTTCGCGGCTAACGGCGTTGCGTCACCAGCGGCAACTGCTCACCGAGCGTTGGGAAGGCGCGTTGCCGGAAGAGATACAGCGTTTGCGCGCCGAAGAGCTGGCATTTCTCGATGAGTTGGCCGTGCAAGGGCGCTCATTGTCGAGCGAGGCGCGGCACCATTTCGCGGCGCTGCAACAGCGCTTCGATGACCAGGCCTACAAGGCCGAACAACTCACCGAGACGATGCCTGCGACCCTGCGCTCACTGGCCTGGGCACTGCGCTGGGAGCAGGCACGGATGTTGGAGCAACTGGGACAGATTCTGGAACTGAGCGACGCGATCCAGGACGGACGTGAAGCCAGTTGCGTGTTCCGTGGTCGGGAAAACCCGTTGCATCTGGATTTCACATTAGCGGCAATGAATGCAATCCGGGCATTTACCGCGTTGCTGGTGGCCGGTCTGATCTGGATCGAGACCGCTTGGGATGGGGCCCGTGGCGGGATGATTGTGGTGGGGATTCTCTGTTCGCTGATGGCGACTTTTCCGCGGCCATTGCTGGCCAGTCAAAGCTTTGCCAGGGGGCTGGGTCTGGCCTTGGTGGTGTCGGCGTTCTATCTGTTCATGCTGATGCCGATGATCAGTGACTTCGAGTTACTCGCCTTGTTGCTTGCGCCATTGCTGTACGCCGTCGCGGTGGGGCTGGCCAGTCCGCCAACCACTGGCACAGGCATTGGTCTTGGACTGACGACCATGCTGTTGCTGGGGCCGCAAAACGCAGGAATCGGCCAAAACAATGCCGTTCAGTGGTTCGAGTTTGCCGGTGCGTATATCTGCGCGGCCGCGATGGCGCTTAGCGTGTATGCCTTGATCTTCCCGTTCAGGCCCGATTTACGAATGCGCCGGCTGTTCAATGAAAGCTGCGAGCAGGTCTACGCTTTGTTGAAGACGCCGGCCACCGATGAACAGCAATTTGCGTTTGAAAGCCGCATGGTCGATCGCCTGACCATGATGTTGGGACTGTTGCCGGCGATCAGCGACAAGCATTCCCGCGAGCTGTTCGAAGTCAGCCTCGGATGCATGGCGCTGGGGGTGGCTTTGAACCAGCTCAGGCAGCAGGGGCAGAGCAATACGTTGTTGAGTACGCAACAACAGAACCGTTTGCTGGCGGCTGTCCGAGAGACAGGGCGATTGATCGCCGGGCGACCCGGGATTGACCTTGAGCAGTTGCTCGGAAGCTTGCATGTCTTGGGCGATGAAATGGACGACTTGCATTTGGACGTTCACGAACAGCTATGGTCGGTGTTCCGGATGCGCGTGGCGTTGTTGATCGTGGTGTCGTTTCTGGAGCGCCATCGCAAATATTTTCAACCCGTAGAAAAGGAAGGAGTGCCAGCCCTTGCCCATTGATCTGGAAGTGGGGGGCGTCTATTTGCCGCCAATCGCCCAGGCCCTGTTGCTGGCCTTGCCGATTTTTCTGCTGTTGGACTGGACCTTGCGCCGTTTGGGGGTATTGCGATTTGTCTGGCATGAAGCCCTGTTCGAAGGCGCGTTATATGCCTGTGTATGCGCAACGTTGATTCTGGTGATGGGAGCCTGAGCTGTAATTTCTACTGGAATCATTAACGTTGAACCGCGCATCAGCTTCTGAGCGGACTCTGTGCGTTGGCGTACAGACTCGTGCCTGTGAATACATTCAATCTGGGCAGAGGTGCGCTACATAGCTTGCTAATGAGACCGATGCGCGTCTCGGAACGTTATTTATGCATTCAATCTTCCGCCGGGCACTTGGGCAGCGCGTTCTATTACCCCCCTGGAGTGACCATGCGCCGGTACGGGAGACGCTTTTCGGCGTCGAGCGACTTGAGCAACATGCCGAGAGTCTGGCCATCGCCCAGCAGGTGACACCCAGGCCGCCCACTGTGCTTTCCTTGCATGTACGCCTCGACGACAACGCCTCGGTCCTGCTCGCCGCCTACCGGGCGAGCGCCGTGGAGCTTGAGAGCGGCCACAGCGTGGTGCCCGCCGCCGAATGGCTGCTGGACAACTACCATATCGTCGAGGAACAGATCCGGGAAATTCGCGATGATCTGCCACCTGGCTACTACCGCCAGTTGCCGAAGCTCGCCGAGGGACCGTTCGCTGGCTACCCGCGGGTCTTTGGCCTGGCTTGGGCCTTCGTTGCGCATACCGACAGTCATCTGGACCTCGACATGCTGCGGTGCTTCATCGACGCGTACCAGCGGGTCCAGCCGCTGACCATCGGTGAGTTGTGGGCTGTGGCGATCACCCTGCGTATTGTCCTGATCGAGAACCTGCGCCGACTCGCCGAGCAGATCGACGACGGTCGTATGGCCCGCGCGGACGCCGACGAACTGGCCGATCGTTTGCTCGTACCTGCCAGCGCCCGTTCGGCGCTGGCAGATATCGCCGCGCGTCCGCTCGGGCGGTTGCCCGAGCTGTTCGCCGCTCAACTCGCCAAACGCCTGCGCGACCAGGATCCGCGTACGACCCCGGCGCTGGGCTGGCTGGACGAACGTCTGCAAGCACAGGGTGTTTGCGTCGAGGAGGTGGTGCAGCATGCCCAGCAACGCCAGGGTGCCTCCAATGTCACGGTGCGCAACATCATCACCAGCATGCGGCTGATTTCCGATATTGACTGGGCCAAGCTGTTTGAAAGCGTCAGCCTGGTCGATGCGCGCTTGCGCGCGGGCAGTGCGTTTTCCCTCATGGACTTCCCGACGCGCAACCTGTACCGCAGCGCCATCGAGCAACTGGCGCGTGGCTCGGCGCTCTCGGAACTGGAGGTCGCCGACCGGGCCTTGGAGGCCGCCCGCCTGGCTGAGAGCGCCGAGCGGGGCGAGGAGTGGGGCGGGCGAGCGAGCGATCCTGGCTACCACCTGATCGCCGAGGGACGCCCGGCGCTGGAGCGGGCCATGGGCTTTCGCGCACCTCTGCGCCTGCGCATCAGCCGCTTCAACATTCGCCTGGGCATCGGCGGCTATGTTGGCAGCATTTTCTTGCTGACCACGCTGCTGCTGGCGCTAATGGCTTGGGCCTTGGCGGTACCGTCCGTGGCTGTTGGCTGGACCCTGTTGTTCCTGCTGTCGATGTGCGTGCCGGTCACCGAGGTGGCCACGGCGCTGGTCAATCGCATAATCACCTGGAGTTTCGGCGCCATTACTCTGCCGGGGTTGGAGTTGTCCGCCGGCGTGCCGCAGGCGCTGCGTACGCTGATCGCTGTGCCGACGCTGTTGACCAGCGAAGCCGATCTGTTGGAGCAGATCGAGCGACTGGAGGTCCACCATTTGGCGGGCATCGGCGGCGATCTGGCCTTTGCCTTGCTGGCCGATGGCGTCGATGCGCAGCAAGAGGAGCTCGACAGCGATGCGCATTTGCTGACGGTGGCAACCGAGGCGATCGAGCAGCTGAATCGCCGCTATGGACCTGGGCCCGGCGGCCAGCGCTTCTTCTTGCTCTGTCGGCGGCGCTTGTTCAATGCCAGCGAGCAGTGCTGGATGGGCTGGGAACGCAAGCGCGGCAAACTGCACGAGCTAAACCGCCTGTTGCGTGGGGTTGGCGAGACGAGTTTCATGTCCATCGCCGGCGAGGCACCGAAAGTGCCGGCCGGGGTGCGCTACGTGATCACCCTTGACGCCGATACCCGCCTGCCGCGAGAGGCGGCGCTGCGGCTGATTGGCAAGATGGCTCACCCATTGAACCACCCACGTTTCGACGCCGCGCTGAAGCGCATTGTCAGCGGCTACGCGATCCTCCAGCCACGGGTCACGCCCTCTCTGCCGCTGGGCGGCGAGGGCTCCTTTTACCAGCAGGTGTTCTCCGGTCCCGGCGGCATAGATCCCTACGCGGCGGCGGTTTCGGATGTTTACCAGGATCTCTTCGGCGAAGGTTCCTACACCGGTAAAGGTATCTATGATGTGGATGCCTTCGAAGCCGCGCTCGGTGGGCGGGTCGGCGACAACCGGCTGCTCAGTCATGATCTGTTCGAGGGCATCTTCGCCCGCGCCGGCCTGGCCTCGGATGTCGAAGTGGTCGAAGAGTCCCCGGCGCGCTTCGATGTCACCGCCAAACGTCTGCACCGCTGGACGCGTGGCGACTGGCAATTGCTTCCTTGGGTATTCGGCCACTGGACAGGGGCCCAGGCGGTACCGCCGATCGGCCGCTGCAAGATGCTCGACAACCTGCGTCGCTCGTTGTTCGCGCCCTTCGCCCTGGCCAGTCTGGTGTTCTGCTGGTGGCTGCCGTTGCCGCTGGCGCTGCTCGCTACACTGTTCGTGCTGGCGACCCTGATGATTCCGGCCTTGCTGCCGACCGTCTGCTCCCTGCTGCCGCAGCGGCGCGGTATCCGTCTACGCAATCACTTCGGCATGTTAGGTGCCGACCTGCGTCGCGCGGCTCTGCAGATTGTGCTCTCGCTGGCCTTTTTGGCGGACAATGCATGGCGCATGGGCGACGCTATCGGGCGCACCTTGGTGCGGATGTTCTCCAGCCGCGATCACCTGCTCGAATGGACCACCGCCGCGCAGGCCTCCGGCTGCCCTTTACCAGACCTGCGCGGCAGTTACCGGCAGATGGCTGGTGGCACCGCGCTTGCGCTGCTGATGAGCGCCGCCGGGCTGGCCTTCGCGCCCAGCTCCTGGCCGTTAGTCGGGCCACTAGCGTTGCTCTGGTTGGCGGCGCCGGCGCTGGCTCTGCTGAGCAGCCGGCCATCGAAGGTCGCCCGCCAGCGCACGGCTTCGCCGCTGGACGCGCATGCCCTGCGCTTGACCGCACGACACACTTGGCGTTTCTTCGAAACCTTCGTTACAGCGGAGGATAACCTGCTGCCGCCGGACAATTTCCAGGAACAGCCCAAACCGGTACTCGCACATCGCACCTCGCCGACTAACATCGGGCTCTATCTGCTCTCGGCAGTCGCTGCCCGCGACTTTGGCTGGGCCGGCAGCATTGAGACGCTCGAGCGCCTGGAAGCGACCATGGCAACCCTGGAGAAGCTGCCGCGCTACCGCGGGCATTTTTTCAACTGGTATGCGACCCAAGACCTGCGAGCCTTGCATCCGGCCTACGTGTCGTCGGTCGATAGTGGTAACTTCGCCGGGCACCTGATCGTGCTCGCCAACGCTTGCGATGAGTGGCGGGAAAGCCCGTTGGCGCAGGAGGCCTGTCGCGGCCTGATGGACGACCTGTGGCTGGTCCAGGAGGCCATCGCCGGGCTGTCGGGCGCGGGTGGCGAGCCGCTGCGGCAACTGCGCGACGATCTGGAGGAAGTCCGCGTCCACTTGGCGGGGCTGCAAGCATTCGACGGACTGTTGCCGAGTCTGAAGCGGCTGACCGAAAAGGCCGCCAAGGTGGCCGTCAGGGTCGTTCCGGTCGGCGAGGGCGATGACCTGCTGTTCTGGGTCGAAGCGCTGCGCAAGGCAGTGGCTGAACACCTGCGCGACCGCATGTTGCCGGACGAGGCGCGGTCTACATTGGCGCCGCGCTTGCAAGCGCTCGCCGATATGGCCCGGGCGATGGCCGGAGCTATGGACTTCAGCTTCCTGCTCGACCCCGAACGAAAGCTGCTGTCGATCGGCTACTCCCAGACCGATAATCGCCTCGATCCGAGCTGCTATGACCTGCTCGCCTCGGAAGCACGACTGGCCAGCCTGTTCGCCATTGCCAAGGGGGATGTCCCGACTCCTCACTGGTTCCGCCTCGGACGCATCGCAACGCCGGTCCCCGGCGGCTCGGCGCTGATCTCCTGGTCCGGCTCGATGTTTGAATATCTGATGCCGTCGCTGGTGATGCGCGCGCCGGCCGGCAGCCTGCTGGAACAGAGCACTCGTCTGGTGGTGGCGTTACAGGAAGCCTACGGCCGTTCGTTGGGCATCCCCTGGGGGATCTCGGAGTCCGCCTACAACGCCCGCGACCTGGAATTCACCTACCAGTACTCCAATTTCGGTGTGCCCGGGCTTGGCCTCAAGCGCGGGCTGTCCGAGAACGTGGTGATCGCGCCTTATGCGACGGGTCTGGCGGCGATGATCGATCCGCAGGCGGCGCGCCGCAMTTACGAGCGGCTGGCCGGGATGGGCGCGCAGGGCCGCTATGGTTTCTACGAGGCGCTGGACTTCACCCGCTCACGGCTGCCGGATGACGAGAATGTGGCGATCGTTCGCTGCTTTATGGCCCACCATCAGGGCATGACCATCGTTGCCATCGCCAATGCCTTGCACGATGGCAGGATGCGCTGCCGTTTCCACCGCGAGCCGATGATTCAGGCCTGCGATCTGCTGCTGCAGGAACGCGTGCCACGGGACGTACTGTTGGCGCATCCACGAGCCGAAGAGGTGACGGTTTCCGCGACCGAGGGCCGCAGCGAAACCCTGCGGCGCATCGATGCGGGAGGCGGCGGCGCGCCGATCACCCATCTGCTCTCCAATGGCCGCTACGCGCTGATGCTCACCTCGGCAGGCGGCGGTTACAGTCGCTGGGGGGATATCGACGTGACGCGCTGGCGTGAGGATGCCACCCGCGATGACTGGGGCAGCTTCATCTTCCTGCGTGACACCCAGAGTGGGGAAGCCTGGTCGGCGACGCTGCAGCCCAGTGGCCGCGACGTGGAAAACGGCGAGGTGCTGTTCCACGAGGATCAGGCCGAGTTCATTCATCGCCAAGGCTCGCTGGTCACCAGCCTGGAAGTGCTGGTGTCCGGCGAGGACAACGGCGAAGTGCGGCGAGTTTCGCTGGTCAACAACGGGCGCAGGCCACGCGACATCGAACTGACCTCCTATGCCGAGGTGGTCCTGGCGACTCGGGCCGCTGACAGCGCGCATCCAGTGTTCTCGCGAATGTTCGTGCAGACTGAATACCTTGCCGAGTTCACGGCACTGATCGCCACTCGCCGCCCGCGTGGACCGGAGGAAACGCCGGTATGGGCGGCGCACTTCGTGGTGGTGGAAGGTGAGCTGATCGCTGATCCGCAGTACGAGTCCGACCGCGCGCGTTTTCTTGGCCGCAACCGTAGCGTGCGCGAGGCACTGGCGATCACCGGGCATCGGGCGCTGTCGAACAGCCAGGGGACGGTCCTCGATCCGATCTTTTCCTTGCGTCAACGTCTGCGGGTTGGGCCCGGTAAAGTTGCTCGGGTAGCCTTCTGGACGGTGGTCGCAAGCTCGCGAGAGGCATTACTGGATCTGATCGACAAGCACCATGAACGCAATGCCTTCGAGCGCGCCAAGACCCTGGCCTGGACCCAGGCCCAGGTGCAGTTGCGCGACCTTGGCATCGACTCCGAGGAGGCGGCGGACTTCCAGCGCCTGGCCGCGCCGATTCTCTATGTTGACCCACGTTTTCGCGCTTCGGCGCCGGCCATCATACGAGGGGCGGGGTGCCAGTCGGGGCTATGGCCGCTGGGGATTTCTGGTGATCTGCCGTTGGTTCTCTTGCGCATCGACGAGGTCGAGGACCTCGCCCAGGTCCGTCAGTTGCTGCGTGCCCGTGAATACTGGCGGATAAAGGGCCTGCACGTCGACCTGGTCATCCTCAACGAACGGGCGTCGTCCTATGTGCAGGACCTGCAGGAGGCGATAGAAACCGCAGTACGCAGCACTCAGTCTCGCCTGCGCTTTGGCGAGGAGCGCAGGCGCGGTGCGGTCTACACATTGCGCACCGACCTCATGACCGTAGAAACATGGGCGTTGTTGCAGGCCGTGGCGCGAGTCGAGTTGATCGCCCATCGTGGTTCCATTGCAGACCAGCTCGCGCGCCTGCCAAAGCCTGCGCCGCGCAACTGGCTTGCCGCCCGCCAGCCTCCGTCAATGCCAGTGTGGCCGTTGCCGCAAGCATCGGGCGGGGATGACGGCCTGGAGTTTTTCAATGGCCTGGGAGGCTTTGATTGCAACGCACGGGAATACCTGATCACGCTTGAGCGCGACCAGACGACGCCCGCGCCGTGGATCAATGTGATCGCTAACCCGGCGTTCGGCTTCCAGGTCTCGGAGCACGGCAGTGGCTACACTTGGGCCGAAAACAGCCGTGAAAACCAACTCACCCCCTGGTCCAATGACCCGGTCGCTGACCCGGGGGGAGAGGCGCTGTATATCCGCGACGAGGAGAGTCACCAGCTTTGGAGCCCTACCGCGCAGCCGATCCGCGACGACGGCGTCTATCGCGCTGCGCACGGCTTCGGCTACAGCCGCTTCAACCATTCGGCACACGGCATTCACACGCAATTGCTGCAGTATGTGCCGCTGGACGACCCATTGAAAATTTCCCGACTGACCCTGCGCAATCTGTCCGGGCGGCCACGCCAACTGTCGGTGACGGCCTATGTGGAATGGGTGCTCGGCACCTCGCGCGGGACCAACGGGCCGTTCATCCAGACGGAGATCGACGCCGCCAGCGGCATGCTGCTGGCGCACAACCCATGGAGTATCGCCTTCCCGGGGCGGGTGGCATTCGCTGATCTCGGCGGCCGGCAAAGCGCCTGGACCGCCGACCGCCGCGAATTCCTCGGTCGCCATGGCGGGCCGGCGGCACCCCAGGCGCTGCTCGGTAGAGCACCGCTGTCCGCGGCCTGCGGTGCCGGTCTGGACCCGTGCGCGGCGCTGCAGTGCGTCGTCGAGCTGGCCCCCGGCGAGTCTGTCGAGGTGCTGGTCTTGCTGGGTCAGGCAGAATCGACCGATGCTGCCCGGGAGATGGTTCTGCGTTACCGCGAGCGTGACCTGGACGAGGTACTTGCAGCGGTCAAGCGGCACTGGGACGAGGTGCTCGGTGCAGTCCAGGTACGCACGCCCGACCGCGCGCTGGATATCCTGCTTAACGGTTGGCTGCTCTACCAGACTCTGGCCTGCCGCATCTGGGCTCGTTCGGCGTTCTACCAGGCCAGCGGTGCCTATGGCTTCCGCGACCAGTTGCAAGACTGCATGGCACTGGCATTCGCACACCCGGCGCAAACCCGGTCTCACCTGCTGCGTGCTGCCGCCCGGCAGTTCGTCGAGGGCGATGTGCAGCACTGGTGGTTACCGCAGTCGGGGCAGGGGGTCCGTACGCGGATTTCCGATGATCGTGTCTGGCTGGCCTTCGCCTGCGCCACCTATGTCACGTCTTCCGGGGATGCCAGGGTACTGGACGAGAGCGTGCCGTTCATCGAAGGGCGGCAGTTGC
Source organism: Pseudomonas sp. P1_A1 (assembly GCF_056406935.1). Taxonomy (NCBI): domain Bacteria; kingdom Pseudomonadati; phylum Pseudomonadota; class Gammaproteobacteria; order Pseudomonadales; family Pseudomonadaceae; genus Pseudomonas; species Pseudomonas sp. P1_A1. The sequence goes on along the minus strand of NZ_JBFTZE010000003.1, from coordinate 248,503 downwards.
ACCCCAGCGAAAGCGACGCGTTCTTCCAGCCGATGCCCGCGGACGAGTCGGCTTCGCTGTTCGAACATTGCGCCCGCGGTCTCGACCAGTGTCTGACGCTGACCGGTGCCCACGGCTTGCCGCTGATCGGCAGCGGCGACTGGAACGACGGTATGAACCGGGTCGGCGCGGGCGGGCAGGGCGAGAGTGTCTGGCTCGGCTGGTTGCTGTTGAGCACCCTGGAAAGTTTTGCGCCCTTGGCCGATGGCCGCGATGATCAGCGTGCCAGGCGGTGGCGGGCGCATGCGGAGTTGCTGCGCGAAGCGTTGGAGCGTGAGGCCTGGGATGGCGACTGGTATCGCCGGGCGACGTTCGACGATGGTACGTGGCTAGGCTCGGCGGCGTGCGAGGAATGTCGGATCGACTCCATCGCGCAGTCCTGGGCGGTACTCTCAGGCGGCGCCGATCCCGCCCGCGCGAGGCTGGCGATGGCCTCGCTGGAGCGTCTGCTGATCCGCCGCGACGACAACCTGGCGTTACTGTTCGCACCCCCGTTCGCGCACACTTCGCTCGACCCCGGCTATATCAAAGGCTACCCGCCAGGCCTGCGCGAGAATGGCGGGCAGTACAGCCATGCGGCGATGTGGACGATCCTGGCGTTGACCCGACTCGGGGAGGGCGACAAGGCCGTCGAGCTGTTCGCGCTGCTCAATCCGATCAACCATGCGCGCACGCCAGAGCAGGTCGAGGGCTACAAGGTCGAACCTTATGTGATCGCCGCGGATGTCTATTCCGTTGCGCCGCATATCGGCCGGGGTGGCTGGACCTGGTACACCGGCTCGGCCGGCTGGATGTACCGCGCCGGCGTGGAGGGGATTCTGGGGTTGCGCCGCGAGGGGGCGTTTCTCGTTGTCGATCCCTGCATCCCGCGTCATTGGCCAGGTTTTGAAGCCCGTCTGAGGCTGGACGGCAGCGACTACACGATCAGCCTGAAGTCGGCGGGACGACGTTGCCGGGACCTCGAGCAGGCGCTGCTCGACGGTGTACCGCAGACCTGCGAGCAAGGGGCCGTTCGCGTGCCGCTGGACGGATGTGCGCATCGTCTTGAGCTTGTTCTCTAATGGGTACGCTGGCGCACAGAACGACGTTGCCGATGAGTTCAATCTGGAGGTGTTCAGAAAGTCCTGGATCACAATCGGAGAATCGTCATGCTACAAACAATCGTGGTCGTCCTGATCGTCCTGTGGTTACTCGGGCTGGTAACGTCGTACAGCCTGGGCGGCTTCATTCATGTCCTGTTGATCGTGGCGCTGATTTTACTGGCGGTCAGTTTCTTTCAGAGCAGGCGCTCATAAGCCTCTTCGGTCCTGCCGATGAGCAGGGTTGAGCGCCGCTCGCGGACACTACAGTCCACACTCGCCGATGAAGCGCTTTTCGATCGCCTGCAGCGTGCCGCCTTGGGTTATTTCCTGCAGACATTGAATCCGTTTAACGGACTGGTGGCCGATACCTCGCGTCCCGGTTCGCCCGTCAGTATCGCGGTGGTCGGATTCGCCCTGTCAGTGTATCCGCTGGCCGTAGATCGGGGCTGGCTGACACGGGCCGACGCGCTGCGGTTCAGTCTCGCCGCGCTGCGTTTCTTCCAGGCCAGCGATCAAAGTGGCAGCCCTGCGGCGACAGGATATAAAGGGTTTTATTATCACTTCCTTGATATCCATACGGGTGTGCGGGTTTGGCGCTCGGAGCTGTCGATGATCGACACCGCTTTGCTGATCGCCGGCGTGTTGACGGCAAGCCTGTATTTTTGCGCGGATACGGCCGACGAGAACGAGCTGCGGAGCCTGGCCGACTTTCTTTATCGGCGCATCGACTGGCGCTGGGCACAGGACAGCGGTGAGACGATAAGGCAGGGTTGGAAACCCGAATGCGGGTTCCTGCATTACGGCTGGGAGGGCTACAGCGAGGCCATCCTGCTGTATGTGTTGGCGCTCGGCTCGCCAAGCTGTGCAATCGTGGGCGACTGCTACCGGGCATGGACCTCCACCTATCAGTGGGAAAACCTCTACGACCATGACTATCTCTATGCCGGGCCGCTGTTTGTCCACCATTTCTCCCATGCATGGATAGATTTTCGCGGCATCCACGATGGTTTCATGCGTGAGAAGTGCTCGGACTACTTCCAGAACAGCCGACGCGCCGCTTACATCCAACGTGAGTACGCGCGGCGTAACCCGCGAGAGTTCGCCGGCTACGCTGAAAACTGCTGGGGCCTGTCCGCTTGCGATGGGCCGAGCGACGAGCAGCCGCAGCTGTCCAATGAGCAGCGGCGATTGTTCGGTTATGCCGCTCGTGGCGTACCGTACGGGCCGGATGACGGCACACTGTGCGCCCCCTCGGTAATGGCGTCGTTGCCGTTTGCGCCGGAAATTGTCCTCGACGCGGTGCGGCATATGATGGAACGCTACCCGGAAATGTGCGTCGAAGGGCGCTTTTCCAGCAGCTTCAATCCGAGCCTCGCCGATGCCAACGGACGCGCCTGGGTGTCCGCAGGGCACTATGGGCTCGATCAGGGCATCGTACTGATGATGATCGAGAACCATCGTAGCCAACGGATTTGGGAGCTGATGCGCGCCTGCCCCTACATCTGCGACGGTTTGCAGCGCGCCGGGTTCCACGGCGGCTGGTTGCAGCAACCGCCATCTGCGGGAGCAGGCTGATGGCGCAAGACTACGATGGGTCGATCACCACGCCGCAGGATGCTTATGAGCGTCAACGCCTGGCCAGTGTGCATCCGCCGCGCTGGGTCAATCCGCACGCTGCCGAGCGCTACCACTTGGTGATAGTCGGTGCGGGGCCTGCGGGTCTGGGCGCCGCGAAAACCGCTGTAGCGCTCGGCGCCAGGGTGGCGCTGATTGAATGCAGGTTTATCGGCGGCGATTGTCTGAACAATGGTTGTGTACCGTCGAAGGTGATTATCCGGACGGCGCAGTTGTATGCCGAAATGCGCGATGCCCAGCACTATGGCGCGCAAGTGCCGAGCGACATTCAGCTCGACTTCGCTGCCGCGATGGCGCGCGTACGGCGTATCCGCAGTCGCCTCAGCGGCGGCGATTCGGCGGCACGATTGAGCGCAATTGGCGTGGATATGTTCTTCGGCGAAGTGCGCTTCACGGGGGCTGATTCGCTGACCGTCGATGGGCAGACCCTGCGCTTTCGCAAAGCCTTGATTGCGACTGGCGCGGCCCCGAATATCCCGCTGATTCCCGGTCTCGCGCAAGCCGGTTACCTGACCAATGAAAACGTTTTCGATCTGACCGAGTTGCCGCGCCGCCTGCTGGTGATTGGTGGTGGCCCCCTTGGCTGTGAACTGGCCCAGGCCTTCTCCCGGCTTGGCGCACAAACTACCATCGTGCAAGACATGCCGCTGTTCCTCGGCAACGAGGAACGGGACGCCGCGCAACTGCTCTCGGATGCCTTCGCTCGCGACGGCATTGAGGTCCGTCTGAACACCCAGGTCGTTGCCGTGCGCGTAGAGGGTGGGCAGAAACTGGTCGACCTGGTCAGCGACGATTACCGCAGTACGGTTGCCGTCGATGCGATCCTCGCCGGCATCGGCCTCTCGCCGAATGTCCAGGGCCTGAACCTGGAAGCCGCCGGTGTCGACTACGACGCCATTGAGGGAGTCCGTGTCGATGACTTCCTGCGCACCAGCAATCCGCTTATCTACGCTGCCGGGGATGTCTGCCTTGAGCACAAGTACACCCATACCGCCCTGGCTTCAGCCCGCATTGTCGTGCAGAACGCCCTGCTGCGCGGTCGCGAGCGGATGAGCCGGCTGGTGATTCCCTGGTGTACCTACACCGATCCGGAAATTGCTCACGTCGGTTTGTATGTGCGTGAGGCCAACCGTCGGGATATTCCGGTGAAAACCTTCACCATTCCCATGCATCAGGTCGATCGTGCGGTCACCGACAGCGAGGAGGAGGGCTTTGTGAAAATCCACGTCAGGGAGCGCACGGACCAGATTCTCGGTGCCACCATCGTCGCTCGCCATGCCGGCGACATGATCAACGAAATCACCCTGGCCATGGTGGCGGGCGTCGGCTTGCGCACATTGGCCCTGGTGATCCACGCCTATCCCACGCAGGCGGAGGCGATCCGCAAGGCCGCCGATGCCTACAATCGTACCCGCTTGCCTCCTCGCGTCAGGTCACGTTTGGCGCGTTGGATGGAGCGCTGAGTCAGTAGCAGCCGCGCGCCGACTGACGGCGGCAGTACCGCGTCGCGCTCGGCCTGCGGCAGGGCCTCGAACAGCTCCCAACTGGGCATCGAGACACAGCGCACGGCAATGCCTTCGCGTTCCAGGCGCTCGCCCGCCGCCAGGATCAAGGCGACTTCCGAGCCACTGGCGAGCAGGATCAGTTCGGGCTCGCTGTTCGCCGCGTCTCTCAGCACATAGGCGCCGCGACGCAATCCATCTGCCATAATAAAAGCCCGCCAATGCGCCGGGATTTCTCATTCAGCCTCTACCCAATCCTGAGCGTTGGCCTCTGCCCATGAGTCGTTTCGAGGTCCTCCTGAATTTCAGCTATGAGCTTGCCTATCGCTCGATTGCAATTGAGGCTGGCAGTAAGAATTCCTGTAACCAACAGCTCTACTCGACCAGAGACAGGCTCGAATATCAGAGCCTGCAGTGATCCGCTTTGATCGACTCGGCACTCGCAGGACAGGGGACGGAGTGCTGACTCGATGATGTGACGCAACTCAAGTGTGGATAGCATGATGACTCCAGTGAGGACGGTGGACTCGGGAAGGGCGAGTGTTGAACCGTCTCATCTGGAGTGTGAGGGACGCCGTCGGGGTGGTCTGTTCGTTAGAACACGCAGGTGCGGGTCAGCAAGCCGGTTTTAATGGAACATAGGGCAGCAGGCGCTCGGTTTCTTTTCTGACGACGGCGTAGCACTCGCAACTCAGTTGCTCAAGTGCGGCCCTGTCCAGCACCTTGATATGGCCACGGCTGTATTCGATGACGCCCAGGCGTTGCAGCTTGCCAGCGGCATCGGTCACGCCTTCACGGCGTACGCCGAGCATGTTGGCGATCAACTCCTGGGTCATGATCAGTTGATTGTCTTGCAGGCGATCGAGAGACAGCAGCAACCAGCGGCACAATTGTTGATCGATCGAGTGGTGGCGGTTGCACGCGGCGGTCTGCGCCATCTGGGTGATCAACGCCTGGGTGTAGCGCAACATCAGCAGGAGCATCTCCCCGTGGCGATTGAACTCATCCTTGAGTCGCTGGCTGGGTAACCGAAAGGCATGCCCGGCGCTCTGTACGATCGCCCGGCTTGGTGTGCTTTCACCGCCCATGAAGACGGCGATGCCGATCAAGCCTTCATTGCCTACCACTGAAATTTCCGCCGATGCGCCGTTTTCCATCACATACAGTAAGGACACGATGGCGTCGGTGGGGAAGTAGACGTGCCGCAGCACATCCCCGGATTCGTAGAGCACCTTGCCGAGCGGCAGGGTGATCAGTTCGAAGTAGGGCAACAAGCGCTCCCGCGATTGTGCAGGAAGGGCCGCCAGAAGATGGTTCTGTTGTGGTTTGGGTGTATCAAACATATCAGCCAGCATCCGAGGTTGAGACTTCCAATACCTAAAGATTAATCCATGGCGCACGCCGTACGCTGCCATATGGGGCCGTCCGTCGGTTTTGCTGGCACATTCAATTCGGGCCAGGCCCTTGGACTGCCGTCGAGGATTGGCGGCTCCATAGGCTCCTTGTCATCTTTCATGCCTTTGAAGAGCGGCGTAACGGAGGAAGACGATGCGACCGCGTGTTGCCCATTACAACCTAACTGAAAATATTCAAATCTCAGTGAAAATGACCGTCTACGCTTGCGTGTGTGCGGTGGTGATTTTGGTGATGGGTATCTCATGAGTCTGAAGAAAACCGTTGCACAACTGGTGACTTTGGCCGTAGTCGGGTTGGCGGTGCTGCTCGGTTGGTTTGCTTGGGATCATTACACTCGATCACCCTGGACCCGTGATGCGCGAGTGCGTGCCGATGTGGTGACGCTATCAGCCGAGGTCTCGGGACGCATCATTAGCTTGCAGGTGCAGGACAACCAGCATGTGCAGAAGGGCCAGTTGCTGCTGGAAATCGACCCGGCGCGCTACGCACTGGCGGTCGAACACGCGAAGCGCTCAGTTGAAGTGGCGAAAGCCACTGAGGGCCAGTCGAAGGCATCCATCATTTCCAGTGAGGCCTTACTCAAACAACGTCAGAGCGAAGAGCAGAGGCGAAGGACGCTCAAGCAGCGTTTCGCGATCTCCGGCGAAGAGTGGGAAAAGTCCAGTACCGAAGTGGCGGTAGCTCAGGCGGACCTGTTGAGAAACCAGGCCAACCTTGGCTTGGCGCAAGCCAATGTGCAGCTGGCTATTGCCGCCTTGACCCAGGCCGAGCTGGATTTACAACGAACCCGGGTGGTGGCGCCGGTCAGTGGCTATGTGACGAATCTGCTGACCCGCGAGGGTGACTTCGCTAGTGGTGGCGGTGCGCTGTTGGCGTTGGTTGACAGTCAATCGTTTTATGTCAGTGGCTACTTCGAAGAAACCAAGTTGCCGCGAATCGAGGAGGGTGATCGGGTCAGGATCGAATTGATGAGCGGGGAGACCTTCGGCGGCACCGTGCAAAGCATCGCCTTTGCTATCGCCGACCGCGAGAACTCCCCCGGCAGTCGCCTGCTGGCCAACATCAACCCCAGCTATACCTGGGTCAAACTGGCGCAACGAGTGCCGGTGCGGATTCAGATCGACGCCGACTATCTCGCCAAAAACCGCCTGCGTGCCGGGACCACGGCCACCGTCACTGTCATGGAAAACCGGGACTCACAGGCCACTCACTAAGCCTCGCTCCTACAGACCGACAAAAAAAAGCCCCGTGACCGAATGAGGCACGGGGCAAAGAATTTGGTTGGGTTGCGGCCAACCAAAGGGGCACGTTAAAGCATTACTTGCTGGCGACCGTCTCTGGCTGCCAGCCGCCGCCGAGGGCTTTGTAGATCGCGACGATGCCGCGGTACAAATCGACTTCGGCCTGGGCCTGGGTGTCTTCGGCTGCCAGACGCTCACGCTGAGCATCGAGCAGGACGAGGAAGTCCACGGTGCCTTCGCGGTAACGAATTTCGGCGAGATCAGCAGCGGCGCGGCTCGATTCGCTTTGACGAATCAGCGAAATGAGGCGCTGCTGGCGTTTGCCGTAATCGCTGAAAGCATTTTCCGACTCTTCCAATGCCAACAGTACTTTCTGTTCGTAGGTCGCCAAGGCGCCTTCGGCTTCAGCATCGGCGCCGCGCAAACGGGCGCGCACGCTGCCCAGGTCGAACGCCGCCCAAGTAATGCTCGGGCCCAGTGCCCAGGCATTGGCCGCCGACGAGCCGATCTGCGAACCGCGCCCGGCAGTCCAGCCAAGAAAACCGCTGAGGCTCACCCGAGGGAACAAATCAGCCTTGGCCACGCCGATACGCGCGGTGGCAGCCGCCAATTTGCGTTCGGCGCTGCGGATGTCCGGACGACGTTGCAGCAGTTCACCCGGATCACCGATGGGCAGGGCCTTGGCAATGGCGGGCAAGTCTTTTGGACTCAGGTCGACGGTCAGTTTGTCCGGACGTTCTCCCAGCAGGGTGGCGATGCGGTTGCGCTGACGAACCTGTTCGGCTTGCAGTTGTGGCACGCTGGCTTCGACAGACGCCAGGCGCGCATCGGCGCGAACCACGTCCAGCTGATCGCCGACACCGGCATCACGCAGGCTTTCGGTGATCTTGCGTGACTCCTGCTGGTTGTTCAGGTTGGCCAGGGCAATCTTTTCCCGCAGTTGTGCGCCACGCAATTGGCCGTAGGCGTCCACCAGTTCGGCAATCATGGTGACTTGCAGTTGGTAAAGATCGGCTTCGACCGCCTGCTGTTCAGCGTCGCTGGATTCCAGGTTGCGCTGGATGCGACCGAACAAGTCCAGTTCCCAGGCCATGTCCAGACCCAGGTCATAGCGTTCGCTGTTGACYCGTTTAGTGGTCTGGCCGGGAATCTGCCCCTTGGCCAGATCGCTGCTCGCGCGGCTGGTGATGGTCGGCATGGCGTCATTGCTGGCGTCATCGCGAATCGCCCGGGCCGCTTTCCAGCGGGCGAAGGCCACGCGCAAATCACGGTTGCCTTGCAGCGATTTAGTCACCAACTGGTTGAGGGTCGGATCGTCGAATTGCTGCCACCAGATGCCTTCGAAACGGGCGCGGTCGAAGTTCTTCTGACCGGCGCTGCCATCGGTGGCGGCCGTGATGTTGGCCGCCTCGGTGGCTGGGGTTTTGTAGTCCGGGCCGACGGCACAGGCGCTCAGCGCCAGTACCAGCAGGCTCGGCAGGAAGGCTTTCAGGCTCATTGTTGCGCCTCCAGTTGCTTTTCCAATTTCAGCGCCTTGGCCGCTTTGCGTTGCTCACCGCGCTCCACAAAGTTGCGAATCAGTACGTAGAACACCGGCGTCAGCAGCAGACCAAAGAAGGTCACCCCGAGCATCCCGGAGAACACCGCCACACCCATGGCATGACGCATTTCGGCACCGGCACCGCTGGAGAAAACCAGTGGCACAACACCCATGATGAACGCGAAGGAGGTCATCAGGATCGGCCGCAGACGCAGACGGCAGGCTTCCAGAACCGCTGCCAGCGGGCCGAGACCTTCTTCCTGTTTATCCTTGGCAAACTCGACGATCAGAATCGCGTTCTTACACGCAAGTCCCACCAGTACGATCAGGCCGATCTGGGTAAAGATGTTGTTGTCGCCGCCCGAGGCAATCACCCCGGTAATGGCCGACAGCAGGGTCATCGGTACGATCAGGATCACCGCCAGTGGCAGGCTCCAGCTTTCGTATTGAGCCGCGAGCACCAGGAACGCCAGCAGTACGCAGAGCGGGAACACGAACAGCGCAGTGTTGCCGGACAAAATCTGCTGGTAGGTCAGGTCGGTCCACTCGTAGGTCATGCCGTTCGGAAGTTCATCCTTGAGCAGTTTCTCGATGGCTTTCTCGGCCTGGCCGGAGCTGTAGCCTGGGGCTGCAGCACCGTTGATTTCAGCGGTGATGAAGCCGTTGTAGTGCATCACGCGGTCTGGCCCCGAGGTGTCGCTGACCTTGATGAAGGTCGCCAGCGGGATCATCTCGCCGCGGTTGTTACGCACTTTCAGCTGACCGATCTGGTCCGATTCGAGGCGGAACTGCTGCTCAGCCTGAACGTTGACCTGATAGGTACGACCGAAACGGTTGAAGTCGTTGGCATACAACGAACCCAGGTAGATCTGCAGGGTGTCGAAGATGTCGCTGACGGCCACGCCGTGGGTCTTGGCTTTTTCCCGGTCGATGGCGGCATCGACTTGCGGCACGTTCACTGTGTAGCTGGTGAACAGACCGGCCAGTTCCGGCACGCTGCGGCTCTTGGCGATGATGTTCATGGTTTCTTTGTACAGCTCGTCATAGCCCAGGTTGCCCCGGTCTTCGATCTGCAGGCGGAAACCGCCAATGGTCCCCAGGCCTTGTACCGGCGGTGGCGGGAAGATCGCCATGTAGGCTTCCTGAATCCCGGCGTACTGGCCGTTCAACGCACCGGCAATCGCACCGGCAGACATGCTCGGATCCTTACGCTCGTCGAAAGGCTTCAGGGTGACAAACACGATGCCGGCGTTCGGGCTGTTGGTGAAACCGTTGATCGACAGGCCGGGGAAGGCCACCGCGCTTTCCACGCCAGGCTGTTTCAGGGCCAGGTCAGACATGCGCTTGATCACGTCTTCGGTACGGTCCAGGCTCGCGGCATCCGGCAGTTGTGCGAAGGCCACCAGGTATTGCTTGTCCTGGCCGGGTACGAAACCGGTCGGGGTGTTGGAGAAACCGAAGAAGGTCAACACCATCAGGCCTGCGTACAGCAGCAGGGCGATACCGCTGCTGCGGATTACCCGGCCCACGGTGCCGACATAGCCATGGCTGGCCTTGTCAAAGAAACGGTTGAACGGACGGAACAACCAGCCACCGAAGATCTTGTCCAGGACCTTGGAGAAGCGGTCCTTCGGCGCGTCATGGCTCTTGAGCAACACGGCGGCCAGTGCTGGCGACAAGGTCAGCGAGTTGAAAGCCGAGATCACGGTCGAAATCGCAATCGTCAGGGCGAACTGTTTGTAGAATTGACCGGTCAATCCGGAAATGAACGCGGCCGGAATAAACACTGCGCACAGCACCAGCGCCGTCGCGATGATCGGACCGGTCACTTCACGCATCGCACGCTTGGTGGCTTCCACAGGGTTTAGCCCGAGCCCGATGTTTCGTTCGACGTTCTCCACCACCACAATCGCATCGTCGACCACAATACCGATGGCCAATACCAGTCCGAACAGCGACAGGGCGTTCAGCGAGAAACCGAACAGGTGCATTACGGCAAACGTACCGATCAGCGAAACCGGCACCGCCACCAACGGGATGATCGAAGCGCGCCAGGTTTGCAGGAACAGGATCACCACCAGCACAACCAGGATCAGTGCTTCGAAGAGGGTGTGTACCACCGCCTCGATGGAGCCGCGCACGAAGATCGTCGGGTCATAGACGATGCTGAAGTCCATGCCTTCCGGGAAGTTCTTCTTCAGCTCGGTCATTTTCTCCCGAACGTCGTTGGAGATCTGGATCGCGTTGGAGCCAGGACGCTGGAAGATCGGGATCGCCACCGCCGGCTGATTGTCCAGCAAGGAACGCAGGGCGTATTGACTGGAACCGAGTTCGACGCGAGCGATGTCTTTCAGGCGAGTGATTTCACCATTCTCGCCGGAACGAATGATGATGTTCTCGAACTCTTCCTCGGAAACCAGACGACCTTGCGTGTTGATCGACAGCTGGAACGCCGTGGCATTCGGCGCAGGCGGGGCGCCCAGGGCACCGGCCGCCACCTGACGGTTCTGTTCACGAATCGCCGTGACCACATCGGTGGCGGTCAGGTTGCGCGAAGCGGTCTTGTTCGGATCGAGCCACACCCGCAGCGAGTAATCGCCCATGCCGAACAGCTGCACATCACCGACACCGCCCAGACGCGCCAGCTCATCCTTGATGTTGAGCAAGGCGTAGTTGGACAGGTAGAGCATGTCGTAGCGTTTGTCCGGCGAGGTCAAGTGCACAACCATGGTCAGGTCGGGCGAAGCCTTGTCGACGGTGATACCGATGCGCGTCACTTCCTCGGGAAGCTTGGGTTCGGACCGGGTCACGCGGTTCTGCACCTGCACCTGCGCGTTGTCCAGGTCGGTGCCCAGGGCGAAGGTGATGGTCAGGGTGATTTTGCCGTCAGCGGTGGACTGCGAGGACATGTACAGCATGTTCTCGACGCCGGTGATGGCTTGCTCAAGAGGAGCGGCCACGGTTTCACCGATGACTTTAGGGTTGGCGCCGGGGAAGTTGGCACGGACCACTACGGTCGGTGGCACCACTTCCGGGTATTCGCTGATCGGCAACTGGAACAGCGAGATGGCGCCGGCGATCAGGATCAGCAGCGACAGTACCGCTGCGAAGATCGGCCGTGAAATGAAGAATTGGGAGAAATTCATCGGAGTAGTTGCCCCTTAACCGCGTGGAGTCGCAGCAGCCACTTTCACAACCGCACCCGGCGCGACCTTGGCAGGTGCGACTCGGGGCAGGTTGCTGGCTTCCAGCGCTTGTCGTTGTTGAGCGAGAGCCGCGAGGGTTTCCTTGCTGGCCATCGGAATCACCTCAGGGGTGACCGGTGAGCCAGGACGTACCCGTTGCAGGCCCTTGACGATGATGGTGTCGTCCTTGTTCAAACCGCTGCGCACGATGCGCAAACCTTCGATCTTCGGACCCAGCTCGACAGGGCGGTAAGCCGTTTTGTTGTCGGCATCCATCACCAGCACGAACTTTTTACCCAAGTCGGTACCGACCGCTTCGTCATTGATCAACACTGCGGAGTAAGTGCCGCTGCCCACCAGTTTCAGGCGTGCATACAGACCCGGGGTGTAGCTGCCATCGCTGTTGTCGAACACAGCACGACCGCGGATGGTGCCGGTCTTCGGGTTGACCTGGTTGTCGACGAAGTTCATCTGGCCCTGGTGCGGGTTGCCGTCTTCATTGGACAGGCCCATGTAAACCGGGGTGGTAGCGCCGCGTTGACCCTGGCGGGCGAGCTGGTTGTACTTGAGGAACACACGCTCGTCGGCGTCGAAGTAGGCGTAGACCTTGTCGGTGGACACTACGCTGGTCAGCGCGGTGGTGTCGGCGGTCACCAGGTTGCCGGCGGTGATTTCCGCACGGCTGACGCGGCCACTGATGGGCGCAGTTACGCGGGTGAAACTCAGGTTCAGTTTGGCCAGGTCCAGCTGGGCCTGGAGGGCGCCGACGGCGGCGCGAGCTTCCTGGGCGGCGCTGGTGCGCGAGTCGGCGAGTTCGGCGGAAATCGCGTTGCTGGTGCGCAGGCGCTCACCGCGTTGGGCTTCGCTTTCACTGCGGGTGGCCGTGGCGCGAGCTTGCGCAACCAGGGCTTCGAGGCGGCGGACCTCAGCCTGGAAGGGGCGCGGGTCGATCTGGAACAACAGATCGCCTTTCTTGACCAATGCGCCTTCGGTGAAGGTTACGTCATCGATCTGGCCGGAGACCCGTGGACGAATCTCTACCGTTTCCGGTGCTTCCAGGCGCCCGGTGAATTCGTCCCACTCGTTGACCGGTTGCTCCAGCACCTTGGCCACGCTGACTTTGGCCGCGGGCATGGTGGCGGCGGCGTCCGGGGTCTTGCCGCAGGCGCTCATCACCATCACGGCCAACAGGGCCAAGGGGAAGCGCAAATGTTTGAGTGACTGTTCCATGGATTCATCCGCCAATGTATTGAGATGGGCGGATAATGCTTGGCGGGGCGGTATCAAACGAATCGAACGAGGCAAAGGTAACTATCATTCGGAATGATATAAGCCAGAAGCAAGCCCTCTAGCATGCACCTTTCGTTAGCGGGCTATCAAATGAAATGATGACAATTGTGTGTTGCGTGGAGTGCAAGGGTCTGTCCACGATTGAAATGCGCGAGCAAAGGAGTTGAGGCCGTGCTCGAGCGCGGACGCGGCTTCAACTCCCAACCCGCTGCACGCTACCGCTCTTGAAGGCAGTGGTGACCTCCGACGAAGGTGCGTTGCCATTGCTTTGCCAATGGCTCGCAATTCAAACCGTTTTGTTAACGTGCATTGAGTTCGGGCAAGGGCGCGTCCGGCTCAGTGCCAGATGGCATCAACGACGCAAGGATGGCGTCGCGGCACGCCGAGAGAATCTCATCGGCAAGCAGCGAGTCGTCAGGGCAGGCGCGCGACAGAGCGATTGCACCGACTGCGTGAGCCATTAAAGCGAGGCGCTTGGCACGTGCCTGAGCTGAATCCGCACTGTCCGATTCGTCTTGTAACACCGCGAGCTGGGCCTCGATACCGGCAGCAAACGCGGCTCGGACTTCTTCCTCTTTACGGGCGGCATCCCCGCACAACGCGGCCATCGTGCAGCCCGTGGCGCGATTATCGCGATGCTCGCGAGAGAGATAAACCTTAACGAATTCAGACGCAGAAGCACCCGCTGTAAGCGCAGCGGATTGCGTCATGCCGCAGTTTGCCGATTCCGCCATCAGGTCGGCTTTGGAGCGGAAGTGCTTGTAGAAGCCCCCCTGAGTGAAGCCAGCCGCCGCCATCAGATCGGCAATGCCCACCCCGTCATAGCCACGCTCGCGAAAAAGCGCGGACGCGGTTTCAACGATATGCGCCCGATTGGCCTGCGCCTGTTTTTTAGTGACTTTCATCGCTCATCCAACAACGTTTATCCAGCTGTGATTGCGTCACTATACATTGATGTTGATCGACATCAAACCGTTGACATTTTAGAGTTCGGTCGTAATCATTGTCAGCATTCCAATACCTGAAGTTAAACAAAATGACCGAGAAAACGCTGTTCCAACCCTACGTCCTGGGTGACCTGACGCTCGCTAATCGCATCGTGATGGCGCCGTTGACCCGCAACCGTGCAGGCGCTGGATTGGTCCCGAGTGAACTGACCGCGACCTACTATGCCCAACGTGCTTCGGCCGGGTTGATCATCACCGAGGCTACGCAGATCTCAGCCCAGGCTCAGGGCTATCAGGACACGCCCGGTCTTTACACGCCCGAGCAAATGGCAGGCTGGCGTAAGGTCACGGATGCCGTGCATGCCAAGGGTGGACGCATTTTTGTACAGCTCTGGCATGTAGGCCGCGTTTCTCATGTTGACTTGCAACCAGGCGGCGCAGCGCCAGTCGCGCCTTCAGCGATCCGGGCGCAGACCAAGACCTTCGTCAATAACGGATTTGCCGACGTCTCCGAACCACGCGCTATCGAGCTGGGCGAACTGCCAGGCATCGTGAACGACTTTCGCCAAGCGGCGGCCAATGCGATTGCCGCAGGCTTCGACGGTGTGGAGATTCACGGGGCGAACGGCTATCTGCTGGAGCAGTTCATCAAGGATGGCGCCAATCAGCGCACTGATGCTTACGGCGGCTCGATCGAGAACCGCGCACGCCTGCTTATTGACGTTGTCAGCGCCGTGGTGAAAGAAATCGGCGCCAGTCGCACCGGAGTGCGTATCTCACCGGTCTCGCCTGCCAACGGAATTTCCTGCAGCGATCCGCAACCGCAATACGACTACATCGCCGAGCAACTCGATGTTCTGAACATAGCCTTTCTGCATGTAGTGGAAGGTGCGACCGGCGGCTCGCGCGATGTGGCCGAGTTCGACTACGACGCACTACGCCAGCGGTTCAAGCAGACGTACTTGGCCAACAACGGCTACAACCTGGAACTTGCCACGACCCGTCTCAACGCTGGCAAGGCAGACCTCTTCGCCTTCGGCCGCTCGTTCATCAGCAACCCCGATCTGGTTGAACGCTTCAAAACCGGGGCGCCGCTGGCGCAGCCCAACCCGGTCACGCTCTATGGTGGCGGCGCTGTCGGCTATACCGACTACCCGACAATCTCCGGCTGAAGCGCTTATCTGCTTAGTTCACGTCAGAACAATTTGCGAAGGAATTACCTCATGACAAAGCTTGCGACCGTATTCATCACCGGCGCCTCCTCCGGTATAGGCGCCATCTACGCCGAACGCTTCGCCCGCCGTGGCCATGACCTCGTGCTTGTCGCACGAGATATGGCACGCCTTCATGCCTTGGCCGGACGCCTGCGAGAAGACAGCGGTGTTGCTGTCGAAGTGCTCCAGGCCGATTTGACCAAGCCCGATGATCTCGCCGCGCTCGAAACGCGTCTGCGCGACGACGCTCGCATTGGAATCTTGATAAACAATGCCGGGATGGCTCAGTCCGGCGGTTTCGCCCTGCAGAGCGCTGAGTCCATTGAACGGCTTATCACGCTCAACATCACGGCCTTGACCCGCCTCGCAGCAGCGGTCGCTCCACGCTTTGCACAGTCAGGTACGGGCTCAATCGTCAATCTTGGATCAGTGGTGGGTTTCGCTCCCGAGTTCGGCATGACGATCTATGGCGCCACCAAGGCCTTCGTGCTGTTTCTGTCCCAAGGACTGAACCTGGAATTGTCGCCCAAAGGCGTATACGTCCAGGCAGTACTGCCGGCGGCAACCCGAACTGAAATCTGGGAGCGCGCAGGGATCGACCTCAACACAATCTCCGAGGTGATGGAGGTTGAAGAATTGGTAGACGCCGCATTGGTTGGGTTCGACCGCCGCGAGCTTGTCACAATCCCGCCGCTGCACGTGGCTGGCCGTTGGGATGCGCTGGATCAGGCGCGCCAAGGCTTGCTGTCCGACATTCGACAAGCCCATGCCGCCGAGCGTTATCGACCGTAAGCCTGACCCTCACCACGCGCTTGCCCGAATCCGAGGAATCACTGATGAGCAGTTCGACGCCGGTTACCCAATTGACAACCTCTTATGCCCAGGCACCCAATAACCTGGTCATCGCGGGGGAGACTGCCTTCGCGTACCGCGAGTTGGGTTTGAACAGCGGCATCCCTGTTTTTCTACTCAATCATTGGGGCGCCGTGCTGGATAACGTCGATCCGCGCATTGCCGATGGTCTTGCCCGTAAACACCGAGTCATCGCTATTGATTATCGAGGAATCGGTTTGTCCGGCGGCGTTGCACCGGTGACCGTAGATGAGATGGCCCGCGACACTCTCGCGCTGATTCGCACGATGGGTTTTGATCAGGTCGACTTGCTGGGCTTTTCGCTGGGCGGTTTCGTGGCGCAGGACCTGGCTCTGAAGGCGCCAGGTCTGGTGCGCAAACTCATTCTCGCTGGCACGGGCCCTGCGGGGGGACAAGGCATCGACCGCGTCGGTGCGTTGTCCTGGCCACTGATGCTCAAGGGTTTGTTGACGCTGCGCGATCCCAAGACTTATCTGTTCTTTACCTCCACGAAGAGTGGCCGGCAAGCTGCCAGCGCTTTTCTGAAAAGGCTGAAGGAGCGCGAATCAGACCGCGACAAAGGGCCGACTCCTCGCGCGCTATTTCGCCAACTCAACGCTATCAAGGCCTGGGGCAGGCAGGCGGCGCAAGACCTTGGCCACTTACGGATGCCTGTCCTGGTCGTCAACGGAGACAGCGACATCATGGTGCCGACTGAACTGAGTTACGACATAGCCCGCCGCATACCCCATGCGCAACTCGTGATCTATCAGGACGCAGGGCACGGCGGCGTTTTCCAGTACCACGCAGAGTTCGTACCCAAGGCTCTGGAATTTCTTGCGTAAAGATTCGTTTAGGTTCCATTGAGAAAAAACACTTTTTCCTTAGCCCCGGCAGAGCAGGGGCCTGGAGCGGATCTTGTCGAAGCTCAAGCTTCCCCCCCATACCAAACGACCCTTCGGAATCAGAGCACTATGAAAGCGCTTACTTTCAAACGCTATGGCAAATCGCCTGAAATCGGGTTTGCTCAAGTTCCTCGCCCAGAGTTGAAGCCCAACGAAATTCTGGTCGAGGTGCATGCTGCAGGAATAAACCCCATCGACAACATGATCACGACAGGAATATTCAAGCCTATCTTGAGGTTTGAATTGCCAGCCATTATGGGCAGCGATCTGGCTGGCGTCGTTGCCGAGGTCGGGAGCAGCGTAACCCGCTTCAAGATAGGTGATGCCATCTTTGCCAATGTGTTCGACCTCGGCACAGGGTCAATCGCCGAATTTGCGGTCGTACCTGAGAATGTTGCTGCGCCAAAGCCAGCCAACCTGGACTTTGTGCAAGCGGCTTCAATTCCGATGGTAGGGCTCACCTCGTGGCAAGCACTAAAGGAGCGCGCTGATCTTCAACCAGGCCAGAAAGTATTTATTCCTGCGGGATCCGGGGGCATTGGTACCTTTGCGATCCAGTTTGCTAAATACCTGGGGGCCAAGGTGGCAACCAACACCAGTACAGCCAATGTCCAGATGGTGAGCAGCCTGGGCGCAGATGAGGTGATCGATTACAAGAAGCAAGCGTTCGAGAAAGTGCTGCGCGGCTACGATTTAGTGCTCGGCACGATCAGAGGGGACGCGATCGAGAAGTCCGTCGACATCCTCAAGCCTGGCGGCAAGATCGTTTCCCTCGTTGGGCCGTTGGATAAACCGTTCGCTCGCGCTCGCCGGTTGAACGTCTTCCTCGTTTTTGTCTTCGGGTTGATGAGTCGCAAGATCGTGCGGCTGGCGAGAAAAAAAGACGTGGAGTATTCATTTCTCTTCGCTCGCCCCGAGGGTGCTCAACTCAACGAAATTGGCAAACTGCTCGAGTCTGAGCGCATCCGGCCGGTGATCGACAAGGTATTTGCGTTCGAGCAAGCGAAGGAGGCGCTTGAATATTTAGCCCAAGGCCGGGCCAAAGGCAAAGTCGTGATCAAGATCAAATAAAAAACGGTAGTCCAGTATGGCTCGTGGTGGTTCTCGGTCGCTTCATGATCGCCTCTGCTACGATTTCGACAATTTTGCCCCCATCGCTGAGGATGGATGGGGCCCCGCGTCCCGGGACTTTTTGCGAACTGTTCGTTTCCGTCACACGAAGCTCCAACCAACGTATGCTCGACTCCGTTCAGCAAGTCTCGCCGCGGCTGTTACAAGGCAGGATTTCCTGAGCTCGCCATTCCTTAATCAGCCCGCGACGATTACGAGAGTAGCGTTCGACAAGCACCTCAGCGTGTGCGACGTCATCCAGGTCTATCACCCGGAACTTGCTGTCAGCCTCGCACCATGCCGCCACGGAACGCTTGGTTTCGATAAACCCCAGCATGATCGGCCAGATAATTTGCTCATCAACAGGCGCATGAGCAATCGATAGCGTGATACGCAACTTGCATTGGTCGCGCAGTGCACGGCGGATTTCGCTTAAGTCGATCGGTGTGGAAAGAGTGGCGGGCCTACTTACGTAGAATGTCTCATCATCGAAGGCCGGACGCATTTCCAAAGGCAAGACGGCGTTAATCTTGGCCAATGCGTTTTTAACAGCGAAGGCAAACTTGTCGTCCATCTGACGACTGATCCATTGGGCGCCGGCTACAAGCGCTTGTATTTCTTCTTCTGTAAATGAGAGAGGGGGAAGAAGAAATCCAGGCTTGAGAACGTAGCCCAAACCAGGCTCACCCTCGATGTCGGCCCCCATACCCTGCAGTGTCAGTACATCGCGACGTATGGTGCGAAGTGACACCCCCAACTCCTGCGCGAGTGTCCGTCCCGATACCGTTCTGCGATGTCGGCGGAGAACTTGCATCAGTTCAAACAATCGGTCACTTCTGGACATTCCTACTCCATTTCGATGACGCCTTTACCGCCGAGTTTTCGACCTTTTTCGAGTTCCCCGATCAGTTGAATAGCGTCGCTTAGGGAAACAGTTTTTCCTATCGGGATCCTGAAGCTTCCCTCACTGGCAGCTTTGGCAAGCCTATCCAGAATTTCAGCGCGCGGCGATCCGATGATTGGTTTGAGTCTGCGATCAAAAATAGCTCGAATAAACTTGCCAGGGCCTGGGTTCAGATCCAGAAACACGCCTCCCACTCGCAACATCCCAATGCCTGTCGAAACCGGTAGCGTCGCCGCAGTGTCGTAAACCAAATCGAATCGTGTGGCGATACTCGATACCTGCGTGTTCCGATAATCATAGACGGTCTGCACCCCCAGCGACTTTGCTCGCTGGATGTCCTTGGCGCTGCAACTGCCCGAGACGACAGCGCCATGTATCAGCGCTATTTGTACGGCTGCTTCGCCGACGGCACCGGCACAACCGTTTACAAAAACGTGCTGGCCGGCTTGCAGCTTCGCTTTGTCGATTAGTCCGTTCCAAGCGGTTATACCGGGCGTGCCCAGACACGCGGAATCCTCGAATGAAACATCATCGGGCTTATGCGCTAGAAATGCTTCTTTTGTGATGACGGCTTCGCCAAACGCGCCGCTTTCTTTGAATCGGGCCAGACCGAAAACCGCATCGCCCACCTTCAGCCGCTTGACGCCTGGGCCGACCGATAAAACTGTGCCGGAAAAATCCATACCCATTGCGCGAGGTAATGTCCTCCCGGTGACGATCTTCATCTGTCCACTGCGCAGCTTCCAGTCAATCGGATTGATTGCAGCAAACTTGACCCTTACCGCCACCTCACCTTCACTTGGGGGGAGCAGGTCAAAGTCATCGACCCGCATGACCTCCGGCCCGCCGTACCTGTTGTACTGAATGCGTTTCATCATGCGTCTCCAAACTCCAACTAACGATTGAGGTAGTCACGGAGACGACTCTATAGCGCTATGTGGACAGTTTTTGTCACCATTCGGTCGCTGTACACCAGTTGCTCAGGCAGATACATCCGGCAATTCTTGTAACTCGACGCACGTAACTCGGCGATTGGGTACGCGCCTCCAAGCCCTGCCGAAACGCTGGAGTCGCACAGTTTCAGGTCCATCATTCGTTGGCGGCAGATACCGGGCGACTTTGGCCGATTGACTGTCTGATCGATTGGAGCCCGAGAGTGCAACGATGTGGCTGTTCATAGGGGCACCTTCTGCGGTGCGCTGACCTTGGGGGCGACACGGTGTGAGCGCACGACGGGCCAGAACAACTCTTCTTTCCAGCTGATCGGTGACAAGTGTTCGATTCCGTAGGCGGGTGGGAGTGAAACCTGGTGGATGACCTCGCCCGTGGAAGGGAAGAGACAGGTAAATGATCCAGTGGCGGCGAGTCGATAAAAAGAATCACACCGTCAGTTTACCTCCGCGGCCTCGTCAAATTTCAACCGGGCCGCTTCAACTTCAGGCAATTTGTCGAGCGTCCATTTATGCAATTCGCGAAATGGCTGCTGCAGTGTTCGACCAAGTGGGGTGATCTCATACTGCACTGCCACGGGCGAGAACGAGATGATCTGGCGCGAGACGAGACCATTTCGTTCCAGCCGCCGCAGGCATTGTGTCAGTGCCTTCTGAGTTACGCCCTCCAGGCGACGTCTGATGGCATTAAAACGATGCGGCCCGTCATCAAGCACCGCCAGAACCATCATTGACCACTTATCTGCGATTTGGTCGAACAGCRCCCGGCTTGGGCACTCTGACGAAAAACATTGCGGCTTTAATTCCAGCATCGAAGTTTCCTCATGTATACCTAGGCGACTCTAGGTGCCCAATTGACATTTGGTTTACAAAATATACTTATATGGCTTCCAAAAGCAAATGGAGTCCATCCAATGTCAAACCCTGATACCAGCATTTTATTTCGTTCTTTTTCCATCCGGTCGCTTGAACTGAAAAACCGGATTGTCATGGCGCCGATGACGAGGCAATTTTCGCCGCAGGGCATTCCCGGAGAAGGGAGCACTGCTTACTACCGGCGACGGGCAGAGGGTCAGGTCGGGTTGATCTTGTCGGAAGGTACCGTCGTTGATCGTCCCGCTTCACGTAATGGTTCCAGCATTCCTTTTTTCCACGGTGAGGCAGCGTTAGCCGGATGGAAGAACGTGATCGATTCTGTTCACAATGCGGGTGGCCGGATGGGGCCGCAACTCTGGCACACCGGTGCAGTGCGTGACGTCAGCGGCTGGGAGCCTGATGCGCCAGTTGAAAGCCCATCTGGCCTTGACTCGCCAAACGACCCTCGCGGTGTGGCGATGAGCGAAGAGGATATTGCAGACACAGTTGCTGCTTTCGCCAAGGCAGCGGCGGATGCGAAACGATTGGGTTTCGACACCGTTGAGATCCATGGGGCTCATGGCTATTTGATCGATCAGTTCTTCTGGGCCGGCACCAATCAGCGCACCGATCGTTATGGCGGACCGACGATCAAAGAGCGCTCCCGTTTTGCCGCTGAGATCGTGTCTGCAGTTCGTCATGCGGTCGGGTCCGAATTCCCTATCATCATGCGCGTTAGCCAGTGGAAGCAGCAGGACTTTGGCGTGCGCCTCGCCGAGACCCCTGCATTAATGGAAGACTGGCTGCTGCCGTTGGTTGAGGCTGGTGTTGATGTTCTGCATTGCTCGCAGCGACGCTTCTGGGAACCTGAGTTTCCCGAAATTGACGGGGAGAACGGACTGAACTGCGCGGGCTGGGCGAAGAAAGTCACTGGAGCCACAACCATTAGCGTCGGTTCGGTCGGGCTGGATAATGATGTTACTCACGCCTTCGCCGGAAAGGGATCAATCCCTGCGAGCCTGGATCGGCTCATTGAACGCATGGAGCGCGAAGAGTTTGATCTGATCGCCGTAGGGCGTGTTCTGCTGAGTGACAAGGATTGGGCCGCCAAAGTGGAAAAAGGCGACTACGCAGATCTGAAGGGATTCAATCCGGCATCTTTAGCCGAATTGGCTTGAACCTTACTGCGGAGTGGAGAGTGTGAGGCCACAAAGGTTTTAGTCTGAAGGAATCAGAGCTCTAGCCTCGGATTTTGCGAGGTCGAGATCGTAATCCGTTGTTGAGTGCGCCATGACTGTTTCAATTGAGCAAACATGTCAAGGCCACTCAACATCCGCGCAAACAGGATTGCGTTGCAGTGTGGCCCAGGCATTTACGCGCAGGCTACACAGTGTCGCCAGGTAATGTAGTTAGATTTTTCATGGCGCGGGAATCCACCGATTGAGCAGCAAGGCTGCGGCGAAGCGCGATAAAAAAACTGATGATACCCCCCCCACTTTTACCCCAAGTCGCTCGCGATACACGAGCGAACGAAAATGGCGAGTGCTGGCAGAATTCCATTAGGGTTCTAATGGTTACTGTTTAACTCCACATTGGAGTCAGGGGCATCGTGAGTCGCTGTCAGGGCGTCCAGAAAATTCAGGGCGATTCAACATTTGGCGTGTCCATGGCACCTACCTCAGGAATGCTCTATCACCATCACCGCAGTAGTGTCCGCCTCGAGTGCTTCGAACACGTGAGGCACATTCGCCAGGTAGCTGATGTAGTCGCCAGCGTTCAGCAACACAGGTCCGCTCGCCGGGCCAATATGGGCGCTGCCGCTGCACAACACCACGTGCTCTACGGTTCCCGGTGGGTGAGGCTGAGACAGCCGAACTTCGCCGGGCTGCACTTTGAGCCGGTAGATATCACGTTGTACTCCCGCCGGGCAATCGGCAAGCAGTGTCGCTGCATAATTGGCAGTCTCGGCATAGGTCGTCATACCCTCGTTGCCGCGAATCACCCGCAGGGTCTGCTGGGGTTGCTCGAAGAACCGGGTGACTTGCAAGCCCATTGCCATCGCCAGCGACCACAAGGTTTCGATGCTGGGGTTACCGATTCCAGACTCCAATTGAGACAAGGTCGACTTCGCCACCCCGGCGCGCTTCGCCAACTCGGTCAAGGAAAGCCCGGCGGCCAAGCGTTCGCGTTTGATTGAAAGCGCCAGCAGATCGATTCGGCTCGGATTATTTTTCAGTAGGGAGTTCGTTATATCGGTCATTTGTTTTATAAATCATCCTTAAATGGGTTGACGCTCTTGGGTGCCTTGTTCATTATAGTGGTCACTAGTTCATTATAAAGTTCGATTTTGCCGAACCAACCCGCGAACGGCGGCTTAGGTTACGGCAATGTCGACGGCAAGGAAGCAGTGAGTGATGAAGTCGCAAACCCGTGGGACGCTCGAAATGATTTCGGCCATGGTGATCTCCGGCACGGTGGGCTGGTTCGTCATCATGTCGGGGCAGAGCCCGGAGGCCGTGGTGTTCTGGCGTTGCTTGTTCGGCGCCATGGCGATGCTGGTCGCGTGCCTGGTGCTCGGGGTGCTGGGCCGCTCCCGGATCAACGCCCGGCAGTTCATTCTGGTGTGCCTGGGCGGGGTGGCGCTGATCCTCAACTGGGTGCTGCTGTTCAGTGCCTACAAACATTCCTCTATCGCCATTGCCACGGTGGTCTACCACGTTCAGCCGTTCATGCTGGTCGGTCTGGGTGTGCTGTTTTTCGCTGAGCGCCTCAGCGCCGCCAAGGTTGGCTGGCTGCTGTTGGCCTTCGCCGGGCTGATGCTGATCGTGTCCGCCAAGGGCAGCGGGCAGGCCACCGGCGCCGACTACTTGCTCGGCGTCTGCCTGGCCCTGGCTTCGGCCTTTTTCTACGCCGTGGCGGCGGCGATCACCAAGCGCCTCAAGGACCTGCCCGCGCACCTGATCGTGCTGATCCAGATGGTGGTAGGCGTGCTGGTCCTGGCACCGTTCGTGGATTTCAGCAGGGTCGATACGGTCGAGGGCGCCTGGACATACCTGATCATTATCGGCGTGGTCCATACCGGGCTCATGTCGACCCTGCTGTACAGCGCCATCCAGAAAATCCCCACGGCGCTGGTCGGCGCACTGTCGTTCATCTATCCGATCGTCGCCATCCTGGTCGACTGGGTTGCCTTCGCCCACCCGCTCGGCGCCCTGCAAGTGATTGGTGCGAGCGCGATCCTGCTGGCGGCGGCGGGCATGAATTTTGGTTGGTCGCTGGGCCGTGCCCCGCGTCAGGAAGTGACCTAAGGCCGGGCGCGACACCACACGCCATCTGAACCATCGTTAAATCAAGGGAGTTGATCGTGACTGTGATCTTGTGTGGCCTGGACGACATTGCCACCTATGACATCGCCTCTGCCTGCAGCGGCTACGTGTACGGGCTGGCCACCGCTTCCCGGGCTGATTGCCGCGGATATCGCCGACAGTGTCCTGCTGATCGGAGCGGAAGCCTTTACCACCTTCGTCAACCCGCAAGACCGTGCCACTCGGCCGATCTTCGGTGACGGTGCCGGCGCTGCTACGGCCCGTCGCACCATGGACGGTACGGATAATCGCCATGCTTGACCGCCGTGGATAGCCAGGATTGACCTGGGTGGCGTTCCAACTCAGCTACCTGTGGCTGTGGCTGGTGTGGCAGGTGCTGTCATATGACCTTGAAGGTTGGCGTACCCTGCTGGTCGCCACCCATTTGGCTCAGCAGCAGTGCCTGCGGCTCTTTTGTGGGCCGTTGTGAACGACCGGTCGCCAGCGATCAGGCGCTGCGCCGGTTTGATTCAAAGGCTCTCAGGGGCCCCAAAGAACATTTTGACTGGGCTCTAGGGCGGTGGTTTCAGGTTGTAAAAAACTAGTGATACCCCCATTTTTGCCCCCAATGAAACGGAAGGCCTGCGCGGCCCCGGGAAAAAGCTCGGCCCAGGGCCTGATTACCCTGGCCACCTACGGCGTTGGCATGCTGATCGGTTTCTGGGTCGCGGGCCATGTCTGCGACTACTACGCCACCCCTGCGGGTTATCAGTGGCAGAGCATCTGGTTGTTTCCGGCTTTCTTTTCCCTGGGCGTGGTGCTGGTGTTCATGTTTGCCTTTCGCGATGCGTCACGGTCAGAGTTGGCACCTGCCAAGGCTTGAGCGGCTGCGACTTGATAGCAACCCATCAGGAAATGGCGATGCGCGGGGCGGGCAAAAACTGGATGGCGAACCGAATGCCTTTCAGAGCCCCGCGTTGGACATTGCGATATCAGTCGTGAGCAAGTGACACCGAGAGATCACGCCACGCCGCCAGTTCCTCATGACGCTTCTGAAGTTCGTCTTCAAAATAGCCGATAGCGTCGCTGCCAGCGGTGAAGCGCAGTGGAGGCTTTTCCGTGTTGGCCAGGACAATCAGGGCCTGCGCCAGCTTCTTAGGATCATTGGCTTGCTTGCCATGTACCGCCAGGACCGCTTCACGCGAGCTGGCTGGATTCTTTGCGTAATCGTCAATGACCTGCTTCGCGAATCGTACCGAGTTCGTGCTGAGGAACTCGGTTCTGAAATACCCGGGCTCGACAACAGTCACGTGTAAACCCAAGGGTGCAACCTCAAGTGCCAGGCATTCAGTGATGCCCTCGACCGCATATTTAGTCGCACAATAGGCCGAGGCCCCCACACCACCGTGATAGCCAGCCACCGAGGAAATGTTGATCACGTGGCCTCGTCCCTGTGTGCGAAGCACGGGTAATGCCGCCCGGGTCACGTTGAGCAGTCCGAACACGTTCGTGTCGAACTGCTCACGAACCTCGACGTCGGAGAGTTCCTCCAGGGCACCCAGTACGGCGTAGCCCGCGTTATTGACAATAACGTCGACCCTGCCGAAACGTTCAACGGCAGTCCTGATCGCTGCCGCCGCCTGTCTTTCATCCGTCACATCCAGCGCGACTGCAAGCAATTTATCGTGGTGACCTACAGCCTGAATCACGGCGTGCGCATCTCTGCCTGTAGCCACGACCTTATCGCCTGCCGCAAGCGCTGCTTTAGCGATTTCGGTGCCCAGGCCGCGTGTTGTACCTGTGATAAACCATACTTTGCTCATCGGTGGTGCCTCTTTGAACGTGAGGTAGGGCGCAGCGCTCCGGCAATGAGCAGGACACCGTGCGATGTTCCTCATGTCTAACGGCCGAGGACAGTCGGACGTGCGTCTGCTTGCCTCCGGTATGAGGCCTCATTCTCTCTCTATGGTTGTCTGAGGGGTTGCAGACTTCGTTTGAAATACTGCCTAAAGCAACGAATTTAAACGGCTGGTCGACGCACGCCATCGTTGCCGAGGTGGGCCTCAGGCATCCTGTCGCTCGATGATGGTCTTGCCAACTGCGCGGCCGGCAGCTGTAGAGTCATGCTGCTCGTCAATCAGCGGCTTGATCACGCTACGGACTCCCCTCTGTAAACGATCGCGCGGTCCGCTGACTGTCTGAAATGCTCAGAAGAATCCTTGGAATAGGCAGTGATGCCGACAAAACGGGCAAATGATCCCGGCAGGTGCGCCGCATACTGAAACCAGGATTCACCCGGGGTATCGACGGGTTTAACCACCGTCTATCCCATGGCAGCAATTTACAGATAGGACCCGATCATGCAGCAGGATAATAGAGGCACATCAGAAAACGCATTCCAGGATCATCCAGGCTTCAGTCGCCGTACCGTTTTGATTGGCGGGGCGGTCGTTGGGGCCGGTTTGAGTGTTGCACCGCTGTCCTGGGCAGCCTCACCGGATAGCGCAAAAGGCGCTGGCGGCTCAGTGAGCGGAGTGCGAGTCACAAATAAGCGCAAGCTTGGTTCGCTGGAAGTCTCGGAACTCGGTGTCGGGTGCATGAACATCAGCGCCAATTATGGGGCGCCTGCAGACAAAGAGCAGGGCATCAAGGTCATCCGCACGGCCCATGAACAGGGCGTCACTTTTTTTGATACGGCCGAAGTGTATGGGCCGTACACCAATGAAGAATTGGTAGGTGAGGCGCTTTCCCCGTTTCGCAACGAGGTTGTCGTCGCGTCAAAATTCGGTTTCGACATGGATGCCGGCGGCGCACTCAATAGCCGCCCGGAACATATCAGGAAGGTGCTTGAGGGCTCGCTGAAGCGGCTGCGCACCGACCGTATCGATCTTTACTATCAACACCGAGTCGATCCAAACGTACCGATCGAGGATGTTGCGGGTACGGTCCAGGACCTTATAAAAGAGGGCAAGGTGTTGCACTTCGGTCTCTCGGAGGCAAGTGCAAGCACCATTCGCCGAGCGCATGCCGTTCAGCGTGTGACTGCGGTCCAAACCGAATACTCCGTCATGGAGAGAAGCGTCGAGCACAACGGAGTCCTTGATACCTGTGAACAACTGGGTATCGGTTTCGTGTGCTGGGGCCCGCTGGGCATGGGCTTTTTACCCGGCACACTGAATGGCAGTACACGGTTCGACGCCAACACCGATTTACGTTCCGGGTTTGAACGATTCACGCCTGAGAACCTGTCAGCAAACGAGCCGATCATTGCTTTGCTCAGGAAGTTCGCACAGGAAAAGCATGCCACTCCTGCCCAGATATCGCTGGCGTGGTTGCTCGCGCAGAAGCCCTGGATCGTCCCGATTCCAGGCACGCGCAAGCTCGATCACCTTCAAGAGAACCTGGCATCCGTCAAGGTGAAGCTGACGTCCGCCGAACTGGTGGAAATGAATACAGCTCTGGCAAAGCTAAAAGTGCACGGTGGTCGAATGAGCCCAATGCATATGCGTGCCGTCGACGTCACCCAGTGATCGTCAGAATGTGACGCCGCTGAAGGCATCATGATTCTGAAGGCGTCGAGCTTCAAATGGGCAGCAGCAATATTAGTGGCAACAGTGTCCGTGTCTGCGCCGCTTTGGGCCGCGAGTAAGGATGTGGGCGCACAGGCTCAGCGTACCTCGGAGCCCCCGGTCAGCACAGGCACGTGGTCAGCCCAG
The DNA here is from genome assembly GCF_056406935.1 of Pseudomonas sp. P1_A1. Lineage (NCBI taxonomy): Bacteria > Pseudomonadati > Pseudomonadota > Gammaproteobacteria > Pseudomonadales > Pseudomonadaceae > Pseudomonas > Pseudomonas sp. P1_A1. The sequence continues at coordinate 220,815 of NZ_JBFTZE010000003.1, read as the reverse complement.
GACCTGCAGCGCATCATCAAGGCCGACGACCTCAAGGTTTCGCCGTTTCGTGAGGACGGCGTGACCTACGGTACCCCGACCTGGGTATGGTGTGTTGAAGTGGACGGCGCGCTGTATGTACGTGCCTACAGTGGAACCGCCTCACGCTGGTACCAGGCCGCCGTCCGCGAAAAGGCAGGACAGATTATCGCCGCGGGTATGACGCGCAAGGTCAACTTCGAAGTCGTCACCGGTGAAGTTAATCGACGTATCGATGACGCCTACCGTGCCAAGTACAGCGCCAGCCCTTATCTGGAACCCATGATCGGTGAACGGGCACGTGCCGCTACCGTGAGGATCACGCCTTTGGCTGGCGGTGCCTGATACTGACGGGCAGGGCATTTGCGGGTGGTTATTCGTGCACATCACCGAATGCGGCAATGCCCTTCATCAGTTTGAGCAGTTGAAATCGCTGAAACATAGGGTTACAAGCGCGCTACCTCCAAGTCTTTAATCAAAATAGGCAATATTGTCGTTTGATCAGGCAATTATCGCCAGATTCGAAGACCCATACTGAGGTCGATCTTCCGTCCGCCTAAAAGGCGTTGGTCCTCGTTGAAGTATCGGTTTGAGACCCACCATGCAAAATCTTGACGTGCAGGTCATTCAGCAAGCCCTCAAGTGGATCGAGCAAGGCCATCAAGTGTGGTTGTGTACGGTCCTGGCAACCTTTGGCTCTGCGCCGCGTGGCCCTGGGTCTATGTTGGTTTCGTTATCGTCCGGTGCGTTCTGTGGCTCGCTGTCGGGTGGATGCGTGGAAGACGACTTTCTGCAACGGCTTGGTCGACGTGAGTTTGACGACTTCAACCAGATTGTTCGTTATGGCGAGAGTGGACTGCCACCGTCGCGGGCGTTGCCTTGCGGCGGGGTTCTGGATGTCCTGGTAGAAAAATTCGAACCCGATTGCGCTGCGCAGGAGCACTTCGCGGTGTTGCTGCGCGCGCTGCGGGGGCAGCATCTGTTGGTTCGCCATATCGCCCTTGGAACGTGCCGTCGAGACATTGAGGTGGGAGTGAGTGTCGACGCCACTGTCGCTGTAGACGCTGATCACGTGCGCATTCGCGTGGGGGCGGCCCGGCGCTTGCTGGTCGCAGGCCTATCACCGGTGGCCGAGTTCTGTGCCAGTTTTGCATGCTCCCTGGGCTATGAAGTGATCGTGTGTGACCCGCGCGAAGAACTGACTTCAACGTTTGCCATGCCACAAGTAAAGTTAATGAAGGTGATGCCCGCCAGCTATATTTCCCAAGGCGGATGCCATGCAGCGACGGCTATTGTCGCCTTGACTCATGATCCTCGACTTGACGACCTGACCTTGCTCGAAGCCGTCAGGACACCCGCATTTTATATCGGCGCCATGGGCTCCCGGCGCACCAGTGAAAAGCGCTTGGAAAGGGTCAGACGAATCGGCGGGCTGGACGACGATGCGCTTGATCGCATCCATGCGCCGATCGGACTCAAACTGGGAAGCAAGACCCCGGCAGAGATCGCACTTGCGGTCATGGCCGACATTGTTCGGGTGAGTAACGGCGTGAGCCGTGCCCATCTCTAAGTCTGGTTTTTTGGGGAGTTGAATGTGAATACCGATGTGTCAAACGACCAAGTCATGACTGACATCGCGCGTCTCGCCAGATCGGTTAGCCAACTGGTACCGGGCGATGGTGACCGCATTACCGACATTCCCGGTCTGAGCCTGCATCGGCGTAAAGCCGTTACGGCGCCCATGCACTGTATCTACGGCCTGGGAATTGGCGTGACCTTGCAAGGCGGCAAGCAGGTGATCGTCGGCAGTGAAGTACTCCCCTATACGCCCGGCGAGTCGATGGTGACCAGTGTCGATCTCCCGGTCACTTCCCATGTCACTCAAGCCAGCGTGCTCAAGCCATTCCTCGGCATGATGCTGGCACTCGACAGCACCACCGTGACGCAGGTCGCCGAGCGCATGCGGTTATCGCAGCGTATGCGAGATGACACGTTTCGTCCCGTGACCGTACAGCCTTTGGATGCCGGGGTGCTGGATGCGCTGAGGCGCCTAGTGGACCTGCTCAAAGAGCCACACTGGATTGACACCCTTGCTCCGCTGATCAAGGAAGAGATCATTGCCCGACTGCTAAATGGAACCCATGGCCCGCAGTTACTGCATGTGATTGCCGCTGGCTCACCCAGCCAGCAAATTGCCAAGACGTTAGCCTGGCTCAAAGTGAATTTCCGCCAGACGTTGCGCATGGATGACCTGGCGAAACAAGCGCATATGAGTCCTTCCACGTTTCGCCAACACTTTCGGGCCGTGACCGGCATGAGCCCGCTGCAGTATCAGAAGCAGTTACGGCTACAAGCGGCTCGACAGTTGATGCTCAGCCAGAATATCGATGCAAGCAGTGCGGGCGGGCTGGTGGGGTATGAAAGTTCATCGCAGTTCAGCCGCGAATACAGTCGTCTGTTCGGAGAGCCACCTCAGCGCGATATCAAGCGGATTCGTATGTGACGGAATCGGTGACGTGTGAGACGAGCCGGTTACCAGGACGTTTGCATCGTCCCGTTCGGCTCGCACGCACGCATCCACGGGCAGGCGCATAATCTCCCTCATTTCTCCCGGCCAACGCCCCCACCTCGAACCGCTGTATGGCGTTGACGGGGGGCTGGCATCCTCGATTTATCCCAGCTTGAAAGGCAGCTCGCGTATTGGCTTACCCGTCAAACTGGCTATGGCGTTTGCAAAAGCGGGGGCCAGTGCCGGCAAGCCAGGCTCGCCCATACCTGTGGGAGGCTCTGCGCTTGGTACTACATGAACCGCAAACTCGGGCATGTCGGTGATGCGCGGAACGCTGAAGTCTGCAAAGTTGCTTTGTTGCACAACGCCGTCTTTCAGGGTGATTGCACCGCCCGGTAGGCACATCGACAACCCCATAAGCGCAGCGCCTTGCACCTGGGCTTCAACGCGGCGTGGGTTCACGACCAAGTTGCAGTGGACGCCGGCAGTCACGTGGTGCAGCACCGGACGGCCGTCCTGCACCGAAGCTTCGACGACGTAAGCTACTACCGAACTGAACGATTCGTGTACCGCCACGCCCCAGGCACGGCCGGCAGGCAACTGGCGCTTGCCATATTCGCTTTTGTCCACGGCCAGTTGCAGTGCGGCGCGATGGCGCGGACTTTGGTCGGCAAACAGCTTCATCCTGTAAGCTACTGGATCCTGCCTGGTTGTTCGGGCGATCTCGTCAATCAGCGTCTCCATCACGAAGGCCGTATGGGTGGACCCCACGCTGCGCCACCACAACACAGGTACGTTCAGTTCCGGGTGATGAACCGTCAGGCGCATTGGCAGCGGATAAGGGTCGCGCATCCCCTCTGTCGCGGTGGGATCGATACCGTTCTTCACTTGCCCGCCGAACACGGTACCAACGAGGATGGATTGCCCGATCAGGGCGTGATCCCAGGCCAACACCTTACCGCTGTCGTCAAAACCGATGCGTGCCTGGTGCAGGTACACGGGGCGGTAGTAGCCACCTTTGATGTCGTCTTCACGGCTCCAGAGGGTGCGGATAGGAACGGTCAGTCCGACGACACGCGCAGCCTTGGCCACCTCGCAAGCCAGCACAATGAAATCACTGCTCGGCACGCCGCGCCGGCCAAAGCCACCGCCAGCCGTTTGCACGTTGATCTGTATTTGTTCTGGCTTAAGATTCAGCACCTTTGCGGCAGCTGTACTGTCGCCGCCAGGGAACTGAGTGCCGACCCATAGCTGTGCGCGCCCCTCAGAAATCTGGACGGTGCAGTTCAACGGCTCCATGGGGGCGTGGGCGAGGTAGGGGAATACGAATTCTGCCTCCAATTGATGCGGCGCCGAAGCAAGCGGCGTCATGTCGGCATCAAATTGGCGTGGGCCGGGCTGGCGAACCAGTTCCCGGTACTGAGCCAATTGTTTTTCGCTGTCCACTTTTTCTACGGTGGTCGAGTTCCATTCCACTTTCAGTACATCACGAGCCAGCTTTGCCTGCCAGTAACCGTCCGCAACCACCGCAACACCTTCGGCGCCGCCGTCCAGCGGCACGCGCAATACCGCTTTTACGCCTTTAATGGCACGGGCTGCGCTGTCATCCAGCGCGGAAATTTTGCTACCAAACACCGGTGGCCGCGCGACAACAGCGGTGAGCTGTCCGGCCAAGTGCATGTCAATGCCGAAATCCTGCTGCCCACTGCTCTTGGCCTTGGCATCGATGCGCGTAGTGGCTTGGCCAATGATTCGGAAGTCTTTGGGATCCTTGAGCGTGACCTTTTCGGGCACGGGCAACGCCATCGCAGCCTCTGCCAGTTCCCCGTAACTCGCTTTAAGGCCTGCCGGGCCAAGCACCATGCCCGCTTGAGTGCTAAGGCGCGTGACCTCCACGTTCCAGCGTGCGGCCGCTGCCGCGAGCAGCATGGCCCGAGCGCGCGCACCCAGTTCGCGGTACTGGGTGTAGCTGTTTTTGATCGAATTGGAGCCGCCGGTGAGGTGCATGCCGAAGACCGGGTCCTGGTAGGCCGTGTTGTTATTGCCGTTGCGGCTACGCACGAGACTCCAGTCGGCATCGAGTTCCTCAGCGAGAATCATCGGCAGTCCGGTCTGAACGCCCTGACCGAACTCCAGCCGGTTGATCGTTACAGTGACCTGTCCGCTGGAGTCGATCTGCACGAATGCAGAGGGCTGCTGACTCGGTTTGAGCGGCGCAACGTCCCCGCCGGTAGCCTCCTGCGCCAGCGCCAGGTGAGGAAATGCACCCAGAGCCAGCCCGCCAATGCCGACGATCTTGAGGAAGCTGCGGCGTGGGAGTGTGAAGGCACCGTCGGCTTGGTCGCGTTCGAGTAGGTGTTGCAGGGAACGCGGAAGCTCTTGGGAAAAAATGTCGTTCAGCATGGTGAGCTCCGGTCAGGCAAGGACTTTAGCGGCATCCGCCACCGCCGCGCGAATACGGGCGTAGGTACCGCAGCGGCAAATATTGCCCGCCATGGCTGAATCGATCTCGGCAGCGGTGGGTTGCTTGCCTTTGGGTTGGACTTTTAGAAAAGCCGTCGCGCTCATGATTTGACCGCTCTGGCAGTAGCCACATTGCGCCACGTCGTGCTTGACCCAAGCCTCATGCACGGCAGCACCGACCGGGTCGCTGCCATTTGTCGCCGCTTCGATGGTGGTGATCTTGCGACCCTCGGCCGCTGCTATTGGCGTCACACAGGATCGAATGGCCTGACCATCCAGGTGAACAGTGCAGGCGCCGCACAGCGCCGCGCCGCAGCCGAACTTAGTGCCAGTCATCCCCAAGGTGTCACGCAGGGTCCAGAGAATGGGGGTGCTGGGATCTACGTCAACCGTGTATTCACGGCCATTGATGGTGAGGACGCTCATGATAGGACAGCTCTCCGGAATGTGTGAGCAGCAGCTTGCTCTTAATAACGGCTAACTATAGAGCTGTGCCTGCGGGCCTGATTGCACAATCCGAGCAAATAATTGCCCAATCATTGACCTTGCTGTGCGCTGAGTTGCACCGGGGCGGTTTCGATAAGCGTTCTGGACACGATCATCGACTTTGTCGTATTCACGTATTTCTGAAAGTGGGCAGATGCGATGTGGCTTTTGTAGGCCGCTTCGTTTGCATAGATTTCGAAGAAGTGAAGGCGGTTCGGGTGGTCCTTTTCCGCCACCGAATAAATCGCGAGCACGCCTGGCTCAAGGCGAACAGAGTCAGCCATTTCCTCCTTGACCGCCGTTTGGTAAGCCGCCAATTGAGCAGGGTCTATCACGAGTTGTGCAATCCGCACGACTTTTTCGGTCGGCTCCGCTGCCAACACCGAACCTACCCAAATGCATCCAACTACAACAGCTATACGCAGGACCGACATGTGCATTTATTCCAGATAGCTACTAATGTGGCATTTTCGGGACGTTGAGCAAGCCCTGGGGGCATCCTTTTCAAACCATCCAATGCATGCCCTCAGATGTGCCCCCAATGTAGCAATCCACTGGAAGTGAATGGAGCTCCATGGTTTGTGGAAAGACAGAAATGATCAGCCGAACAGCCTGCCAGACGACGCCTAAAGACTCTCAGGGTCCCCAAAAAACATTTTGACTTAGCTCTAGGACGGCGGTTTCAGGATGGAATTTTGACGCTATGCCCCCAATTTTGCCCCCGGTCGCAGCGGGTGCGCCGGCGATCGCGACTGGCGATTTCTGACACGGACCAGGGTGGCCGTCAGCGGCCTTCAGTGTACGCCAGTCTCGGCTTGTTCGGAGCATGCCTGATGATTGGTTGCCCAGGGCAGGGCGTCAAGCGCACTTTAGGACCGTACAGCGTCCTTGCGCATCTATCATTTTCAACTTGATCGCTGCTCGGCAAACCCAGGCGGCTGGTCTACGTGAGCCGTAGCTAGGCGCGCTGTGCGTCGCGTTCGTGACAGTGATGGCACCGGCTACGACTGCCACGACAGCCATGCCGGTTGAGTGAGAATGAATCAGGCCATGCTTGGACTACGGCTCGTCACGCGGATGGCCACGGCCTTGGTGATCGTGCCTTCTGACTCGCTACATTCCGAGTTGGTCGAGCCGCGTGCAGATGGTATGGAGTCGCATCATTTTGCCGGACACCCCTTCGCTCGCGCTCGACAACCTAGCGGGCACTGATCCGGCTGGTTACGCTGGCCTTGAGGATGGTGTCGATTGGCACTGGGATCGCATCTTTGCAGGTGCCGCGTTGACGACATTGCTGGGTGTCGGCGCGGAGTTGGCCGCACCGGAGAATCGCCAAAACGGTGATCGCGTCATCATCGCAGGGCGTGACAGCATGCAGGACAGCGTGAATGAGGTCGGGCAGGAGATGACCCGACGCAACCTCAACATCCAGCCAACGCTAACTGAGCGTCCCAGATTGCCGGTCCGCGTCATCGTCAATCGCGATCTGATTCTGGGGCCGTATCAGCCTCTGTTCTTCGATCGGGGGATATCAAGATGAGCACATCGCGCAAGCTGCGGCTGGGGCCGCTCCCCAAGACCGAGAGCGTCAAGCCGACCATCATGTGCCCAGCGAGATTGAAAGCCGACTTGGACCGCTATGCGGCATTACACGGTCAAGCGTATGGCGAGACCGTCGATGCAGCGACTCTCATTCCGTACATGCTGGAGGCCTTTATGGCAGGGGACAGAGGATTTAAGAAGGGCGACCCGAAATAGCCGCGTAGGACACACTAGGCTTACGGTCCCACACTGCGCATTCTGGGATCCTGAAGCCTGGATCGAGCGCGAGGGACCGGTTCAACTTGGCTAGGGAACGGTCCTCAAGGGCGGCTGGACTGTTAGCCGAGCCGGCCATGGCGTTCGAGTATTCGCATCAAAATGCTGTTCGCATGACTGAAGTTCTCGCGCTGATCGCGAAGCTCATAGGCCCATTTTTCGCCGTGGAAGAGATTGTTGCGTAGGCGCCAGACGATCATCAGGAGAGCTAACATTCGGTCGCGTGGGGTGTCGTTCACCCCTTCAACAACCTCATGAACGAGACTAAGGTGGTCTGAGGGCCGGAGTTTCAGGTGAGGGAAATGGTGAGTCAATTCACCGTCGGCATAGTAACGATTCCGAAAATAGGCAAGCTCCCCCTCGTAGAGCTCAGCTCCTAGCGTTCCGTCCAAAGTCCAGGCATCGATTCGATCGCGGATGCGATCAGTCCGGGCGTGGTTGTCCATGATCTGTGCCTCGAAAAGACTCCAAAGAAAGGCGAAGTCGAATATGACGCGGCGATCAAGATCTGGTAGGCGCCGAAAGCCGGGGGCTCGGGCTTCAAGCCATTGTTCACTTGCACTAAGTTCCTTGTCAGTCATGGCTCAGTCGTCCAAGTATTCGTTGCGTGGGTCCAAGTCCGAAAAGTCCGTTAGCGTGTCGCAGTTCAGATAGTGGTACATCTGTGATGCATCTTGAAAGTGCATGCCGCACAGGCAGCCGCAGTAGGGGCAGCATTCATAGATCTCAAGGTCGCCCCATTCCCATACCCCAAGATACTCCGGCACAGCGTCACGGTCATAGCCAATGACCTGGAACGCATCAGCGTTCTTGGCGACAAATCCGTCTAGGCCAGCGCGCATGAGAATGGGCAAGATCTCTGCAGGCTCGATTGCGAACCACTCGCCGCGCACATGGGTCGACTCGAAGTGCTGATGAAGCTGGCGTTCAAGCTGAAAGGCATCGGCTACTTCGATCTATCCGAGCAGTTTCAGATCAAGAGGGTTACCGGTCTGGAGATTGCGCTTACGCTCCTCGATGTTCTTCGCCACCCCGATCTTGATAGGAGAGCATCCGTTTTCATCTTCGCCAATGAAATAGACCGGCAAGTTATTTCCCCTAGGCCTTCAACCGAGCCGGTCGAGCAGCATTTCGACCATTTCTTTGTTCGAGTAGGCGACAATGTCGAGCGGAAGGTTTTCCTGCCGCATAAGCGCGATTAGGACACAGGCCGTGAAGGCCCAGAATGATGAATCGGCTGGCAGAGTGTAGCCACGGATCATTGCTGTCAGCCGTTCGGTGATCGGTGGATATTCGCTATTGCCCCAACGTGCATGGGGCGGCGTCATCGCATGAACGATGACGGCGGCGAGCGTGATGCCCATCGCACGCTTGTTCTGGACCTGGGCGAAATCGTGTCCGTGTACCTTCGCATAGGCGGCGAGCTCGCTTGTCATGAAAGTTCGGGCATAGGTGTCGCAGGCGATTTCCTCTTCAGGTCGCGTAGAGGGCGCGCGTTTATCGGCGCAGAACATGACGTGCTGGAATTCGTGTAGCAGGGCGAAGGCCAAGGCGAGCGCAACAAGGTCGAATGCCGCCATGTGCTGAATGTTGCCCAGGCCATCATGGTCGGCGCTCGGCAGGGGGATGTCCACCGGCCAGGATACGTCTGAGGTCTGTTCGGCTGTGATGAGCGACCGGGCGGCGGCGATGCGCTGCTTGTAGTCGAATTCATATTGGCCGCGTTCTTCATCGACACTGAGGGCTTGGTCGAGCGGTAACCCGTTGGATGTCGCGACAACTAGGGCTGGTGCGTACACTTCGATGGCCCGCCACGAGCTGAAGCCAAGCAGCCAGAACAAGTCGATCGTCTTAGTGTCGAACTGGATACGTTTCCCGTTGGCATTCATCGTCACGCCCTTTCTACTTGGCGCGACCTCGACGGCATGGCCGTATTGGCTCCAAAGACCGCTGATTTCATCGGCTCGTTCGGGCACGGCGCCGCGGAGGAGATGTAGGATGATCGTCCGATCAGATGGCTCATTCGTCATTGTCGTTGTCTATTCTGTGCTCGTGGGGGGCAGGTGGTTGGCGACGGTCACGCGGCTTGCTCGTCACAGCGGGTTTGCCGTCCATCTGTAGATGAGTGATCGATGAGATGACTGAGTTCGCCCAAATCGTGCTGCATTCGATGTCGCCATCGCGTTCAAACCAGTGGGTCGCGCCGGGGATGAGATCAAACGGGATGGGATGTGTTGCCAATGGGTTGTGAAACACTTCCAGTTCCTGACACCAAGCTTCGCCCCACGGCCAGAGTGCTTGGTATTCGGCACTGTCGACGGCAAGGTTGAAATCGATAGGCTCTAATGCGCCCGGAGTTCGGTCGAAGAGAATGCCGCGCCTGATCATCGTCAGCCCGGGCGGTCGCCATCCTGCCAACAAACCCATGCGGTTGAATTTGGCGAGCGTTGCAGAATTACTGAAGATGACGACCGAGAGGTGTGCGAAATTTGGGTCGCGGAAGAGCCCAGCAGGAATGCTGTGTTGGCCCGTCAGATTTGCGATCGGCACTCCAATCGCGCGACGATCAGTGCCATCTCCGGTGACGTCCGCGCGTAAGCCGTAAAGGTAGGTGGGAAGAGCCTCGCGGCTCCAAACCATGGAGCCGAAATCATGGAAGTCGGCGATCGCTAAGGCGAACGGCTGTCCTTTTACATGGTCCAGTTCATGATAGTTGCGCTGGAGCTTGCCGCGCAGCGTCTTTGCGAATCGTTCCGCCGGGTTGCCTGTGAGCCGTTCAATGCGATCCTTTGGGGCATGAACCCATTTCCCGATGCCGCCGGCGCGTGGAAGCTCGGAGTTTGCTGTAACTGCCTCAATCCAGCATGCGTTACCTTCTTTCTCGATCAAGAAGTCGGGAGAGACATGGTCTTGTCGGACGTTCAAACCCTGCTCACGAAAGCTGCTGAAAAGGTAGAGCTCAAACAGACGGGACGCTAAGTTGTTGGTTTGAAAATCCGAGACGAAATTGGCGTCGGGGTTGGGAAGCGCGAGGTAGCATTCGCCGACCGCCATGAGCGCCGGCAGATGGTTGATCGTGGTTGTCAGCAGCTGGAACTCTGGAGACGTCCCACGCGGCCCCGATTTCAGCAAATGCGGGCGACGCCTGACTCCTGGCGGCAATGGTTCCGGTGGATCACTGGCACGCATAGCGACGGTGAGTCTGTCTAGTGCAGCCTCGGGTGTGGAGTAGGGCCCGCTTTCATCTACTTTGATCCAACAGTGGTCGATGCGGCGGCGCATGGCCAGATATGTGAAAGCTCCTGTGTCCGGATCAAGAAGAATGCGGCCGGTTACGCCACCAGTTCCGGCCTGATAGGCACTGAAAATATGTGCGGGGTCGAAATTGGGACCGTGCTCGAGCGACAGGGCATAGAGCTCGAATTGGCGCTGGCTGATTAAGGTGAAAAGTCGAGTTTCGCCGGTTGCGGACATGGTCGGCCTCTTAGCCCTGTATGTAGCAGATGCGCGAATTCAAGTTCCTCTTCACAAGGACTCCGTTGCGGCAAGGATGTCGGTGGACTCCCAGTTGTCGATCTGGCGGATGGTCACGAACTCACGGTCCCAGACGCCCCAATTCACGGTCAATGGTGCCTGTGCCAGGGGATTGTGAACATAGGTGATTGGCCGAACCTGACGCGAGAGGTTGCCAAGGCCCACCCGTGACCAGATCACGCCAGAGATATCTGCGAAGCGCTCGTCAAGAAATGCCGAGCGCGGGATCGGATTCCGTTCTCGGTGGATCAAGGGAGAGACGTGAAAGCCTTCTTCGATGACATCGCCTGTATCGCGATCGATAGTGAGAAAAGCATCGCCGATGGGGAACAGCGTCGTCATGATGAGTGGTAAGGGATGTTCGGGGACATAGATGCCGAAGCGGCTGGCGCTGATCGCGACGATGCGAGCGTCTTCCGGGGCGATCACGCCCTGTTCGATATAGCGGCTGATCTTCCTTGCTTTGGTCCAGAATGCCCCGGAGGTCCGAAGTTGCGCTTGACGGATCGGCGCAGCAATAAGGCCACCGCCCTCATTGATCGGCACAGGACGCACAATCCGTTCTGGTCCCGCAGCGCCTCCGTCTGGAGCTATAGCTTCGATCCAGATACGGCGATTCTCTTCAAGCACGCATAGGTCGGGCTGGCCGCCTTTGCGCTGACGGTCGGCGACGGGCAACAATGTGCGCCCCGCCTCAAGAAGTGTGCAACCCAGATACATCTCCCAGAAACGTCCATCCACGTCACGTGCGAATCCCTGGCGGAAGTCTGGATCGGCATAGGGCTCGTAGTGGGTCCACATCTCTTGCAGTGTGACGCGAAGCTGCTGCTCAACCGGGCTTTCGGCGGCCTTCAGGTTCTCGAACCCCAGATCGAGATTGGAACCGTCGACATCGAATAGGTCGCTCATTGTCTGATTGTTTCCATATGCAAAATATTCTTTTCTCGTGAGAGTATTATTAGGTATGTGTGCGTCTCAAGGACGACGCTAATGGCCACAGTGGTCAGGCGTCGATCCAAGAGAGACAGCGCGCTCTGGATTGTCCTGCGCCTGATATCCTAGTAACAGTTTGGCTGGTCCGGTTGAACCTAGCAGAACATGTGGTCGCTAAGGTACAGCGGTTGCTTGAGGTGCTTTTACGATAGGGTGACGGGCTGGCTGCACTGGGTGCAACCGTAGGACTGAACAAATCGATTGTCGAGCTGACCGGCTTTGATCCTGCCGAGGTAGCAGCCGACGGTTGGCTGGCCTATCCGGCGCTCGATCAGTTGGCTCAGGTGGCATCGTTGAACATGGCTCAGCAGATGTTCCTCGCCCGCTGCAAAGGCTTGCACGAGGTGTGGCAGCGCATTCCCAACGGATACTATTGTTGGAGCGGGCTGGATGTCCGACGGGGACCGTCAGGGACCTGGGATGCCTTCGGCTGTTGCAGGCACTCTTGAACATTCCAGAAGGACTGAATGCTCAGGATGAGGCAAACGATACCTTCGCCTCAGCCAGGGAGCCTGTGGATTGGAGCGATCGCAATGAGTCCATGGCCTCCTTGTTCTTGAATAACGATCTCAGAATCGCCGATGCGCACGAGGACGTTGATCGCTGCTTGGCGACACTGCAAGAGCTTGGATTCGATACCGTAAACGTCCATGCAGGCTACGGACGAGCACTTGATTTCATCTTAGATGGTGTTATCAATGCTTTGGGGGTAATGGCCTCGGCTATCGAGAAGCTGTTTAGGGGCAGCTGAGGGGACTGATGGAGCAGGGGGGGGCGGCTTAAGCTGTCTCCTGTATGCACGTAAGACGGCCAGATCGTTTCAGCAGCGATGCTGAAGGACATCTGACAAATGACATGGAAAGACTGGCTTGCTCAGCAAAGCCAATTAACGCGAGGACAGCAAAGATGTTCGATAACGCCGAATTCTTCAAGAAAGAAGAACAGCAGTCGCACTCTTTCATATTTTTTGATCAAGGCCCACCCTATTGCGAGCTAGGATGGAAAAAATATAGACAATTCAATAGCCTGATAAATGAGTGGCTCCAGGAATTTGGGAAAGTACATGGCGTAAAGGTCTATGTATATGAGTACGAGTTAATTTTCGTTGAGGGTGCATTTTTATGGGGCTTCAGCTTTCTTGAGTCGGACTGTAAAAAAAGAGACGAATTAACCAATCTCCTATTAAGTGGGGTGATGAAAATTATAGACTCATTCCCCAGCATGAAAGGAAGGGGCATACTAAATAATCATAGCAAAAACTTTTCACTACACCCCGACCTGGCGATGCACTATACCGGCTTGGTTTTAAATGCTGAGTATTCACTAGAAGCTTCATACCGGCCACCAAAAGAAAAATCATATGAAAAAGACGACATCGATCTTGATATATTCAAGAGGCCGATATCTGTAGTTGAATTCAAGAGATTAATACAGGAGCACCTGTCTATAAGTTCAAGTAGCGATTTGAGCTACATTCATGCGCCAGATGGGTTTTTCTCAAACAAATATCGGGCAAATAAATACCTAAGAGAAGAGTTTTTGCCTATCAATTATTTTTTGATGAAGAGGTCGATACCAGATCATGCCATTCTTGAACTTGGCACAGAAAAAGAGAATTTCGATGCTAAAATCACTGATGATGAAAATAACCAAGAAATAATAATAGAGATCACTCTGGGGTGCCCGAAAAACGATTATCTTTTGCACTCGCTAGCTAGCCAGACGCACGACGGCACATTTCCACTAAAGACAATGGCGTACCTGAAGCAGGAAACCGATACTCTTGCCGCCAGAGTTACAAAAGCTATCGAAGATAAACACGATAAAAACTATCAAGACAAACGCATCTTAATGGTAGTTGTGCCAAGCGAATACACCTACCAGGGCGAGGAGTACATAATCGAAGAAGTCTTTGATGAAGTGCGCGATTCTGTAAAATTAAAGAAAGGAAATTTTACGGAGATAATCATGCTGTGCGGAAAGAAATTCTTCACCCTTTTCTGAAATTAATTCATGAAAACCCTGGAGAAAATTTCTAGCATTGGCAGCGCACCGACCTCATGGTCAAAGACAGTCGAATCAACAGATCAGCAGGCTCTTTGGCGCACTTTGATCAAAGAGTCGTTCTTCCAACTGCAACGGGACATTGACGTTCTGCAGAGGTGGCAGGAAGGCACCAAAAGCCGCCAGCTCAAAGAAAGGCGCAAACGCGCCCGATCCTTAACACTAGGTCGAGCGCGCGCTCAGAATGCGCTATACATCCGAAGGCGAATCATTTCAGGGACAGAACATGACTACCGTCTATATTGATGAAAGCGGCCACAGCGGGGACATGATCAACAGCGGCAATGCTTACGACTTCAAGGGCCAGCCCTACTTTGCCCTGGCCGGCATTGGTCTTGAGGACGGTCATGACTGGGACGATCGCATCAATGAGCTGCGAAGCCGTCACCGCATTTCTGCCGGCGAACTCAAGTCCAAGTCGCTGACAGCCAAGCCAAGATTTTCGGCCGAAGTCATCCATGGATTGCTTGATCAGCGCGCTCCGCTTTTCATCGAGGTGGTCGACAAGCGTTTTTTTATCTGCACCAGCATCACCTCGTTCCAACTCTTGCCAGCATGCCTTGGCTATACCGAGTCGGTAAAGCTCCACTTCATCAAGAACACGGTGGCAGACTTCCTGTACTTTCACGCGTCCGAACGTGCCCTCGATACATTCGTCGCCTCGTGCCTGGCGCCGGGTGACGCGACGCTCCGCGCCTCATTCGCCGTGCTGCGCGACATGGCTACAAATCTGGGCTATACCGGATCGGCCGTGCAAATCGCGGAAGGCATTGCCCACATGGTGCAGGAGGCTGAAGCCGAATACAGCGAGCAACGTGATAACGGTGGCGAGGCTTGGTCGCGGTTTCTTCCGCCCCCCGATCTCAACAAGCATGCGAAACAGGTCTGGATGTTGCCGAACCTGACGTCATTCACGAGTATCTACGCTAGGATGAATCGCTATTACAGCAGGCGCTTGGCCGGCATCCGCTTGGTACACGACCAGCAATTGGAGGTGGAGAACATTCTGCGCCAGGGAAAAATGACGGCCGAAAACCTGAGCCGCTCCGTGGATCTGCCCTACACCCCGCAGTCTGACTACCGCTTCGAGGAAGAAGCCAGCATCGAGTTTGCGCAATCGCATGAGGCCATCGGCGTGCAGCTGGCCGACATCGTTGCGGGCACCGTGATGCGCTACTTTCGCGACACGGACGCCGGCACACCCGTGTCGAGCGAACTGCGCGAGGCCATGATGCGACTCATTGACGAGGGCGATGAGCGAAGAGGCTATGGCCTCAATCAAGTAGTAGCCACAGTCAACGTCCGACATGCCGAATGAGTGATTCAACTCTGGTGTCATCCATCATCACGGCTCACCCCCGTGCGGCGGACACCTGAGCGCAGTAGAGGGTCAAGGCAGTGAGGCATCCAGCGCTGTTTCAAAGGCAGATGCGTTGTCCCTCAGAACGTGATCTAAACTTCCGAATACATTCCGAAGCTCTTGCCGGTAGGCGACCTTCGTTGGCAAGTTGGCCCCCTGGATCACGGCGGTCAGGAATGACGCTGCAACATCCGCCATCTTCGGATCGCCCTGGAGTTGCACATGGCTGCGAATGGCGATTTCTAGCAGATACGTCTTGAAGGAAGCAGATAGTTTCTCACTCGGAATGATGTCTTGCAGCATTGCGCCAAGCACCTTAGTAGTTTCCTTGGAGATGTAGTGGCGATCAAAATTACCGGCAGAACGCGTTGCCTGCGGGATTTCAGAGTCATCCATCCGCACGCACTGCTCAGCCCAATCCGTGGCGATGCTGACGAGGCGATAGAGGATATAGTGAAAGGGCGTCGGCCACTCCTGATAGGCATCTTCGTCGGGTGGTCCGGACATTTGCTTGAGGATCTTTTCGGCGAAGTCGTCAAAGTAGTGCAGCCACATATGGTCTTGGAGTCCCTGATGGATGCCTTCGTGCACCATGATCTCAAAGAGCGTGATGCCGGAATTGATTGGACAGCGAAACCGCCCACTCTCCTGGTAGGAGCCCAGCGGCTGGTTAAGCTTCTCGGCCAAATTCCGGTCTTCATCCAAGCGGCGGCATACTGAGTCACCTATTGCCGCCTCCAAGCCGTTCTTCACCGCCATGGCTGCATCAGCGAAAAAAAAACGAAGTAACCGATTGCTTTCCGGCAGATACAAGCGGCTTCCACCATTTAGATTTTGATTGTTTTTCAGCTCGACATAGAGACGGCTTCCCGGCGCGTCCAGCAATGCTTCGATGTAATGCGCTATGAAGTCGGAGCGTATTGCTTCGTCAGTCTCCAGCAGTTTGAGGCAGAAATGTGGGTGCGCCTGCGCCAAGTGAACGATCAAGTCAGGTGAGGTGAGCAGATTCAACAGGATCTCCCGGGCTTGTAGGCTGGCCTGGTCTCGCTCCGCGCATCTTGATTTCAATGTTTGCAACACGCGGCGCCACTGTTTGCGCCAGGCTGAAGGGGACTTAGGGGCTTCCCCACGCAGGAGCGCAGCCAGTTCATTCTTGGAATTGCCCCGGTTTTCGATCCAGCGCACCAGCCAAGACTGTTGCTGGGTCAGGGAAATGAGTGTCGGCAGTTGGGGTTCGACCAGCAGCACCAGCTCGTCGTAGCGTTTCGTCAGGTGCAGATTTTCGATCAGCTCACGAAAGACGTGAACTCGCCCTCGGGCCAGTGTCGGAAAGCGGGTTCGCCAAAAGAAGTAGAGCGCCACCGAGAGCAGCAGCAGATACACCGCACTGGAACTGTCGAGCCCCCATTTCCAAGGCCCCAAGCTGTAGTACAACCCAAGTTGCACCAAGGCCGGGGCGAACACCAAGTAGTGGACAAGAAAAAGCACTGATCCACCCACGACCCAATCCACCCAGGTCGTGCAGAAGCGAAGCCGGAGTCGGTTAGTGGGAGAGATGAGCGCCCACACGGCGGCGATGACTCCCAATATGGTGAGCAGGCCCGTAGTGTCTATAGGAGCGGAGGCCGTCATTGGAGCTGTTGCATCCTTCCGTTGGTCGATGGGGTCACACCCAGGTGCAATTTGCGTCCGTACCGGTGCAAAGCATCAAGGTGAGGAAAACCGATGTTTGTTCCCAAACATCGGACAATCAATCTATGCATCGAGAGCTCAATGCTGCAGCCGTTAGCGATCCAGCCTAATCCTCAATCGACGTGCGCGTTCGCGGAAGGCCTCTTCGCCGCCCTCCAGAATGTCGCAAACCGCCTTGCGAATAGCAGTGTTCTCAAGACCGCCAGAAGTGTATTTGAATGGGGGCAACCCGTCGATTGGCTTCCTGGAACTCGTCAACTCACTGCATTCGCGAGCAGATGGGTTCCTCGAGCAGCTTGAGTCAGCAACTGCCGATTTTGTTCCTTGGGCCCCAGATTTCACGTTCTTCAGCCCTGATCTTATCGCTGGTGAGGTCAATCTATCGAAACTCTATGCCCAGAGTCTTCCCGCTCCAACCAAGCTCTCGTTCCGCCAGACCGACCAGGTGGATGACCACGCTGAGCAAGTGCACGAGTTTCTGCTGCGCAACGCCGATCTGATAGTCGGTTCGTTGAAGGCCGGTCCCAAACCGCTCGAGGAGCTGCTGCGGCTTGAGGGACTGGTCTACGAGGGGGCGGAAGGGCTTGCCGACTTCACGGGTGTCTACTCCTACCCCGAGGTCTTCGAGGTGGGCGAGCAAAGTATTCGCGTCGTGCATCAGGACGAGCTGATCGAAGTATCTCCGGACAGCTCTGTTCTGGTCACCAGCAATCCGATTCTGTCTCTGGAGGTAGCTGATGTCCCTATAGGCTGCGGCCGCTCAAGATGAGGGCTTCTGCCATGTAGATTGTACCGAGCGCGTGCTGGAGCAAGATCAACCCTGACGCTGGGTATCTGAACCCTCTTTTTTTAAGCGGTCCGGAGCCCTCAATAAAATCAGTAACTTACGAAGAGGGCGAAAAAGGGCCCTGTGCTCCCCCAATGGGCGTCGACCAAAGCGCAGAGCCGAGCAAACCTCGCTCTGCAGCTGCTGCAATAGGACACGGTCGCCGACTCAAATTTTTTCGCAGCCTTGTGCTGTGATGGAGTTCTCATTCCAAATCCTTCAAATCAACCCTCATCACTGTCCATGGGTGGTTTGAGATGTAACAAGTGGTGGTAGATGTTTACATCACTCTGATTGATTTTACGTGTTTCCTTATAGTATCTGGCGTTAAAGCTATTTCCCTGTGTTGTTATGAGTTGTAATCCGCTTTTGTAATCATCGTCAAAGTCTCTGTAGTCGCATTTCTCAACATGTCTAACATAGGATTCGCACAGCCGTGAGAAGTTTTCCGTAGCGACATAGATCACTACAAATACCGTACTCATACCCATGGAGTTATATCTGCCGATCTTGTTCAGGTGCTCATCAATTTGTGTAGTGTCGATGTAGTTCCCAAGCCTAAAACCTTCAAATAGGAAAACCGGGTTTCCCCTTCCATCCCGTACCCAACCATCAGTCTCGCCGACACCCTTACCGCTGCCTGAGCGCCCAGTACGTGACTGATCCGGCATCGTCCAATTAAGAAAACTCATGCGTTGACATACGAGCGATACAAACCAGTCGTTAATCATGTCTTCCTCATCGAGCATGATCGTGCTCGCGGACGCTGGAGCCAATTTTTTACGCTGGAGATTTCCATTACGTTTCAGTAACTCCCGACCCACATGCTCTACCAATTCGAACAGGTACTTATCAATATTTGTTGTGGCATTCATAAATATTTGACTTTGATCGTATGCGTTCATGTCCTTGATTGTAAGCCATGCAAGACGCAGCTTGTCATGAGAGGAGTCAATCTCAGCATTGAGGATTGGCTGAGGCTTAGAGAGGCCCACGGTGCCGGTGCTCCTGAGGCTATTCTCAATGGCAGCGATTTTCTCTTCTACATCGAGTGGGAAAGATCGATGAGTAATACGTATCTGTTGGAGATAAGACAGTGCTTCTTCGGCGCTTCTCATACGCTTGAGATACTCTGCCCTCAGTGGAGCTAATTCATAGGCCTTCTGCTGCTGGGGCGATGCCACATTCCAGAATCGTTTGAAATCGTCGAAATTTTCCGTTTCCAAGCAGAGCTGAAGAATGTAATTTAGCTCAACATCGCTGAGTTTGGCGTCGAGATCCGTCTTGAAAGTTTTTTGATAGGTGTCCAACCAGCGCTTTAAATAAAACTCAAGTGGTTCGGGTCGAGCAATGTCAGTGGGCCAAGAGAGCGCTACTTTGATCAAACCCGTCGCGTTCTGTAGTGTCTGTTCTACATCGAGCACACTGCTGAACATGTCCAGTGCTTTGGCATGATCCACAAACATTGTGAGGGAAGCAATCAGGTATCGCTTGAAGCTTTGAACTTCATTGGTGATCTGTTGTTCTTCGCTGGATATTTTATATAAGCATAGTCTATTGATTTTTTCCTGGTCTGGCAGCTTCTTGTTGTCAAATATGTCTTTAAGGTCTAGTTTGGCAGATATTTCAGCAATCTTGTTTTTGAAAGTTTTGTGAGAGTATTTCCTGGCGTAGTCTAGATATTCCCTGGCAATTTTCATCTGACCATTGTTAGCGGCTTTCAGGATGATATCGAAGGCTTCGGGGGTCCAGTTGGTTGCCGCGTCTTCTAGATTGCGCTCAGCTATCAGTCCTACTACAAGTTTCTTGTTCTCATATGCAGTAGTACGCTCTAGCATTATAAATAGCGCTCTTAAGGGGGCCTCCCTTCGCCGCAAAATTGCAATTAGCTCTTGAAATTCTATCGGAGTAAAATTGTTAGCTACATTGCAAACTGTTGGCCATAGTTTTATAGGGCTGTAGTCCGAGTTATCATGCAAATAATCGAAAATTCCAGACTGCCACTCTGAATAGAAGCCAAAGCGTTCGATAATACCCATGAGCTTACTTGCAAAAATACGCTTCTCCACTGCGTGCTCTGGAGTGTACTCAGTTTGCGTGAAAAGTTTCAGTAGCAATCGGGTGTGCATGCGAGCAGCGAATACGGTGTCTCTTTTTTCTTTGGCGGGGTCACCTGAATCGATCGCAGGTTGATCATCAAGAGCACTGATCCAGCGTTCGCGCTGCTCGGCTAATGCGTTTATATAGACGTTGAGCCATTCAAGCTCATCAAATGCGAGCGGGTCATCAACTGCATTCGTGTCACCATTCAGGCGGTCATACAGCAGTCCTAGGTAGCTATCGATCAATGCCCCGCATGCATCAAGTGCATGGGTACTCGAATTATGGTGTGACTTGGATGAGGCCAAATCCCAGTCAAGGCACCAGAATAAAATCAGCCACCCTCCGAGGGGTAGATATCGGTCCCCTATACGAGCCTTCTGAAGGTGTTCGTGCGCACGATTGATGAGTATTTGGCGGTGATCCTCTATGAGGTACCTAACTTGTCTTGAATCATCCAAGTACCTCACGGTACTTATGGTCTTTTGGAGGCTAGGCAGGCGAGTGTCTGCTATTAACTTGTGACGAGAGTTGTAGTTGATCTCGTGGTTGGCGAACCAGGCGATCATTTCGCAAAGCTGATCTATAGCTTCGGGTAGGGCTGGTAGGCGAACATACTGCTCGTAGCTGTTGTAAAATAGTTCAAGAGCTTGAGCCCATACTAAGTCACTCCAGTTCCTCTCATAAGAGGCATATTCTGATATGGGGCGCATGTTCCGCTCTATATTTTCATAAACACCGATCAAGCCAAATTGGTTTGTCTTCGGGTTCGAGAGTAAGAAGCAAAGATAGGGAGGGTGATAGATATCACTGAACAGGGCTCCGACCAATTTAGGGGAGCGATGGGCTAAATCGATTAGTTTCCGGGTGAGAGGGAAGCTGTCTCTGGGGGAATAAAGGTTATGCTCGCGCTGGAGGATTAAGTGAACTAAGTGCTCGCTAATGCCTCCGATCCCTTGGAATCGATAATGTGTTACATCTTTCCACCATTTTGCACCCTCTATGAGCGTGGTGGGGGGGCTGCTTGCTAGATTGTAGATCATACTTTCAAGCTGAGAGAAATCAAGAGCCTCACAATAAGATTCCGCTTCTTGGCTGACTTCGTCAGGTTGTCCCGGTCTTTTCCGCACCACTAAAGGAGATGGCTTCTTGATGATGTTGTTAACACTATTGTGACTGATAGCGACATTGGCTGCGCAGTCTGCCCAGCTATCAAAGAGTGTCTTATCTGCAGCGATATAGTTGAAGGCGCAGTCAAGGAACTGTTTAACGTCGATATCTAGATCGAAATCGATTTGGAAGATAGCAATACTGCCAGCGGCCAGTCGCATCCTGGTGATGTAATTGGAAAAAGCGGTATCTGGGTCGACTGAGCCGTCTATCAGTCGTTTCCATAGGAAAGTGCCTACGCCTTTCAGGTCTTCGCGCTTTACCTTCAGCCGATAACCTTCGGCTCGGGATTCAAAGGTATCGCGCAGGAAGGCCAGGTCGATCGAGGTAACGTCTTCTTGGCAAAGTCTTAACTGCGGGGGTTCCCAGACATCGTTGAGGTACCGCAGCTCGTACAGAAGGGTGTGTGCATCTAGCTGATGCCGCAGCTTTGGCGGCATGTCGGGGGTTGAGGGCACTTTGGGCTGTACGGCCAGATAGTCATCCGGGAATGCGATAACGCGGGCCTGTTCAAGCTCCGAGACGTCCACCGGGTAGGCTAGACAAAACTCTGCTCCTGCCACTGTTGGCCAGGAATCTCGCCCCTCTAGCAGGGCTGTCACGTTCTCTCGGTTTAGAGGTCTCGGGTAGATATGCGCAGCGTGAATGTAATGAGCGATCCGCTCGTGAAGGGAGTTTGGAGAGGCCACACGCGAAGGGTGCGTGTCTTTGTAGAGCGCTAGTTTTCTCTCCAGATCTTTGATCAGATCATACGAACTCATGTTCTTCCGAAATCCTTGGTGGGTCGCTCACTGCGTCGACGCCTGTGCTGGTAGCTTACTGAACGGTCATGGTTTTTTCGATAACGCGAACACCATCATTCGCCCGGCTAGTTGAGCGGGACGCGATTTGGTTCAGGAGATTATCCTTGCGTGTGTTTTACGAAGCCTTTGACGCTGTTACGCAGAATGCCTTGGCAGTCGTCAGCTTGGCCGTTACCGGGTTAACGCATGGACGGCAAAGCCTCACTCAGTCTTGAGGTGCGCGAGCTCGGCGCCAGGCCGGGCCTTAATCGCAACACTCGATTGCGTTATATACGGTCGGGAATATGCCCCACAGGGACGGGCGATCCCAGGCGCCGCCATCCAGGCAACGCACAAAGAACTTGGTACCGCCTGGGTTAAAAGCGTGAAAAGCGGCTTTTCGGGCTTCGATTTCAGCTTCAGCCTCCGCCGTACTAGGGGCGCCAACTCGTGCCTGTTGAGCTCGACGAGGGTCTGACTGCGGATTCCACGCTATCCGGACACTCAGCCCACGAGCATCTAGATGTTCATTCCACGTTCATCCGGACAGGAATTCGGAGCGCACTGACGCAGGTTGACATTCCTACTCTGAAGTGATCGCCGTCTTCAATTTCGTCATGCGTTTGCGCATCGATTCGCTCTGTAGCTCGATGCGATAAGCGTTATGTGGCAGCCGGTCGATGATGGCATCGCCTTGGGGGCGGTCGCCGATCAGCGCACTGATCGATTCTGGGTCAGCGCGCCGTCAGCCACTGGGTCAATTCGACGTCAGTTTACCTTGCTCCAGCTTGAGGCAATTGAGGCAGCATCCATCACATATCCGTTATTGCACGCTTCAGCTCAATAGGATTTGATCTGCAAAACAAGGATGGAGTCGTTCATGTACCTCGCTGAGCTAACGATCAAGAACTTCCGCAAATTGCGTGACGCCAAGCTGAAGTTTCAGCCGGGACTGAACGTGTTGGTAGGCCCAAACAATGTGGGCAAAAGCGCCGTAGTCGACGCGCTTCGAACCCTTCTCGCCGGTCATGATGAACCGTACCCCCGTCTTGATACTTCTGACCGACACCGTCCCAAGGAAGGCGAGCCGGCAGGCGACATCACGTTCCATTTTGTCTTTAAAGGACTCAGCCATGAGGATGAAGCAGACTTCATTGCGGCGCTAACACCTTGTGAAGACAACGCTATGGAGGCGCACATCCATGTACGGTACACCGATGCGGATCAGACGGGACGATTCAAAGTAAAAAGATGGTGCGGCGATCATCAGGAGGTCGCGCTCACCTCCGATATGATGGAGAACCTTCGAGGCGTCTATTTGCAGCCTCTGCGTGATGCGGCCCAGGGGCTTCGTCCTAGCCGAAACAGCCAATTGGCCCGCTTGCTTCATCTTTTGACCGATGATGATGGCCGCAAGACGATTAATGATGCGCTGAAGAAGCTGGATGACGAGCTTCAATTGAACGAATCAATCAAGAGCACTCATGCCGCAATTTCCTCCCGTCACGGCTTGATGATGGGTGAGCAGTTGGCGCAGGCGCTTGCTATTGGCCTAACTGCCACGGACTTCCAGCGTCTTTCGGCAAGGCTCTCCATCACTGCAGAGGCGTTGGAGATTGAGCAAAACGGCCTTGGTTTCAACAACCTGATCTTCATGGCTGTGGTGCTGAGCGAGCTGGCTAAAAATCCCGATGCTGCCTATCGGAGTTTGATTGTAGAAGAGCCTGAGGCGCACCTGCATCCACAATTGCAGCGGGTTTTACTTCGCTACCTCGCTAGCGTGCCTAAAAGTGAGGGCGAAAAATCAGTTCAACTCTTCGTCACAAGCCATTCCCCCAATTTTGCCAGTAACTCAGAGCTTGAGGCGTTGGTCTGTCTGGTTGAGAACGAGGCAGGTGTGCAGACGTTCTTCCCCCGTGACATAACCTTTGAGAAGGGGAAGCGCGAAAAGCTCGAACGCTATCTGGATGTAACCAGAGCCGAGCTGTTTTTTGCTCGTCGAGTGATCTTCGTCGAAGGGGCAGCCGAGCTCATGCTGGTCGATGCACTCGCAAAACTCATAAATCTCGATCTGCGTGAGTACGGTGTCAGCCTTATCAGCGTGGAGGGGCTCAATTTCGATTCCTTCCTGCCATTGTTCGGCGAAAAAGGTTTGCGGATTCCGGTTTCTGTAATCACTGACGCCGACCCCTTCGAAGAGGTAGAGATTCAGGGCAAGGCACAGTGTGAATTGAGTGATGAAGTGATCGAAGATCTTCTTGCTGAGGCTAGCTACCAGGAAGAGGCTGGTGAGCCAGAGGAGGGGGAACAGCCAGAGGACGAAGAGCCAGCTGAAGCCGAAGTCGGAGGGAAAAAGAAAAAGGTCAAGCGTGTTGAGGTCTTTCCTTCCCTTGGGGATGAGGTGCGGATCTCCAGCAATGCAACCAAGATGAAGGGTATGGAAGATGCATTTGTGAAGATCTTCCATGGTTTAAAAACTCTGGAATATGACTTGGCGCTTCTTGAGGAGAATCGTAAGGCCATGCTGGCGGCTCTCGGCGATCCCCATCCACGAATTGCCAAGGCGCTGGGCAAGATCGTCAACGCTCAGCCAGACAACACGGCGAAAGCCAAGGCACTGTTTTGCGGCATGTTCGAGCGCAAAGATAGTAGCAGCAATGTGCAGAAAGGCCGTTACGCCCAGGCACTCGCCGAGCACATTGCTAAGCATCCTGGCTGTAAGGTACCCGAGTACCTGGAGCAAGCAATCCGGCACGTCTGCAAGGGAGTGAACAAGCATGAGGATGTCTGATGAACAGAAAAATGTCATCGGCGCCGAGTTGGGTCCGATTTCAGTAACGGCGTGTGCTGGAAGCGGAAAAACTGCTACCGCAATCAGGCGTCTGATCGCAGTTCGGCAGAAGATGGAAAAAAGCCGAGGTCGTGTCGTGCTGTTGTCGTTCTCCAATGTGGCCGTCAACACGTTCAACAAGGGATATCAACAGCTCGCGTCGGCGCTGCCGGATGATGCCAATCRCAAGCTAGTAGAGGTCAACACGCTGGATGGTTTTTTTACGCAGCACGTACTTCGACCTCATGCCTATCGGACCATGGCAGCGACCAAGGCTGCCTACCTCGTAGCAGGTTCTGAGCCGTTCCTAAGTAACTATCAGTATTGGCCAGGGGGAGATGACCGCCCGCTCACGGTCAAGGAACTAAAGGTAGGAATGGAAGACGGGAGTCCGTTTTTCTTCGTCGATACCCACGCAGGGCCAGCACACCTTGTCACCTGGAAGGCGCTAGATTCTGTCACACGGCTAGGCAGCACAGGCGCTTACACCCATGACCTCGGACGCTACTGGGTTTATCGAACCTTGGTAGAGCAGCCGGCTGTGCTTCGAGCTTTAGTAGCCCGTTACCCGCAAATCATCGTTGATGAGTCTCAGGATCTGGGCACGCTGCATCAGGCTATCTTGGAACTCCTGATAAAGGCCGGTGCAACCGTGTCCCTCATCGGGGACGTCAATCAAGGCATCTACGCTTTCGCGGGCGCTGACGGCATGTTTCTGCACACCTACGAGGCGCGGGCCGGTGTCACCCCATACAAGCTGACTCGAAATTATCGTTCGTTACCACCGATCATCGACATTGCGAACCGACTTTGTGGCAGGAATGACAAACCAGATCGAGATCCCGAGGCGGGGGGAGCTTATTTCATTGGGTACAAAGATTCGGAGCTCCCCAGGCTATTTGACTCCTTCAAAGCTCGAATCGACGAGTTGAAAATTCAGCACGACGATGCGGCAATTATCTGCAGATCGGCTGATCGAGCGGTGGTGCTGGCTGGAAAGGTCGTCCCTCCGGGACAAGGCACCGTTGCCATGTTCAGTGAAGCGGCGTTGCTACGAGATCAGCAAGGGCGCTATCAGGAATGCTTTAAATGTGTATGCAGGGCTGTCGTCGGTTTGCTGGATGATCCTCCCCACGGACTCAGTACCGAGTTACAAGGTGCCCCGCATGAGGGATGGATGCTGCGGTTGAGGCGACTGCTATGGGCCTTTATTCGCAATGAAAACGCTGGTTTGCCGTCCTCAACTCTCATTGCCAAAACCGATTGGCATCCCAGGCTTGTGAAGAATCTTAAAATCCTGCTTGCGACGATCGAAAAACAGTTTGGATTGAAGGCAGTTGGCACCCTTGGTAACAGGTTGGCAAAGACCAAGCTTCTGGAACTCCCTCTTGCTGGTGAAGGTGCRGATGCCAAACAGGGGCCGGGTATCAGGGTAGAAACGGTCCATCAGGTAAAAGGTGAGTCCATCGGCGCAGTGCTGTATGTGGCGAAGAAGCCTAATGTTCAAGCATTATTGGCAGGCACCGATGGCGAAGAGGGTCGTATCGGTTATGTGGCGGTAACCAGAGCAAGAAATCTGTTCTGGTTGGCAGTGCCCATTTCCTGCATCAAAGAGTTGCGACACGAGTTAGGTGCAGCTGGTTTTGAGGAGCTTCCTGCTTTGAAGTAGATACGCACGAGGAGCGCAGCAGCAGAGATTCGACAGGCTGCGTTAATGACACGGTACGGAAGTCTAGTAATAGTTTTTGCGTACCAAAATGGTGTCCGTCTTCAGGGGCTTGCGTATCGCCGCTTTGGGAAGGTGTTTGGTATCGACGGGCGCGTTCTCGGTTCTAAAGTTGAAGAATGTCTGGTGTACCGCCATTGCGGCCAGCATCGGGATATGAATAGCAGATCAACGCTAGGTGGTGAGATTTTCATGAGCACTCCAATCACACTGTCTGTGGGCGATATTGATCTCACTTATAATACGGGCTACATGGGTATGGACCACGGTATGCTCTATCAGGAGAGCGACCGCCGGTTCCGTCGTCACGGCAATATTGATTACAACTACGCCCATAGCCCTGAAGGCATTCTCCAAATGGAGTTATGTTTTTGCCGAACTCTTGGTTCCATGGTGTCACGGCTGGAGCTACTCGGGTACACAATGGGATCAGTCAAATCGGAGTATGAAAAGCAGGTCGTGCTCGACCGCGACCAGTTCGCCGAGTATGAGCCCACCGAAGTGCGGCCCGAGCGTTTGACGTTCGAACAGTTTGTTGACTTCATCAAGGCGCATGCTTTGAGGGACCTTAAAAATGAGTATGTAGACGGCTATGATGCCGAACATGCGCATGGACAAGGCCGCTTCGCCGCTGATCCAGCGGTTTCGCTATTGCCGAGCGGGGTTTTTGACCGCGACATCGGAGGTTATTCCGAGCGCAGCCACTTCGGTACTCTGATCGGCTTCTTGAGCCCGTACTCAACCCTTCGGATCCTTGCTGAAAATCCTGCCAACCTGAACGAAGATGTTGTTTGGGATTACGGCAACTTCGTTGATGCCGGCTGGGCAAAAAACGAGGATTTCGTCGACAGCGCGCGTCGAACCCAGACTTATTTAATCGCGACTGAAGGCACATCTGATACTCACATTTTGAAGCGCGGCCTATCGCTGCTAAGGCCAGATATCAAGGATTTTTTTCGCTTCATCGATACCGAAGAGCGTCACCCTTTCTCCGGTACCGGTAATCTCTCCAAATTCGCGGAAGGGCTGGTAAAAATTGATGTTCACAATCGCGTAATCTTCCTTTTAGACAACGATGCCGAAGGCATTGATACCTACCGGAACCTCCTTCAACGCTTTAAATTCCCTGTGAACATGAGAGTGATGACGCTCCCTGATTTGGATGAGTTGCGCGATTTCCCGGCTAAAGGGCCGAGTGGGGTTGCGAATGCTGATATCAACGGCTGCGCGGCGGCTATCGAATGTTACCTCGACCTCAGGCTGGAGGGCCGGCCATCCCCACAGGTCACTTGGACGAATTACAAGGAGTCGCTGGGTATATACCAAGGTTCGCTCGACTACAAAGATTGCTATGCGAAGGCGTTTTATAAGGCGACCCCTGAAGCCATTGAATCAGGTGCGTATGATGCGAGTAAGCTACAAATTGTGATAGCGGCGCTTCTTGAACAGTGCAGTGGTATAGCTGCAGAGATGCTCGATTCTTAGACGCAGGTGCCCATCGCTCATACCTCGTCAAGTGCGAGAAATGGGTTGTCTGGCGGTATTGATTCTAGAAGTGACGTCGGCTCGGCAATCAGATACCCCTTCAAGGTCGTTTTCTTTCTGGGGCCGTGCACTTGGCTCGTCCAGATATTCAAACCGTTGCCTCGCTTCCTGTGGACCTTCAGTTTTTCGAACTGCTTCTGCACCCAACGCCATTCTTCAATCTCTTGATCGGAAGCCTGTGAGATACCTGGAAATTCCTGGACATAACGTTGGAACAGACCGGGCGTGACCAGAAATACGCAACCACTCACCGTGTGGATTTTGGCCTTGCTGTCATTGATGATCAGCTTGTGGCTTTGGATGCCTTCCTTGAGCCAATTCAAGAATGCCTGGCCAGGGTTATCCGAAGGGAGGGTTGAAGTTTCGAGAGCGCTTTCTGACGGTGCATCACTGGCCTCAGGCTTTTCCAACTCGAACATGTCCAGCAGCGTGCCGAGGTAGTCGGCATCCTCCAGCGCCATGGGATTTATTAGCGAAGGGCTTTGACGCGATCCTGTATTGGCAGACTTGGGCGCTGCTGGAGATGCCGGAACGCCAGTCGGGTGGTCATCGACTGCCACGCTCACCGTTCCGCTGAAGGCTTTGGGGCGGTCTGCGCTTCCCCAAATCAATGCCGGCTGAAGGCGCAGAAAGGTGAAGGTCTGCTGCCAGTTTCCCTGAGCCACAAGCGCGGTCCAGATGGCTTTACCTTCCGGGGTGGACTCGACCAGCCCATGCGATTGCAGCTCGTCGAACACCGCTGGGTTGGACGAAGGAATGCCTTCAATCGATTGCGACAGCAGATAGGCTCGCAGCTTGTCCGTGACCGTCTTGCTGACCAGCCAGAGGGCGTCCTGGGTCAGCCATCCCGCGGCACCCGGCTGGTTGAGTTTCAGCTCGTGCTGAACCAGATGACATAGTCCGGTGATCAAGTGATGTTGCAGCGAATGCGTCGGGGCCTGCAGTGCCTTCTTCGGGTTGCCACCGATGTTCTGCGCGGTGGAAACACGGTCGGCCTGCATCACCAACTCACCGAGAACGCCGGCACGTTCGTACTGGCCCGCCAGGACATACAGCAGACTGGCCCACAGTGGCGGAAATCCACTGAGCCAATCGAGGATTGGGCGGTCGAGAATGTGGGTGTAGAGCAAGCCTGCGGCGGCGCCGTGCAGGTGGTAGTCACGACCCTTGATGTAACGAAAACGGTAGGGCTGATCCAGGGAGCCCTGCCAAGGATGCCAAACACGGCCATCCTGGCGTTCGACCAGCAGGTCCACGGCAATCTTGCCTATATCATGCAGCAGGGCGCCATAGGCGATGCCCGCGGACCAGGCGTCAGTCTGGGCGGCTTGGTCTTCGGGCGCAGCACCGGTGGGAAGCAGATACGACTGACGCAGTTTCAAGCTACAGGCGACCAGCTCCAGTCCATGGTCGAGCATGCCGCCGAGATAAGCATGGTGGTGCGTCTCGCTGGCCGGGAGTTGCTGGACTTGTTCGGCGTAGCGATGGATCGGATTTAAATAGAGCTGGGTGAATTGGACGTGGGAGAGGGCGGTGTATTGCCAGATGCGATCGAGCAACTGACGGCGGTGCTCCACTGCTAAGAGGGTATGGGCTGACTCGACGGACAGGTAACCTGCGGCGACGTTGACGGTCGGTGGCGGAGAAGGCTTCTGCCTTTTGCGGCGAAACAGACTGAGCATCGTGACCCCCGGGAGGTGGCTGGGTCAGTGGCCTTTTAGCCTTTTCGGATAGAGCTCTTACCCTTGAGTCCCCATTCCCTTCCAACCCTTACCCGTCCTTTTTGGCTCGTGTCCCTTTGCGCGGCAATCGGGATATCGATACTGCTACACATCGTTTTGTTGGGGCTGGTACGAAAAAGAAAAGAGTCGGTACACTGCGGTGCATATTTTTTGGGTCTTGCCATGAACCTTACTGACGCCACGCTCGTGCTGCTGCTCGCGGCACGTATCCATGGGACCGACGAAGCCGTCAGGGCTTCAGCGAAGAGCGTGGTCAAGAAGTTACCGCGCAGTAAACGCGATCTGATCTACAAGGTGATCGACAGCCGGAGTCCGCTCGAGCTGGTGGGTTTTCTGGCGCAGAACCTGGATGCGGATTGACATGCTGCGGGTGTGCGCTCCTCTCTGATTTTTTGCGTCAGAGTCCTGCGGCATGGGGCTTTTTCTGGGCGCAGAAAAAAGGGCTCAACTGGCGTTGGGCCCTGCGAAGCGTTTGCAGCGGTGAGGTAACGATTAAGCTCCATCGTTCATGCACAGCGAGTCATCCAAGACTACTTGCCTCAGTTGCTGCTCCAGGTTGAGTACATACTCCGAGGCGCTTCGGGCGTGACCACTGGCGCGAAAGATAGCGCGTTTGTCAGCCTTGAGCAGGCTGAGCCAGGAGTCGATGTAGCCCTCGTGCCGCAGCTCCCCCTTTATACCGGCGTAGGCACATAAAAACGCAGCGCCCATCTCGGCGATCAACTCCTCAAAGGCATAGCCTGGCGAGCCGAACGGACAGGGTGACGTCACGCCTTCGCGCTGCAACCGAGCGTGATGCCCGGTCCAGTGCGTCAGCTCGTGCAGTGCGGTGGCGTAGTACCCACTTTCATCGTGAAATTGTGCCTTTGTCGGCAGTTGGATGAGATCCCTGATCGGGTGGTAAAAGGCTTCGTCGGCAGGCCGATGAACGATGCGTGCACCTGAACTTAACAGCAGATTTTCCGCGGCGCTGTTGGGCTGGAAGGGATCACTCTGTTCCGTCTCGAGCAGGGTGTCACTAAGCATTTCGAGCCCCTCCGTTTGCTCGATGTTGAACAGAAAATGTGTCCTAACAATGCCAAAGTGAGCGACCTTGGGTTGACCGTTTTCATCGGGTACGGGTTGGCCTGACTCGGTCTGTTCCTCGCGTTCCATCGGCTTGTATAGGACTGCCAGAGTGCTGTGTTCCCCCTTACGGATGTGCCCACCCGCCTTTCGGGCTTGATTGAAGGTCAGCCACCGATCTTGAGTGAACCCCTGCAACCTGGCCTCGGCCCAGAGCAATGGTAAATTGATGCCCGAGTAGGGACGACGCGTGATGGCATTGATGGGGAAGGGTTGATGACGACTGACGTCAACTGAGCCACTTGAGGACCAGGGTTTGATCCAGGGGACAACGCCTTGGTCCAAAGCAGTAACGATCTTGTCAGTCACGTCTTGGTAGATATCGCGCATGGCATTTTCCTCGAGAGAAAGCGGAGGAACGCCTTGCCCGTCGGGGAGGGTTCCCCGGTTGGGTGATGGGTGAATTGATGCAGGTCTTGCATGCTGTCCGAATGTGGATTTGAGCGCCGAGTACGGTTATGTGCGTTTAGCGTTGGCGTCTCCTGCAAGCGCTATCAGCAAGGCACCAGGCTGACCCGGTTCTTGGAGTATGCTGAGACTCAATTGAAGCAACGGGTCGTGGTCTAAGTGATCTGTTGATTGAATGTGGACTACCTCGAACAGCACATAGGGCTCGTGTGGAGAGGCCAAGTGAGCCTCGAAGGCTGCGCGCAATACGTGGCTCAGGCGATCGACCTGCAGCTTCTCAGAGTGATCGGAGCGCTCGAGCAGAACTGCGTGTTGCCACGCGCCAGGAGTGAACACAATGGGCAACCGAAGGGTGTTCAGTGCTTCCGGTGTAAGTGAATCGGACATGGTGTGCCTCCGTTGAAAGCGCGAAGAAACCTGTCCCGTGGGGGAAAGAACTTCCCCGCGGTGGGTTGCAGAAAAACAAGAAGGTTCGCCTGGCGAGCAGCGCTCGAAAGGCGCTCAGGAGAGCAGTAGGCGTTCATCACCATAGAAACGGTGACCGTGCGAGCTACCGAACGCTAATCGCACTTTGGGGGAACCATCATCGAAGTGACGTAGCCTTGAAGGTTCTGGCTACCTGGGAAAGTGCTGTCGATAACAGCGATCCGCACCTTGTATTTAGCCGGACGATTTATCTGGGTCAATCGCTGTAGATACGATGTTTCGCGGAGCTTGTCTTCTGGCTTCCAATGAGGATTTTTCGACCGGGGAAACTGATAAACGGTCAGGCATGGGCCGTTTTCAGTAGTAGCCTATTCCTCCAGGCTCAACCATGAAAACGCTCAGAAGAGGGCGACACCATGCCGACTCAACAACCTGTTCAGAATTCACGTGCCCACCGCCGGGCGTATTCCTGTGGTCTGTCGGTGAAGCGTGGTTACCGTAGGTTGAAAGCTTTTGAATCCCATGTGGTTGAGCGTGCGGAGACCGCAGGTGGGCCCGCAGGTAAATTTCTTGTTCGCGGGAGTTTTCTGATTGCCAAACTGGCATTGATCGGAGGATTACTGTTTGTCAGTGTTTGGCTGGTTACTTTCATTGTGATGATGCTGGCTGTCATCACTTTGCTATGGCTCAGGACTTTTATTGGTGCCGATCGCGAAGATAAAAATCCAGGGCCAGACCACCTAGGAGCTGATCTCTACATCGGCGACTTCGACGACAATGGGCATTATATAGGCGACAGCAAGTCATCTAATTGAGCGCTTAGCAGCACCCAATATTTGATCCGTACCTTTGCTCGCTGAATCACTGGCAGCTTTGCTACCGTTCGCCAACATGCCTTGAATCCCGTTGCCGACTGAATATCCTGCCCAGCTCATGGCGCCTAGAAATAGCATCGGTAGCACGATGAACATCGCCCCCATTACATACTCGATCACCTGCGCCGTGACTGTTCCATCCATGAGGCCTGATGTGGGCAGCGACAACAGCACCTGATTTGACGCTGACACCTGGTTGTACAACGTATCGAGCATGCTGGAGTCGACCCAGCGCGCCAGTTCCCACCAGAAGCTCAGCATGTGTAAGGTGAACAGCGCAAACGTCACCGTCATGACGGTCTTCAGCTGGTAGGTACTGACCAGCAGGATCAGCGGCAAGCTGATGATGACGCCCATGATCAGGAACGCCTGCACCATCGGCAAGGCTGCGCGTAGTGCATTCATTGCCGGGAAGTTGCTGAAGGAACCGAGGGCCAACCCGGTATTGGTGGCCAGGTTATTGAGCCCCTGATTGATCGAACCGCCACGAGCGCTGGAGCCGTAGTCCTGATACACCTGTCCGGGCGACATGGACATCGATTGCTGGCGCGGGCTGACCAGCTCACGCAGGGTGGCATCTTCGATCTCGTTGCTCGAACGGCCAGTCAACCAACCTTTCAGCTGAGTCAGCAGCGAAGGATCGACCTGCTCGATCAAGCGCTTGCGTAGCCCGACACCACTGTCGCTCCACCACTGCTTGCAGGTGGGGTAGCCTGCACCATTTTCTAACCGCGGCAAGGATACATCGCGGCTTTCGTCATACGGCCAGTTGGCGCGCGGGGTACGGGAACGATCCGTATCGTAGTAGCCGGGTGTGTCGAGCAAATAGCTTGAACCGATCCACGCTGCGTCGTGACTTTGGGCTTTGTCCAACTGCGGACGGTTGGTGAACAGCCGAGAACGGGAATAGCCGTAGCAGTCGCGAGTGAAGTCGGCGACTTCCTGCAGCAGGACCTGATTGTCGATGCGTGAGCTGTCGATTTCCATGCGCATTTGTCGGATATCCGGTGCGCAAGGGATGGAGGCGGTGGCCGCCGCAGTCACGCCTTTGCTCAAGGCATGCACCAGAAACCACCAGATCGGCACATTGGCAGAGCGTTCGCCAATGGTATTGAAGGTCGTCCCCCAGGCGGTTTCTGCTGGTTTGGCCACACTCACGCCGCAGCGCTGACTCGCCGCATCATCGAACGTCATTGACGAGAGGCTCAACGGAAAGACCGGCGCGCAGCCGAACAACACGACGATGTAGGCCAGCCACAACCGGTTCTCGATCCGCGGCACCGAGAGCAGTCCCTTGTTGCCCTCATCCGCGCCTTGCTGACGTGCAGACAACCATTCCTGCAAGATGATTGCACCAAAGGGTGCGGCGAATAGCCCGGTGTCGGACAGAACACTCCAAAGGCCGTTGTTGATGATCCAGGCGAGCAGAGAGAGGTAAAACTCCAGGTAGCTGTTTGTGCTCATGAGCATGGTGGTGACCTCACAGTCGGGTGAGTTCGACGCAGGTAAAGAGCACGAGCCCTAATGCTCCGATGCGTTTCACGCGCTGTCGATCCTGTGGTCGATGTCGGTAGCGCCGAAGCAGGTCCCACCAGAGCGCAAATAGGGCGGCGTAGAGCAGGGAGCGCCACCACAGCAGGTAAGGTCGTGCGGATTCGAATGCCTGGTGCCAGACTTCGAAACTACCCAGTGCAGCGCGGCCGATCCAGGCGACCAGTGCGGCGGTCAGGATCATCAGCGCGGCAATCCCCAGACCTGAAAGCAGAGTGAATAGCGTTGAGCATTTCATGGCTCACTTGCGCCTGGCGTCAGCATCATTAAGTCGACCTGGCTCAGGGTCGCCTTGCTCGACGGTGCGCGAAGCGTCGGCGCCACCAGCATGCCGGTCGAGCACCAAGCTGGCGGTATTGGTCGTCAGCATCTGCCTGACCTGCATCTCGGTCTGCAGCAGGCGAATTTCGCGCTCCAGGGCGTCGATGTTTCTCGTCAGGGCGATTTGGGCCGGCTCGGCTGAGGCGATGTTCGGTTCGTGACTGCCCGCCAGCAGCGTACGCAGTAGCAGGAGCGCCTTGTCGAGTACGCTGGACAAGGCTGTCTCGCTGGCTAGGCGCCGCGCCAGCAGATCCTGGTCGGGATCGTCGCGGAGGGCTTCAACCGCGCGACGGGTCACCGGCAGCATCGGGCTGGAGGCTTTCGCCAGGTTGTCAGGGATAGGGGGCAGAGAGCCAGACAACAGCCCTTGCAGGGCCTTAAGTCGCTCGTTATAGGCCTCCTGGATCAGCGGCGTCAGTCCACTGCCTGCGGTCGCACGCAGGGTTTCGCAGCTATCGCAGGTCGCGACTTCGCTCTCACCCAACACTCGAACGGCCCATTCGGATTCCTCCTGCGGTGAGGCCCAGGTCTGACAAATGGCCCCACCCAGGCAATCATTGTTACTGACTGAGGTACTGTCAGTAACCGACCGGTTATGCAGCAGGTTATAGCCCGCGCGCACCATGTCGGCGGTCACCCGAATGGGCGTTTGCCCATCACCTCCGGCCTTTGAACCGCCGACCCAGGCCACTCCATTGTTGCCGTTATGGGCCTCGGTGTTTTGCACCGCGGCCACCGCATCACCGCCGGTTTGCTCCAGGTTGCCTTGCATTTCTTGGTTCTTGGCCAGCGCGCCCCAGCCGGCTTGACCGACCTTGTCCGCCATTTTCTCGGCCATGGCTTGGCAGGTCAGCTTGGAGCGGTCGAAGTCGATGCGCCCCTGCATCACCCCATTACTAAGCAACTCATAGAGGCCTGGGTTGGCGCGCTGAATGATCAACGCCGGCAGCGACATCACCGCTTGGGTCGCGTTCTGCACGATGCTGCCCATGATTTGCTGGAAACCATCGGTGACGCCGTTCAGTTGGTTTTGCAGGGTGTTGGTGAGGCTCATGTTTCCGCACATCATGTTCGCTCGCCATGACCCGCCGACACCGAGACCACTGGGTCGGTAGAGCGAACTCGGTGAGCCGACTGCCGAGCCGCCACCAATGGTGTACATCACGCGGTCATCGAGCACTTCACCTTGAGTGCCCAGGCGGTAATCGCCTTCGGCGGCGTGGGCGTGCGTGGCCATGGCAAGCAGTCCACAGAACAACAGACTCATCGCGCCCAACCATGGTCGTGCGAGAAGCCGACTCATGAAGCACCTCCTTCGAAGTCGATGCTGAATAGAAACGTCTGTCCCTCACGTTTGCAGCAGCTATAGGGACGCCAAAGCGACCAGGCGTAGCCGCCATCCGCGCTCTGGACTGGATTGCTGGGGAAAATGGCGCACGTGGGCTGAATTTGGGGGGAGAGCAATTGCCATTTGTGGGTCGAAGCGTCGTTTTCGACGATCGGGCCAGGCGGCCAGTAGCCGTCGTGTCTGGCTGGTGTGAGTGGTAAATACACATGCGGCTGCCAGTTTCGGGTAACCACATCACCTGCCCGTTGCGCCATGACTGCGGCTGCCTTGAAATCGTCGGGCTGTACCAGAAAACCCTGCCTGGGATAAACGTTGCCCCACATGTTTCCTAAAACTTGACTACCGACTTCGCGGACTCCGGGCACAAGTGACTCTGGGTAGAAATTTTCCGGGATGCCATGGCGCCAAGCCAGTGAGTCCAGGGTACTCAGGTAGTAAGGTATGAATGCTGTTGCACCGCTGGCGCAGGCATAGCCGGATTGCGAAGCCAGTTGCGTTGCGATCCAGCCGCCGGGGTGGCCGATGCCATCGACGTTCTTGAAGCGGGTCAGGTTGTCGCGGTGGGTGTTCGGGGTGATCAGGTTGCCGCCACCTTCCGAACCGCTGATGGGAGAGGAGAGGGTGGCCATCTCGGTCCATGGGTTATTGCCCGTGGTGGTGTAGCTTGAGACCACCAGTTCAGGAATGAAATGACGAACCTTGGTCGAGGTTTTGATTGTGCAGCCGAATGGCGTGCAGAGCAGCCAGAAACAAATGCCGACGACCCTGTATTCGACACAGTCTGGCGAAAGCACGGAGGAAGTGATGCTTCCGGTGTCCAGCGCCACGCTTGGGCCGCATGCCAGCAGGATGCTCAGCGCCAAAGGGCGTAGCCTTGCGGGCGATATTGACGAATAGACGGCAGTCATAATCCAGGCTCAATATGTATGGCCTGGGCAGAATCGGTGAGGGACTGGAGATTGTCAGCGGAAATTATGAAGGCCAATCTATCGGCTTTGTGATACGTAAGACTATTATTTGACGTGAAGGGAGCTACGCAGTACCTCGGGTTCCACAAGTAACTGATCTGCGGTAATTTCGAAAACGCTCGCGAGCTTAAAAAGAACTAACAACGACGGATTGCCCGTGCATCGTTCAATTTGACTGACGTAGGTGCGATCGACCTCGGCCATGAGCGCGAGCTGCTCTTGGGAAAGGTTTTTCACGCGTCGCATCAAGCGGATGTTTTCCGCCAGTTGCAGACGCAGCTGTTCGTAGTCGTGAGTCATGCGCGCAAATTGCGCCTTGAGGGACTCTCAATCCACGGGATATAGTCTGCATTAGCGCTGATCTATGCCATTTGAATGCTTATGGCTGTTACCTAGAGCCTAAATGTTTTCGAAGCTGGACTTTGCGTCTGAAAATAAATCAGAAATCTAGGTGTGTATGGACGAAAACTACGTTTCAATTCCAGCGGCGGATGGTTGTCCAAGTCTTCTGACTCCGTGGGGTAGCGAATTTTCCTCAATGATTGAGCGTGGCGTGCAATGCGCCCAGGCTTGGCTTGATGCGCCTGGCGAAATTCCGCTGTGGTGGGAGCTGGCGCAAACACGCAAGACTTTTCCTCTCGGTGATTGTCAGGATGCCTTCGAAGCCGGATTTTTGTTGAGGATTCAGCAGCGTCTCCGGGGGGGACGGCAATAACCGTTATCTCGTTTTAGAGCGCTGAATAGATTTACCTATACAGGGTCTATTCCTCGCGCTCTATCGATTCGCTCCGCTACTCGATATGCCGCTTCCAGCTCAGAGCAGCCAGTGTTTTGCATCAGTGTCCAGCGTTCGGCTTTCTCCTCTGGCTCAGTCATGGCAAGGGCGAGATAAAGACTAGGCGGCACGGCCCGAAACAGTGTTTCGAGTTTTTTCGATAGTACGACTCCCTCAGTGTACTTCCCAGGCTCCTTGCTGGCGGAGAGCAGCAAGGCTTTCTGTGCCGGCGTGAGTTTCTTGAACCGCGCGATTTCCTCAATCTCCGCGGGCGGCATATTCAAGCAAATCCACCATTCGATCATGTTGAGCATGGTCTGCGCAGCCGTGGGAAAGTCTGCAAGGTTCTGCGTGGCGAGCCAGAACCAAGCGCCGAGCTTGCGCCACATCTTCGTACCCTTGACCACGAAGGGCGCCAGCAGGGGGTTCTTGGTAATGATATGCCCCTCGTCGGTGACCATGATGATTGGTCGGCCCAAGTACTGGTCGCGCTCGGCGAGGTTGTTTACGGTGTTCATCAGGCTGATATAGCTGATGGACATCTGAGCCTCATAGCCTTCGCGAGCATAAGTGGCGAGATCGACAACGGTCACATCACTTTCCGGCCACGGCGTGCCTTCACGGTCGAAGAGCTCGCCCTCGAAGCCCTGGCAAAACAAGTCGATGGACTCGCCCATTTCCTGGGCACGCTCACGCCGCTTCTCCGGCAAGTGCGTGTCGGTGGCGACGCGCAGCAACGCGTCGCGTACGTCGTGGGTCAATACCTGGCGACCCGACGCGACACAGGTCTGTGCCGCATCGAGAATGCACTCGCGGATCAAGCTGCGATCGGCTCGACTCAGGCGAGCTTCTTCCTTGGCCTCGCCGCCGGTGATCATCAGTCGGGCGGTGATTTCTAATTCACCGAGAATGTCGCGCTGGTCTTCGCGACTAGTTACCACTTCATCGTCCAGCTCATCGATCGACAGACTCGCCATCTGATCCGACTGCTCTACCAGGCGCCTAGCATCGGCAAACGGGGCGAGACTGACCGGCGCACCAGGTTTCAATTGGACCTTGTTGATCGACAAGCCCTGTGTRGCGAAGTAGTCACCCTGCAGGCCGAACGAGTTGCCAGCCTCTACGATAAATAGGCGAGGGCGGTATATAGCCATGATCTGCATCAACAAGGTGACTAAAGTCGCCGACTTGCCGGCGCCGGTGGGGCCGAATAACAGCAGATGGCCGTTCATTGCCCTGTCTAAACGTGACAATGGATCAAAGCTCAAAGGCGAACCACCGCGATTAAACAGCGTTATACCCGGGTGGCCGGTGCCAATGCTGCGGCCCCAGACTGGAACGAGGTTTGCCACGTGTTGGGTGAACATCAGGCGTGTGTACCAGTTACGTGTGTCGCGGGCTGGGTTGTAAACCATCGGTAACCAACGCAGGTAGCTGTTGCAGGCGGCGACTTCATCGCCCTCACGCACCGGTTGTAGCCCCGCGCCCAATAGCGCGTTCGTCAGGCCGACTGAGCGTTGGTGCAATTGCTGTTCATCGTGACCGCGCACGTAAAATGCCAGGGTGCCGCGGTACAGCTTGTGCTGTCGGCCAATGATCGCACGAGCCTCTTCAACATCCTGACGGGCCTGAGTCGAAGCCAAGTTTTCACCAATGGCTTTGCGGGCTAGGCGGTTCAACTGATCTTCGAGGACATCTTGTGGTTTGACCACCAGGGTCAGACTCATCACCGTGCCTTCGGGTAACTGGTCGAACAGGGCATTCACCGCGTCTCCCTTGCGGA
The DNA here is from genome assembly GCF_056406935.1 of Pseudomonas sp. P1_A1. NCBI lineage: Bacteria > Pseudomonadati > Pseudomonadota > Gammaproteobacteria > Pseudomonadales > Pseudomonadaceae > Pseudomonas > Pseudomonas sp. P1_A1. The sequence continues at coordinate 181,577 of NZ_JBFTZE010000003.1, read as the reverse complement.
TTTCGCCAGTGAGTTGACCAATCAATGGCGCCCGGCGCAGCTTGTCCACCACCATGACCCGGTGGGGCTGACCATCAAAAAACCAGAGTCCATGCTGCACGTCCGAACTCGGTTCGTTGAAGAACAAGCGTTCGGCAAAGTCATGATCGAAGGGCAGCTCCAGCGATGCGCCTTCGCCGGACTCCGGATATGCTACCCGGCGGTAGAAGCCCTCGGGCGCTTCATTAGTGAGACTGGGTGCCGGATTGAACCAGGGCAACAACCAGGCATACAAACCTCGGCCATCGACTCGCGTCGATTGCACCCCGCACGCCTGCAACGAAACAGCGATACGTTCGCAAGTTTGTTGCAGCGAATGCACTGGGTTGAGTCCCGCCTCCTCACCGACAGACTCAAGCCAGCGATAGATCACCAATCGCACCCGACGGTTGTTTCCTCGCCAAGGCAGGCGCGTGACTGCCTTATCCTCGAACAGGCCGCCGGGCTTGGAGATGGCTTTCAAATGTCGGCGAATAAGTTCCAGGTACGCTTCGGTGAAAACCGTGCCTCGGGCGCCGTCCTGAATATAGTCGGTGAGCCGGGTCAGGTAGGGGGTGAAGTCGTTGTCGTCCTGGCAGAAAAATTGCGCCACCCAAGGCGCTTGATCCAGCTCGTCAAAGCTATCCTGCAGGGCATCTTCTATGGCATCGCGGGCTGCCATTAGCCAATCGGGTTCGCGCCCTTCGGTGCCTATGGGCAGTAACTCGAATATCGCACCCACAGAGCGATTGTCATCTAGTAGAAAACACTGCTCGCTGTCGAGGTATTCGACCCACGGCAGATGATCGGTGAAGCTGGGGTTGTGCGCATAGAGCGCTGCTTCGTCAGCCAATGTGGCGCGTGGGCGCAGTGGGTTGCGCCAGGCTTTCCAGGCATAAGTGCGGTTGCCCGCATCGTTGCTACACATTACAGATCTTCCTGACGCTCACCCGGCAGTGCGTACTGCACCCGTTGGTAGAATGGAAAGACGGTCGAGTACCCCGGCACTGGTGCCTGCTCGGTACCACTCAGATGCGGATACACGTACATCACCAAATCAGGATTGGGCAGGCGCGGGAACAGGTTGCGAATTTCATTCTCTGCTGTACGCGTATACGGTTCCTGGAGCGCAGCGGAGAGATCTGTTTGAGCCAACGGGCGGCGCAACTTCTGCCGAGCATCCAACAGTTGCTGTTGAGTACCCTGTGAGCCGGCGCCGTTCCAGATGTCCAGCATGGTTTGCTCGCCATGCGGCAACAGTGTGTCCTTGTCGGTGGAACACCCTGTCAGGACCCAGCAGAGCAAGCTAATCCAGATCAGATAGGGAGGTAGGGTCTTTTTCATGGCGAACGCTCCGGCCCTTGGGCTCGTAGTCGATGGTGATCTCATGGTCGAGGTGTAGGGCGACCAGTGCTGCAGGTGGTACATAAACGGCAGCAAAGGCTTCGCCATACAGTTTGTTAACCCACTCGCGAATGTCGCTGACCCCACCACTGAGAATTGAATTCAGTGCGCTATTGCCACTGTTGCTGGTGACCCCGAAGGCACTGCCGCCCGAGCTGATCACGCTGCTGTTGTTTTGCTCATTCCCGAGCAGGGCGGCGACGCCCGCGCCGGCAGCAGTGATTAGGCTCTGGCTACCGAGGTACTGCTGGGCGTTCGAGCGGCGGTCGCCGGCAATGCATGGAATGCCATACGGATCGGACAGGTAACCAAGTCCACCGCGGATCTTGTCGGTGTTTGAGCTCTGGGTGGTGGAGGCATTGCGGCTGGATACCGCTTTCGGCTGAGGCACCGTGCGGATGGTGCCATCGGTAAACACAAAAGTGATCGACTCGACCTGTCCGCGTACGCATGACAGGGTCCAGTCACCGGACGCCGTGCCGCTCATCACAGCACCCGCGACGTCTGGCAGGTCGATGCCGTTGGCCGTCAGGTTTTCCGGACCGACCAGCACCTTGAAGGGATAGGGATCATTCACGGTGCCATCCACCGGGACTCGGCCAATCAGCGCGGTCATGGCGACCGAGCCCATCAATGTCGCATTTTCGGGAATGGTGTAGACCGGCTTCGCACCTTCGGTACGATCACCGGATCGCGTCAGGTCACGCTCACCCTTGGTGACCTCGCGTAACTGCTTTTGGCTGCGGTCGATGGCATTGTCCTTCAATCCCTCGAGCGAGTTGAAGGCATTAGGTAGACTCGGTGCGGAGGAGGTCTTGGTTTTGCCTCGGGCTTCGGTGGAGGGAGTATCCGAGGGTTCAATCCACTGCAGCGCATCGTTGGCAGAATGCCGCCCTTCGAACTGGTCCCCATCGCCCGGTTCAAGACCCAGTCCGATCGGCATATCCTTGCCTTTGCCGGTCAGCCCCGACAACTGTTCCTGCAATTGCGTCAGCAGACCGCGAGCCTGACGACTGTCTTGTTCCGCTTTGAGGCGTGCTTCATTGGCTTGTCGGCGGCCTTCGTCTACCTGCTGGGTCACACTGCCAAGTGCCGTCTGAATACGCGAGTCGACGCTGTTTTCCCGCTCACGTAGACGGTTGTTTTCCGTTTGCAGTGAATCATTGTGTTTCTTCAAACCGAGCATGTCGCTGCGCATGGCCTTCACTTGGCCTACCAAGGTGGCGACCGTGTCGCGTGGGGTATCGCCCGCAATGCCGAGCGACTTGGCTTGCTCGGCAGATAATTGAATATCGCCCTGATCAAATGGGTGCTCTGGAGAAGGCGTACTGCCTCCCGCGACCCAGCTTTTCATGATGATCAGCACTACGCCCAGCAGCGCAGCTGGTACTAGCCATTTGAGCAAGGCGTTAGCCTTCATCGTCAGCACCTCGCGCAACGGGCGGAAGCATCAGGGCGTGTTCGAGGCCGGCACCGCGCGTGATGAGGTAGGCAATAGTGGTGTCTTCCGCACTGCCGACCGGCCCGAGGAAAGCATGCTGGAAGGTCGCGGCGAACAGCTTTGCCTGAAGCTGACGCGGATCTAGTTGCACCGTCGCTGTACCTCGATTGCGCAACTTCACGGCCGTCACCCAATAGTCACCGAGCCGCCAGGCGGCGATGGGTGTGCTGGAAGCGTTTTCGCTCGGCAGCAGGGGCCGCAGTTCGGTGCGCAGCTTGAGCGGGACGCGGCGTACGCCGGGCAGGGACTCCACGGTGCGCAGCGGGCCGTACAGGCTTTGCGCGGCGTAGCGCGTCAAAGCGGCCGGGATGGGCGTACGTTCTGGAACAGGGACGGTGCTCGATTCAGACTCGATAGCTTGCACCGGAGCATTCTTGAGAATACGCACGGGCTCCAGCGGTTGATCGCCAGGCGTGGCCGCGATATCCAGGAGGATGATCTCGCCCGTCTTGACCGATTGCAGTTGCAGTCGTGTCGGTGCAATGGCTTGCGACGCGCGCAAGTACAGCGTGCCTCCGGTTGATTGCACGCGCAGTTTATCCTTCAGAGTGGAAGGCACGCCGACACGAACAGCTTCATCGACAAAGACCACTCGTTCCTGATTGATCACCAGTGGGACCGCGAGCGGTAGGCGTTCCCAGTGCATCAGTTCGACGGCCTGCGCTGTAGCGCCCCATAGCATCAGTGTGAGGGTGAGTCCCAGGGTAGAAATCCGCTTCATGGCTCACCTCCAGGCGGGGAGATTTTTTGCGGCGTACCCTGATAGCAATCCAGTGCAAGGCCCCACTTATTGCGTTCGGGGTCCAGATCGAAACGCACCACCCGTAACGGATAACGCACGACCACCCGTTTCACCGGTTCGGCGGCGTAATACTCATCAGCGTTGAGGTCGAGAGTGACCAACCAGCTGTCGCGATCAAGTTGCTTGACCCGCAGTTCCGGATCTTCACTGTAGCCTCGGCCTAGAATTTCGTAGACGCCACGCACCCGTTGACGCAGTTCGCCGGCGGCCTTGCGATACTCGTAGTCGCCGTCGAGGAAGGCCTTGCAGGCGGGTGTCAGGTAGGACTGCAAGCCATAGATGGAGCGGCGATAATCCTGCTCCCCATCCGAGGGCCAGCGGTTGAGTTGGCCAAAGATGTACAGGGCAAAGGCATATACATTCTCTGGGGGAACATCCCACCACTTGCGCGTGCTGCCGGAGCGCAGATCAGGGGGGACATGCACGGTCAGATCGGTCGGTGCTGAGCGCCAGCCATACCAGAGTCCGGCGCTAAGCAGGGCGAGCATCACTATCGCCAGACGCAGGCTGAAGATATGGGCCTGTTGGGCATCGACCTTGTTTCGAAATCGACTCATGGCTGCCACCGGTACAGAGCGGGGCGCAGTCGACGCGAACGGCGAACTGTCCAGGCGCCAGAGTGGAGAATCAAACTACCACGCCCCAGGCGCCAACGGCTGGCCAGTATCCATTCGAGCTTGCGGTACAACCAGGTCTCCGGACGAGCGCGTTTTGCCCGACGCAGTAGCGTGCCCCCGATCAATAAGACCACTGTCATGCCTGCGATCATGCTGGCAGGCGCCACGGCAATCGAGGCGGTGATGATCGCCAGAGGAATGCCCACCAGCAGGCCAATGACGGCGCCGGCGCCTAGGGCCACCCACATTTCATCATTGGTTAAACCGCGCAATACGGCTGGATCACGATTGAGTCGCTCTGGCAGAAAGACCAAAGTGCCGTCGGCAAGACGTTCGATAGTGTCGTTCATGCCAACCTCACAAAATCGCGGCAGCCTTGGTGAGAAACCAGATGATGATCACCACCAACAGGGCGCCGATACCGACTACCGCGCCGAGGTCTTTCCAGGTCTTGCGCTGGTTTTGGACGTCGGCAAATACGGTCAGAGAATGCCAAGCCACGCCGAGAAACGCGAGAAGGGCAATCAGCAGGCCTAGTAGAATTCCGGCGTCGTAGGCGTAGTTTTTGATCGTCTCGATCAGTCCGGAACCTTCGCCTCGGGAAGGCGCCTCCATGGTCGGTAGCTCGGCAAAAGCTAGGCCTGGACCAAGGACCAGCAGCAGACCTATTAAGCGTTGGCTTGCACGATCACGCAGGTTGTTTTTAAGGGGGATAAGGCACTTGAGCATGATGGCGATCTCCGGTGTTAGGACAGGGTGAAGAACATCAAAATCAGCAAGGTAAGCAGTACGCGCGCAGCGCTTCCGCCGAAGGCACCAAAGCGCACGCTTCCTGTCGCCCAGCCCCGGTAAGCCGTCCACATCACCCAGGCACACCACAGCAAAGCAAGGACGAGAACCAGGGACAGCCACAGTGTTGAGCTGCTCTGTGCCGAAAAGCCGGAGGCGTTTTGGAAGGCCGCGATCTGAGCGTCAGTCATGCTCATGGCGAAGGCTCCGAAGACGGAGTGTCGAGGCGGTAATCGCCGACCAGCTCACTGGGATCGCGGGGTTGAGCGCGGGAGGGAGAGAGGTAGTCATGCACACCAAGACGAATGCGCTGTATGTCTCGAATAAGTCGGGGGTAGTCGAAGCGATAGCGTTCACCTGGCTCAACCGTAATGGCCGTTTCAGCTCGTGTCGAAACGTGTTCGATAGTATCGAGCTGATGCTGGACCAGGCTGAGCTGTTCCTGCTCATAAGCCGAGGCGGCATAGCTGCTGCCATGGATGATGGTCAGTACAATAAGTAAGGAGCTGCGAGAGGCTGTAGTCGGCATGATGCTGGCTCATATGGGGCTGAGGACAGAATCAGGTCAGAGGTCGAATTATTCAGTAGGGAATATGAGCTGTGTTGAATCGCTTTTTCTGGGGAAGCGCTAGAGACATCTAATTACAGAATTGTGGCGAGGGCTCCCACTTTCAGCGTGTAGCGGTGGTTCAAATAAATAATCGAAGCGTCCACGCAAAGCCATAGAACCACTGCTATAGATAATCTACAGTTCGTTAGATAGCTGGAGGGGAGGGATGTTTATGCGCAGGTACATCGCGTTTGCCACTTTGCTGGCGATGCCAATAGTAGCTGAAGCAGGGGAAATAACCTGGGCAGTTGCAAATGGCTTTCAGCAGTTCAAAAATGATTCGGATTTCCAGAAGATCAAGCAGGTCTGGAAGCCCGGTATGTCGGCGGAGGATTTTCTAGCTACACAGAATGCGGCCTCCCTCAGGGCGCTGCTGCCTATCAATCAAACTTGGTGGGATAAAACCAAAGGGGTTTACAACAACCAAGGGCTCTTTAACTCTGCTCATAACGTCCTACTGAAATACGAGGGAGCAACGGAGGGGCAAGCCTGCCAATGGAGTATCAATGGGGGTTCTAGTGGTCCAGCAGTGCCATGCGAAGGATCAGCCATTGCATCGCAGGTAGGTGAGGACAAGCCGTTCACCATTTTGGTATCAATTGATGGTGCGCCAGCACAGGAGCTTAAAGATCAGCGCATATCGACCAAGCTGATTATTGCGGTCGGTGATTCTTTCGGATCTGGGGAGGGCAACCCGGACCATGCTGCAATCACTAGTACGCTCCCTGAACAAGGCTCCGGAAAGCCGAACACCACCAGTGTTGAAGGGTTGTCTTGGTTCCTTGCTGGGAACATGTCAAATCGAAGGTTCACAGCACCAGCGGACTGGTGGGATACCACCTGCCACCGTTCATTTTTGTCATGGCAATCTCTCTACGCACTTCGGACAGCTGTTGCCGATGATCATCTGGTGGTGAGGTTTGCGTCGTTTTCATGCTCTGGCGCCGAAGTTTACGATGGTTTTTTCAGGGCCCAGATTAATCCCCCTGTGAACTTGGGAGAGGGTAGGGTTAAAAAGGGGTGGATGCGGGATGGCGGAAACGTTCTTGTCGCTCAAACGACCAAGGAAGAGAAACGGTCCGGAAAAACTGTGTTTGTTGAAGACAAAAGCACGAAGGAGGTCCTCAATAAGTCTCAACTCAACGCCGCCATCGCGCTGCTCTGTGATGGAAATACAGAGCCAGGACTTTCAAAGTCATTCCGCCCACAGCTAAAGGGTTTACGTTCAAGCCCTTACTACGGCGAGTTTAAATATGATAGGTGCCAAGGGAGCCTTAGACAGCCAGACGAGCTTCTGACATCGTTTGGAGGTAATGATTTTGGTTTTTCGGGAGTGGTTATGTGGGGGCTGGTCCCCGCGACAGCGGTAGGTAGCGTGATGAGTCCTAGGAAAGTACTGGCCACTGTTGGAGTTACATTTTTCCGAGGGATGCTGAAAGTCCAGGAGCCAGCACCGGCCGGTAAAATGGCGACTAAAGAAACCAAGTACGTGTACTCTGATCTGGCCTGGGCCTTCAATAGCGTCTTGAACACTAAACCGGCAGTAGTGAAGGAGCTTGTCTATCCTAACCCTTTGCCAGATAAGCTGACAGAGGTTTGCTCAAGTCGAATGTCGCAGGGTAATGAATCCCTGAGTGAGTTTACTAACAGTACGGCAGATAAGTTTGTAATCACCAAGGGATGGTTCAAGAACTTTATCTATCGAATAGAGGATAAGGACGCGAAAGTCATCACTGAGACGTTTATTAAACCTCTTCAAAAAGCGCAGAGGGATGCCATTGCGAATGTCGGATGGACAACCATTGAATCACAGAAGGGGTTTGAGTCTCCACTTGGTGACCGGACCATGTGTGCTGTAACAAGTGCCTGTGACAAGCTAAACGGCAGGTGCGATGTTGCTGATCTGCCTGGGTGGCGTAAGCCTAAGAATGATAAACATCCCTCGTTGCAGCCTATCAATAACGTCACAGAATGGGAGGCCTATGCACCGACCAGGATGAGAGGGCTTCGAATGTCGAATGATTCTGTGCTCACACAAGCCAGATTCAAAAACGGTGTAATTCAGGACGACTGGATGAATGGCAGCGTTCACCCGGTTGCTCAGGTCCATGCCGGAATCGCTGATTCGGTAGAGGGTAAGGCAAGCGTTGCTTCGAAATAGCCCACATCAGGCGGACGACCAGTTGCTATATTCCGAAGCTGGTCGTCTTTATCGATCTTTTTCGGGTTTTCTGTCTGATGAAGAGCTCTTTGATCAACGTGTGTCTTTCAAGTTTAGAAAGCCCCATTGCACTGTCATATATATTTTTTGAACGTCGCTGCGGTGATCGCTGTTGTTACCCCAACCATCGCGGCGCACGGCACAAAGATAATAAGCGGGTTGAGTGAAAATGGCAGTGATAGATAAATAATCCAGGGCACTACTAGCGATGGTAGTACTGCCCGCTTAGCTCGGTGGTAAACAAAACTACTTTCGCGACCTGCCCCGAACTTGCGTAGGTCGCGTCGCATCAAGCCATCGACAAAACCGGTTAGCGCAGCCATTAGAAACATTGGTGTGGCCAGGATCAGAATGGTCAGGCGCACAACAAATGTGAAGGTCATATACACCGCCGCCAGCGCGAAATCTTCAATGCTCACGTAGAGCTGGTTGGTCCAGCTCCAGAAGCTGTTGCCCTGGCTCGACACCCGCGACTGCCGGGCAAAATCCGCAAAGCCAGTCTCGACCAACAACCATTGGTTGAGGAAGTCCAGCAACTGGACAATCGTTCGCCCAGGCTGTCGGAGGATGAGTGACACTTTGAAGTGCTCATTGAGCCAGCCCAGTTCGCTACTCAGCATGGTTTCGCTGTGATGCCAACCCTGATCACCCCAGACCAGTAGCAAACCGGTGAACTCGATGAGGATCGAGAACAGCAACGACGCGATTAGCACACCGATGATGCGCAGGACTAGGCTGATTGCCGAGATAATCAATCCCGGGCGCTGGATCGGTTGTGGCGACGTGTTCTGGGCGGAAATCGCCATCGTTCACTCCATATTGCGAGTTGCAGAGTTGATGTGGGCACGACGCCATCTGAACCATGTGCTGTTAAATCGAACAACTATGTTGGGCTATCCGACCTGATCCAAATCGAAGTTTGTAGTCGGGCCGCCACCGCTTGCACTCCACCATTGACCCGCCTGCTCGTTGTAAGCCGCCCGCATCATCTGGGTAAGCTCCTGCAGGTCCTTGGGCATGGCATCGTCGTTGGAGGGTTTTGGCAACGGCATGCGGACTTTCCAGAGCTGGCCCCCGGCCTGGAAGGAGAACATTTGCCCCTTGGGCAAACTGACGATGTGAGCAGGCTCGATCAGCGGCACGCTGGTGCTGCTGACACGGTCCTGTGAGGACGAGGTGAAGTCTGTGTTGGCCTCCGGATCGGAGGTGTCGGTCGCGCCCGAGACCAGGGTCTTGGTCAGCACATTAACCTTGGGCAACTGCTGGGTGAGCAGTTCCGCGGTCGCGGTTTCGCGCACCCGCAGCATCTGTAGGGTGTTGAAATTGCCGACCACCTGGCCGGCCTTGGCGCGGTTGCCTATACGTGCTTCGATATCGCTGAGGGTTTGGGTGTAGGCGGTTACCTGGATACCGGCACCGCCCCCCTTGTTGATCAGCGGAATGAACTCATCGCCCATCAACTCGTTGAACTCATCGGCATGCAGGTTGATTGGCAGTTTGTCACCAGCGTTGTCAGATTGAGGCAGCCCATGGTCAATGCCATGTTTGTAGATATGTCCCGCGACCGAGACCAAGTCGGCGAACATTGAATTGCCCACGGCGGCGGCCACTTCGGCATCAGTCAGCGCATCCAGGCCAACGTAGACGATGCCGCGTTTTCGGATGATCTGCATCCAGTCGAAGATCGGCCGCGGGTCATCCAGGTCGGTGTAGTTGGGAGCCAGTAACTGGGCGGTCTTGCCGGTGGTGAGTTTCTCCAGTAGCGGCAGCAGTGAGGCCACGATTTTGTCGAAGTAAGTGCGGTCGTAGCGTACCGCTGATCGCAGTCCGTCCATTACCGGATCAAATACACGCTTCACCGCCAGGTATTGCTCGATGGCCACCACCCGCTTTTCGCGTCCTATCATATGCCGCGGAATGTTCTTCTCGGTGAGCTTGCCTTCGAGCTGGACGATCACCTCCCAGGCCTTCGGGTCGGTCTTGGCGAAAAACTGCTGGGCGTATTCGATGAACAGCGCATCGATGTTGACCACATGCCGCTGAATCTGCAGATAGTCCGGGCGTCGGCCCAACTCGATCAGCGCCCGTGCGATGATGTTGACGAAACGCCAGGCGAATTCACGGAAGGCCGCTGAATTACCTTCGCCACTGAGTTGCCCGGCGATGCGTGACGCCACTTCCGAAATGCGTCCAAAACGTCCCACCGCGTTGTAGCGCGCGGAGATCTCCGGCCAGCCTAGGTGGAAAACATAAAACTCCTTGTCTCGACCGGCACGTTTGGCCTCGACATACATTCGTTTGAGCAAGTCAGCGTCGCCCTTCGGATCGAAGACGATGACGACCTCGTGTTCAATGCGATGAATATCTTGGGTGATGTACACCTCGGCGAGTCGAGTCTTGCCGACGCGGGTCGTGCCTAGCACTAGGGTGTGACCGACCCGTTCGCCCAGTGGCAGACTGACTTCCGTTTCATCGGGCTCGACCCCATGCAGCAGTGGCGAGCCTCCTACCGGTGGTAAAGGGCGCAACGGATTGAAGGCACTGTCCCAGGCAGTGACACGGGCCAATATCGAGAGCGGAAACGGTGCATGCTCAAGGGACCGTTCGAGACCACGGGCCATGCGATAGCGTGTCGGTTGGTCGACATAATGGGCGACCGCTGGGTCCTGAGCCTCGACCAAGCGCTGGGTATGCAGGCGGGTCCAGCGAAATCCGCGGCCCATGAACAGACGCTTACAACTGATGGGAATCTGCCGACTTGTCAGTTCGTAGCGGGGCAGCCGGCGGATATTGCGTCGATAGCGCAACACCTCCCAGGCTTGTCGCAGGCGGATCAGGCCGAATAGGGTATAGGCCAGCGCCGCAACCAGCCCGATCTCGGGTGACAGGGCCACAGCCCAGGGCGAGTACACGCACAACACCGCGGCGGCGATGCAGATCGCTACTGTGTACAACTCCACCGCCGGCCGGAGCTTGGACTCCATCGCATGTTCGGCCATGACCTGGACTCATTGTTCCAATGAGGTGGCGGTGATCAAGACGGGGTAGTGCTCGATCTGCAAGCGGGTGGCGATGTCGTTACCGTTGACCGGCAGGATGGTGATGCCCGGGGCGGCTGCTCGAATCCGGATCAAAGCTTCGGCATCGGTTACTTCAACCGCTAGACCAGCCGCGCCCATTTCTTGCAATTCAGTCGCGCGTTGACGCAACCAAGCCAGTGAGTGGGTATCCTCACCCACCAGGAAAAATGGCCGTAATCCCGGCATGTTTAAGGCGCGAGACTTGATTTGGCCTGGGCTCAAGTGGGAGCTGCGAACGGGTAATATCCAGGTTTCATCGGCAAACGTGGAAAAGTCCGCATGCATGGCGCGACCAGGCTGGAGATTGTTGTTTATGGGCGGCCTGGTAACTTGAAGATGGGGATGGGTGAAGCCGCAAAACTGGTCCTCTGCAACGGATTGTTTCGACTGGGCGAAAGCAGCCAAGAGCAGGGAGAAGTAATAGGCAATAGGAATTCGTTTCATGGTGGTGTGCCTTGTTCAGCGGAAGCCTGTAGCCGTGCGAGGTGCCGAGAGAATCCATCGCGGTAGCGCGCGGCGGGTAAACCTCCCGAAGGTCGGTGATAACGCCCAGCGGCTGAAACCCAATCACCGGTGACGGCGTGATGCTCTTGCAGCAGGGCGGCAGTCACAGCCAGATTGCGGTAGGGTTCGAGAGCTTCGCAGGGACTGGAAAAACGTTGTCCGTGATAACCCAGGTTGGTTTGCCCAAGTCCGGCGTCGACCCGTTTAGAGTCATATTGTGTGAGCGCCTGGAGCAAGGCGTGACATGCGGCCTGGCGAGTGGCGAAACGGTAGGGTGTTCCGGCGATATTCAGGGTCCAAGGCCACGGCAGCAGTCGACCACGGACGCGAATACCGCTCTCCTGTAAGGCAATCGCGAACAACACCGTAGAAGGGATGTTGGCGTCATGCGCCGCCAGTTGATAAGCCGGAGGGGGAAGTTCGTTAGCCCGAACCGCGTGCACCGTCAGCAGGAGGGCAATAGTAATTAATCGAGACGTTGCCATTGTCCATTCACCTGTTGAAATGTTGCGGGCAATGGTCCTGGGGCACCTAGGCTGAACCAGCGACCACGGTCATGGTTCAGGGTGATCTGCCGGCGTTGAACCTTGGCCGGATCGATGTCTGCCTGGCGAGCCCAGCTGCGGACGCGTTCATCCTCGCCCTGGCTGCCCACCAGGTAGATATCGAACGCCGCTTCACTGTTTTGCAACCGTTGTGCTGCGGCGGTGCACGCCGGGCAGTGGTCCTCCACAAATAGGGCTGAGCGCGGTGCGACCGATGAGCTGGTAGGGGGCGAAGATGCCATGCCCTGGATCGGTAGCTGCCCAGGAAACAGCTTGGTCCAGGCCGCGGTGTAAGCGTTTTGGTAGGCCAACTCGCGCTCGGCGCGTTTGGCTTCCAGCGCTACCTGCAATTCGGCATAGCGCTGGCGCTCTTGGTCGGTCTGGGCCTCAACCCCGAGGGCGGTCAACGGATCGAGGTTCGGGCTCCAGAAACCACGTGGGCCGGCTTGGATCTGTTCGAAGCGCGTCCACTCCTGCTCCGTCAGACCCCAGCTTGCAGCCTGTTCAGAGTGCGAGCGTCCCAGGGGAGTGGATTGTGTGTCCTGGAACCGTGACGGTGTCGTGACAGGGGTGCCCATCGCAGCGCCCGTGCTAAGCAGCGAAACGAGATAGACGACGGGCAACAGTGGCGCTCGGTTCATAGTCGTTTCTCAGGGGATTTGCACTGTCTGGTCTGGATGAGCGGTCACTGCGAAGATGGCCGCGTTCGGCTCCAGCACTTTCAGTTGCCATGTGCCGAGCTGCTCGCCGTTGTGCAGCAACCGGATATCGTTGAGCGAGCGACTATCAGGAGGCACGACCGCCAGAAATCGCTCGCCACCACGGGACTCGACACTCAATACTGAGAATGGCGGGGGGAGTGGGGCAGGCTCTGGGCGAGCGGTTTTCTTCGGCTTGGCCGGGGAAGGTGTCGGTGGTTGAAGTGTTGGCTGTGGCTTGAGGTCCAGGAGTTGCTGCTCGACGTGCTCAAGTCGTGCGCGTAGCGCGTTCATGTCGGCTGCAGTGGCTCGGTCTGCCAGACGGTCGCGCAGTTCCTGTATCTCTTGCGCCCATTGATCCAACATCGGATCGAGTGTGTTGGCCTGTTGCTCACCGGAATCCACCATCTGCTTCAGGTCTTTCAGTGCGTACTGCAGCTTCTCCTGCGCGTCTTTGAGAGCGCTCGAATCACGTTGCAAGGTTTTCAGGATCTCTAGGTGTTGGGTGTTCGCATTTTCTAGCTCAATCACGCGTTGATACTGGTTGTACAAACCACCACTCAGCCCGGAGACCGCCAGGCAAAGTGAGCCGACAATGAGGGTTTGAAACGTCGAGACTTTCATGGACGTACCCCCGACTGATGGGACGAGATGGGGAGTAACAGCGCGACGCCAGCCTTCGTTTTCTGCCGTTCGAAGCAGACCGAACGGCTGACCTCATTGGTCGTGAGTTGCCAAGCGGAGCCAGCCATTACCTGTAGTGCGCTGCGTAACGGAATCGGGCCGAGCTGGTAATGGGCTGCAGGCAGAGGCCGAGTGAAAAGTGTCTTTACTGGCTCGGTGGCAGGGCAGAGCGAATAACCCGAGCGCTGCAGCACGTAGTGCATCGCCTCCTGTACCGAGGGATTAAGGTTGGACGGTATGTTCACATCAATGATTTGAGCGAGAAGATCACGTTGCTCCGTGGTGGGCTCTGTGCTCACCAGCGTATAGCGACCATAACGGATCTCCGCCGAATGGCTTGCTTCGGCCGGGCTCCTTGATAATTGGGTCAGATTGGAGCCATTGTCGATCTTTGGATTAGTCGGCAATGGGGTGGGGATTTGCGCGCTGCAGGCACTCAAAAAAACCAGCAGGCAGACAGGCGTAAAAAAACGCTCCATGAAAAAAACCTCATGTCAGATTCAGTGCAGAACCTGACATGAGGTGAAGGAGCGATTCATTTAGAAAGTCGATTCAAGGAGGGTCGTGTTAACGCTGAACGCGTTGCTATTCATCGAAAATGGCGAGCCCATTCAAGACAGCAGCGTCGGGATCGAAGATCAACAATCGCACATCCGCCAATGCCGCCAAATACAGTATGTTGACCAAGGCTGCCGGCGTACCGGCATCGAGTTGCTCTTGCCTCAGCGATGAGTAAGGACAGCCCTCGATTTCCTCCAGGTTATTGTCGGTCCAGGGCGTGCCGATCAGCTTACACCCGACGCCATTGCAGTCCGTCAGGACAAAGGGTTCGAACAGCAGACCGGTTGGTCTGGAGTCGAAATTGCCAGCCCGGTGTTCCAAGTAGCGCAATGCTTCTTCAGTGAGGTGTGCGGTGCTGATCTCCCAGGTTCGACTGTAGTGTCCCGTCTCGAAGCTCAAGCGACGGATCACGGCTTGGGAATCTTCCAGGGAGTACAGATCTCCGACATGATGCCGCTCGTTGAGCATTTCGCCCATCACGGCGTAGATCACTTGGCGCACCAGTCCGGTGGACTGACAGCATTCATTCAACTCATCCGGAACGGGTTGACCTTCGTTGATCAAGGCAAAATCGTCATTGAAAATGCAGGGGAATGTCTGCAGTTCATCGTCGGGCAGATGGACCTGTGAGTCGTGCAGGGGGCGAAAGCAGGGAGGGTAGTTGTTTTCGTAGGTGATCAGTAACAGCCGTTCGATATGCAAGTTGTCATAACCGCGAGCAAATGGGTTTGAAGCGGGGAGCAGGGCTAGGGTTTGGTTCATAAGGGTTCTCCAGAATTGAAATAAACAAGGCGCCCGTAGGCGCCTGTGAGGTTTAAAGCCAGCCGTATTCGGTAAGGGAGAGCGGGCGACCTTCACCCACGATGAAGTGATCCAGTACGCACACGTCGATCAAGGCCAAGGCCTCTTTCAACCGAGCGGTCAAGACGCGATCCGCGTGGCTGGGTTCCGTACACCCCGAGGGGTGGTTGTGAACAAAAATGGCGGCCGCAGCGTTATGCGCGAGGGAACGCTTAACGACTTGGCGGGGGTAAACGCTGGCGCCATCAATGCTGCCGTGAAAGAGGATTTCGAACGCCAGCACCCTGTGCTGGGCGTCAAAAAAAATCACACCAAAGACTTCATGGTCTTGGTGCGCAAGACGCAGTTTTAGGTAAGCCGCTACGGTGTCAGGCGACGTCAGGATAGGACCGCGGGCGAAAAGCCGACGATCCAGAATGTGCAGCGCTTCGTCGATCAGCTGGTTTTCTTGGACAGTGCGATCCGCCTCGGAATCCGAGGTCTCAATCAGTTTGAGTAGGGGGCTCATGGCGCTACCTCCGAAGGGAATAATCAGGGGTACACGCCCGAGGGGAGTGGTATCCCCTGGGTGGGTGTGGAGTTGCAGGCGTTTGCAGGTGATGTAGTGTTTACATCCGAGTGTATCGGTGACGTTGGCCGTGCAGAGGTGAACCACAACCGTCGCAGGGCAATGGGGAAAAGGTTCTTATTCCGTGGCCAGTTTCGGGATCGAAGTCGGCACTGATAGGCATTAGCCGAACCAGCCCACGATGTATCGCGGCGATGCGTTGTTCGGTCTCATCCGGCGAGTGATACAGCGATAACGTGCTGTAGTCCTCGTAAGCCGCACCGAACAGGCAGTCGTCGCAAAGCCAGAAGCATTCCATATTGGTTCTCCTGTGCTGGCTGAAGAAAAGGCGCTCGATTGAGCGCCTTGATGTAAAACATCATGGATTGTTCAGGCGGAATGAACAGCACGTGTGGTGACACGGCGGGCCGTACGGGGAGTGGTTGGAGATGCAGGTTTAGTCCTGAGCTCTGTTGGATTACCGATATCCTTAGTTTCGACATCAGCCGATGTTGGGGATGATTCATTGTTTGGCGCTTGCTCAGCAGGTGCTGTTGCTTCCTGCCTGGCGGGCGCTTTGTATTCGAGCTTGCCATTGACCTTGATCCAGTCGATGAACAGCAAACGACCTTTCAGGCTGGCGCCAGGTTGGCCTTGTTTATCGCCTTTCTCATAGAGAAATGGGTCGATCCACAGGTCACCAATACGGAACGACAGCAAGACCTTTTTCTCGGCCTTGACGGCGTCCATATAGAGACGAATCAAACGGTCAGCTTCGCCACCAGCGACTTTGCAGTCGAAACGGGTGTACTCCACTGCATCGTTGGCACCATGCAAGGCTGCGATATCGCAAGCCATGAAGGGTTGGCCACGACGCACTTGGACTTCACGAACACGGTTGAGGTAGCCAATTCCGACGGTGTGCAGGTTGAAGTA
Source organism: Pseudomonas sp. P1_A1 (assembly GCF_056406935.1). NCBI lineage: Bacteria > Pseudomonadati > Pseudomonadota > Gammaproteobacteria > Pseudomonadales > Pseudomonadaceae > Pseudomonas > Pseudomonas sp. P1_A1. The sequence continues at coordinate 165,259 of NZ_JBFTZE010000003.1, read as the reverse complement.
AGTGGTCGCTTCTTGGGATTGGTTGGCGTAGGCCATGGTTGTTCTCCTGTTTCAAGGGAAAACGGCGACGCACAGTCCTTGACGGGAAAGTGAGCCCCCGTCAGGGTGGGTAAGGTGAAGTCGAGCGATGAACGACTCGCCACCGGCAAGCCGATGACCATCAGAATGAAGCTTCTGGGTGAGTAGCTGTGCAGCAGAGGAGCGTCTGCAGTGGTAACCCGCAGGCATGGAGTAGTCGGCATTCATCACCGCTTAAGCGGCAACCGCGCGAGCTTCCGAACGCTGATCGCACTTGGGTAAACCACCACGAACGTGGCGTAGCCTTGAAGGTTTTGGCTACCTGGGCTGGGCTGTCAACGACAGCAAACCACGCCCTTTGTATAAGCCTGTCACAGGGGAGCGTCAAGACGCTACAACCCGATTTTTTAAGGCCGGAATACGGTGGTAGTCACTGGAATTAAGAAAATGAAAAAAAAGAAGAGTGGGCCTAGCGGTGTGCCAGGCGAGGAAGAGAAAAACCACCTTTGACGGTCCAACGCAGTCGACAAGCTCCTCGCAAAACTTGGTTGAACTGCGCAATGATTCGCCAACCGACCCTTGTCGTGGCCTGGGTCGGAATATGCTGGCACGCATCCGCGCACAAAGGGTGCCCTGTGTTTCCCCGGTGGGCTCCGGGACTGAATACGATAGCCGAAGCGGATGACCGCTATTGCCGGGTAGAGGCAACAGTGGTCATCCGCCACCACAATCAGGTCGAGCAAAAAAACGGGAATTAAATTCCGCAGAAGAGGAGGCTCCGAACTCGAAGAGTTTGACCGAACTGCCCGGAGCTAATCGGTCTTGGGTCGCCGTTGGCGGTTATCCGAGGCTACTACAGCAGATACGTCAATACGACGTCAAGCCTTCAGGCCCCCTTCATAAGACGCTACGTTGAACACGATGAAAGAGGTTACTTACTGCCGAGATGTGCGGCCAATTGTTCGACGGTTGCCAAGATAAAGGCACGGTCGCTTTCTTTCAGTCCACTCAGCAGACCCGCGATCATCTGACCCTGGTCATTGGGGCGATTACTCGATGCCGTCAGGAGTTCGTCCATCCGGCAATCGAAAATATCAGCCAGTTGCATCAGCTTGACCACTGAAAGCTCCACTACACCCCGCTCCAGGCGCGAGATGGCTTCGCTACCGATCCCTAAACGTTCAGCCACCTCTTCCTGGGTCAGATTACGCTCGCTGCGGTGTTTCGCGATCATGCGCCCGATTTGGGCTTGGGTTGGATGTTTATGTGCCAAGTGATGAGTTCTCCAGTTCAACCCGAATGGTTGAGCAAAGACCCGTTGACATGAACATCCTTAAGGGTTGAGTGTCGACTCATTGGGTTGTTATAGTGACTGAAACAGCTAAGTATCGCGACGTGGTTTCTTTCCCTTCAGGGATCGGAGTCCAGATTGGTTAGTAAGAGCGACGGTCTGACAGGACCAAGTTGAGGGATGGTTGAGCATGGAAGATGAGAGTAAGGAGGACATGGATCTGATTTGGGATCAAACACTGGAGCTGTTCATCAAGATTCATGACTGCCCGGATAACCCCGAATACTTCGAACGCCTTGTTCATTGGCTCAACGAAGATCCTGCCCACCTAAAAGCCTTCAACGAACTGGGGCAGATATGGATTTCGACAGGCATCGCTTTGGCCCGTGAAGTCGGACAACCTTTGATCGACTTGGAGCGGGATCAGGCGCCGCTGATGATGCACTGAGCTGTGCACCACCCTAACTTCATGTTGATCTCAACCGAACTGTCATGCGCGGCGCGTCTCTTTTCTGAACTGCGTACTGCCCTTGCAGTTCGGATACTGCGAGCATGACCAGAACGGCCCAGATTTGCCCTTCCGCTTGATCATTGAGGCATTGCAAATGGGGCAGGCTGGGCCGGCTTCGACCGGTATCGACAAGGTGAGCGCTCCATAGTGTTCGACCAACTTAGCAATCCAGCTCGCCTGCTTGGCAACGAACTCCTCCAAGGACAGGCGCCCCGCTTCGATTTCGTCAAGCGCCTGCTCCCAGATCGCGGTCATRCCAGGATCCGCAACTGCAGCGGGTACCGCCTCGATGAGGGTATGGGCCGCCGTCGTAGCTATTAACGCGCGTTTTTTCTTCAGCAAATAACCGCGATCAATTAACCCTTTGATAATGCCGGCTCGTGTGGCTTCGGTTCCGATACCGGTGGTGTCCCGAAGTTTCTGTTTCAGGCGTGGGTCATTGACAAGCTTGGCGACGTTTTTCATCGCCTTGATCAGATCACCCTCGGTGAGAGCTTTAGGAGCGGCAGTTCGCATGGATTTGAGTTCGACATCGTCCACTGTGCACGGCGTGCCCTGTTGCAAGATGGGTAAGACTTGGGATTTTTGACTGTGCTCATCCTCCTCGGTGTTTTCGGAGAGCAAGCTTTTCCAGCCCTGGACCAAGATCAGTTTGCCCACAGCGGTCAATCGTTCTTCGCCACACGCCAGTTCGACCTGGGTCCGATCAAACTCATGAGGCGGAAGAAACTGCGCTAGGTAGTGGCTACGGATCAGTTCGTAGACATGGCGTTCTTGTTCGGACATCCGCACCAGGTTTGCCGGCTCGGTGGTGGGGATGATGCCGTGGTGCGCGGTGACCTTGGCATTGTTCCATGCGCGGGAGCGCAGTGATTGATCGAGGCCCCCAAATGCAGGTTTGAGTGCAGGATCCGTTTTGAGCATGGCATCGAGTACCGCGGGTGCCTCGTTGAGCATATTCTCTGGCAAATAGCGGCAATCGCTGCGCGGGTAGGTGGTGGCTTTGTGGGTTTCATACAGGGCTTGGGCTATGTTCAGGGTTTCCTGGACGCCGAGCCCCCGCTTACGCGAGCAGACTTCCTGCAACGTGCTTAGGTCGAAGGGCAGGGGCGGCGGTTCTCGGAAATGCTCAGTATGTAACGAGAGTACTGTGGCGGGCTTCTCGTCGGTGATTGTTTGGACCGCGTGATGGGCAAGCACTTGTTGTAGGCAACGCCCCGACTCGTCCCGTCCTGAGCATGGCGGTAACCACGACGCGATGAATCGCTGGCCCATCGACGATAGGTGTACCTCAATGTTCCAGTAAGGCACCGGGATGAAGCCGGCAATCGCACGATCCCGATCGACCACCAGACGTAAGGTGGGTGTCTGGACGCGCCCCACTGACAAAACGCCGTCGTAGCCTGCCCGCCGACCAAGAAGGGTAAACAAACGACTGAGGTTCATGCCGATCAGCCAGTCGGCACGGCTGCGGGCGAGGGCCGAGTGATAGAGCGGGAAGGTCTCCTGACCAGACTTCAGCGAGGTCAGTGCCCTGCGAATCGATGCTTCGTTGAGTGCGGACAGCCAGAGGCGCTGAACAGCGCCTTGGTACTGGCAGAGCTCCAATAATTCGCGGGCAATCATCTCACCCTCTCGGTCGGCGTCGGTTGCGATGACAACGGTGGTGGCTTCGCTGAGCAGGCGTTTGATGATTTTGAACTGCGCGGAAGTCTTGGGTTTGACCTCCACTTGCCACTGCGCCGGAATGATCGGTAGATGATCCAACGACCAATTCTTGTACTGAGTGCCGTAGGCTTCAGGCGGGGCCGTCTCCAGTAGGTGGCCGATACACCATGTGACAGTTGTCTCGGGGCCGATCAGGCAACCATCGCCACGCCGAGTGGCTCCGAGAACCTTGGCGATGTCACGACCCTGGGAAGGTTTTTCGCAGAGGAAGAGGTGCATATAACTACTCCGGATTGAGTTCGGAGCAGCGTTGTTCGAAGTAGCAGGGGCGAGATATGAGAAACCCGAATGGCAGGTTCCTCATATTAGTCGATGAGGGCGGCTTTGAGTGGTCTGAAGCTGCTACCTTTGGAGCATTTGTAAATGGGTGGGGGCTTCACGAGCAGCGAGCAATGACAGGCCAGGAACTTCGCGCAAAGGCGCAATTTTTATGCCTGAAGTCGTTTAGGCTTTAGGTGATTGACCTCTGTGTTTCTTGGGTTTCGACGTCGGTGAACTGCCCTGTTCTGTATTTTGAGAGGCCGCCGTTTCACTGGAGCGTTCCCGCATGACCACACTGTGCACCCGGTGAGGCAGGATGCCGACTCGGCGGGCCTCGATCTTGAAGGTCACCCGCGCATTGTCTTCGCTGTCCTCCCACTCATCGCGCACCGTACGACCTTCGACCAGCACGCGCATGCCTTTCTGGTACAGCGTGCTCCAGTGTTCTGCCTCACGGTGCCAGAGCTCAACCGGCGCCCAATAGCCGCCCCGATCTTCATAGCTGCCCTCGCGTGGTATGGGGTTGTCGAAGTACACATTCAGCCGTAGCAAACGCCGTGGCTCGTCATTGCCTGAGGCGAACTCCTGGAACTCTGGCGCACTGCCGATATTGCCTTCGCCGACGAAAAAAGTACTCATCGTGTTTTCTCCACTGCGGGTGTGAACTGGCGCAGCAACTGTTCGGCACTGGCCATGTTGATCGCGCAGGTCGTAGCCTGGCGGTAGAGCGAATGCACCACACTCATCTGAAGGTTTAGTGCGATACGCGCGCATTCGAAACGGTGCAATTCCTTTCGTACGATCTGCGGCAATGCTTTGTTGGAGATCTGACGTTCCCAAACCGCCACACCCATGCGAGAAAAATCACGGGTACGCCAACGCAAAAAGGTGCTGCCCGCACTGGTCTTCTGCAGCACCAATCGTATCTTCAATAGCGAGTACGGCGGCTGCCCGGCTTGCTGCACGACAGCCTCCATCAGGCGACATAACTGCGCCTCGATTTCCCTCGCCACCTGCGCCAGGTGCTCCAACTCCCCCTTACCCTTAAACGGTTTTAAAAGGCCTTTTAGGGAGGCAGCGTGTTCGAGCTGCCGATAGGCATCCGGTGTCAACGCTTCGAAGGGCATTGGTTGAATCGGGGTCATGGGATTCATGCGTCAGCCTCCGGCTCATTCACGGTCACAGACGGACCATCCACGTCCTCTGCCAACGCGTCAGCGTCATCCACTGCTACAGCACCACGGCGAATGATCGGCGGCGCAAACTGAGAACGGCGATGACCCTCAAGGATGTCCATCGGGGGCAATCCATACTTCTCCACGGCCGCCAGGGCGCGGGCATTATTTGCGGCCATATCATCGCGTGTAACGCCGGCATGTCGATAACGTTGCGCCTGACCGAACAGGCTGCGTAACAGGTGGGCACCGTCGTCGATCCAGGCTTCCATGTCTCTGCGGCCGATCAAAGCCGTGTGATGGGCCAAGAGGGTATGGCGGACCAGCGTGTCGTAGTCGGTTAGCAGGTAAACCGCCAGAAAACCCAGCTGACTGCCGATGTACAATGGCAAAGTGACGGGGTGGATGTTTAGGTTGTCCCCCATATCGATCTGTGTCGGTAGGTCCTGTCTTATTCGGTCTAACTGTTGAGTCAGTTCCAGCATCCCAGCCTTTGCCTGCATCAATTTTTCTTCGAGCTGCACGATGGCCCAATCGGCATAGGGATCGTCCTGGGCCGCAGTTTGTTTGATCAGGTTGGTGACACTGATGTAACCGGCCATACCCATGATCGAGTGGACGCCTTCGCGTGCGGCTCGACCTTGCCAGATACGGGCTGCATGGTGGGTATGCAGGGTCAGGGTGATGCTGCTGCGCAATGAACCCAGATTGAGTTGATAGTGATCGGCCATGGTGTTGTCCTCGCATTGGCTTGGACGGGACGTTGCGACAGATGAGGGTCAAGGACAGCCAAAAAGCTGAATGCGGTCTATTCGGTTTGGTGAGAGAGGGCAAATGCCTGACGTCTACGTTTATTGGAACTACGCCCAGGCGTTTCCCTAAACGCTCCATGGTTCGGTCCGATATTTTCGTAGATTGGAACTCTATGGATTTGATGCCACTGGCATCAAATCTACTGACGTCCACTGCCTCCACGCAGTTGGCGCAGCTCATTTAGGCACGCTTGGGCAAGGGCTGATGCAGGTTCGCCCTTTTTTCGAGATGGCCGCGAGGGGGCGGTTGGGGGCGGTTCTGTGATGGGTGATGGTTCGGCCTGACTTGCCCAAGGACGAAAGTCGCCCTTCAGCGCACGTTGGGCCAAGCCCATCAGATAGGCAACTGGCTTGCGTATACCACCGGTCGCACAGCGTGCCCCCGCTTCGTTAAGCACCGCCTGCTGATCCGCTGGGTTGAGCTTGTTCAGCGCCACGGCGATGGCCTGACGTTCGCTTGGGTTCAGGCGCAGCGAAGTGGGCCAGTGCAGGTTATCCACAGTAGAGGTCGCGCGCGGTACTGTACATTTACTTTCTTTTAATACAGTACAGGCAGCGTTCGGATTCCGAACGGTGCTGGAAACGTTAGGGTTCGAGCCTGATTCGGAATCCGAACGAGGGCCTGCACGATTCCGAACGTGTTGATCTTCCCCACGTTCGGAATCGTGGAGTGCATCACCGGGTGGCTGATCCAAGCCTTGCTGCGCCCACTGTTCGCCCCAACTGTCCAGCCGCGTCGGTAACCGACCCTGATCGATATTCGTGTCCTGTCGGACCTCCTCCACAATGTGCTGAGCGACAATACGCACGGCCTTTGTCGCATGACCGAGGGCATGTCCGACCAGTTCTAGGTAGTCCTGATCGAGCTCCATGGCTTCGGCGGGAGTTAACGGCTCATCGTGCAGAACGTACAAAGAACCTTGTAGCTGCCCGCTGATTTGATCGCGACCGCGGCTAACCAAACTGAGCCAACGAGTGAGCCTGAGCATCGTCAACACGCGTGCAATGGTTTCACGTGAGGCTGACGCACCGTAGGGCACGCTCGAGAGGTAAGGCTGCAAATCCTCATAGCGCGGCGTGACCACGCCCTGGCCTTGCAGCATGAGCCGAAATACCTGCCAAGCATTTCGCTCCAATGGCRTCAGCCGATTATCCAACAGCAGCCGACGTGGCACGACTTCGTGTGATTGGCCACTAAACAGAAAACCAGCCTGTAGAGCCTGGTTGGAGGGCTGTTCAGTGGTAGGGCGTGCTGGCCAGCGCTCATGCAGCTGCTGTGTGCATTGCTGCAGGACACGTTGCCAGCGACTGGCGGGAACAGCATTCATGTTTTTTTGCTGTACTGGTCGATTTGCTGCCAAACGATGGTCAAGCTGATCTGCTGTTCTTCGGCAAGCATCATCATGGCGTCGAGTTTATCCTCGGTGCCGTCCTCTGTTCGTATTTGGCACCAACGTTGCCACAACGCATGCTCCTGCGCTTCGCTTAAATGTTGGGGGCGGCCTTTACGAGTTTCTATCTTGAGTAGACGCCGACGCATGGCTGTTTCCGAATGCGCCAAGCCAAAACACTGGTACATAATGGTGCTGCTTGCGCCGAGTTTGAGCGCTCGGTTGATCAACCGTTCGTTCTGTTCGTCGCGTTCAGCTTGTTCAATCAAACGATGCAGCACTGGCGAGTCAATCTTGACCTCAAGCCAAGGGACTGTGGCATGGGCCAGACGCGATAACGTGGTCGGTGGTAAGGATTGCAGCACGAAGATGTCATCCTCACTCAGTCCAAGTGCCTTGCAGCGTTGCAGGTTGCCCAGGCGCAGTTCGTGCAGTACCTGGGTTAGCATGGCTTGATTGAGCATATTGAAGGACAAGTTCATCTCAGCTCCTCCGGTGAGTTTTTGTCTTCAGAGATGAGTGTTAAGTCGATTAGACGCCGGGCCAGGCGGATCAGGCGAAACAGTTTGATTAACAAACTGTCAGGCAGTCGCTCCAGACCCACGTCCGTGACTGGTCGATCTGGCAGATAGAGTTGATAGACCCCTAACAACAGTTGCCCGAACAGTGCGGAAGGTATTTGCTTGCGGTCCTCCCAGTTTACCTCGTCTTGAGCCCTTAACAGGGCCAGGAGCATTAGGTGAATGCCGGTCGAGCGAGGCGCTGAAAGATCAAGTCGCTCAATGTCTAGGGTGAAGCCCAAGCCAAGCTTTTGATCAATGATGCTCTCGGCATCTCCGGCATAGGCCGCCATTTCCCGAGCCAGCCCAGCAATGGCTAAACGCAGTTGTTCTGGGGTATCCAGCGGTGGTGTGATGATCCAGAGGTCGTCGATTGGGCAGGTTTCGACTGGAGACGTCGCCTCGCTGGATATCTCGCGATTGATTTGCTCACGAATCTGTTGAACGCGTGGTAGAGGGCTGACCGCAGGTGAAGCATTTGTTTCGGGGGCTCTGAGCAGTTCTTCTGGATTTGGCTCTACCTTGCTCTTGGCATCAGTTGATTCGGGGTTGGTGTCGGAGGAGGGGCGGGCTGCCGTGGCTTCATGTACGCTTTGCGGATAGATGCTCTTGGAGGGCGTGGTGGTGACAGCACCGGGCGTGGAGACGACCCGTTGGGTATCGCTCAGCTCCAAGGCCAGCATACGGTAGGACTGTCCGAGCAAGTGGCTCATGCGTTCGAGCAATTCGTCCTGGATCTGCTCAAGATCAAAGGATTCAGGATCGCTATCGAAGTAGCCCATGGTCTCCAGCCAGAACTCTGCAAACGCGACTGTGGCGGTTGGATAGCGGTTCCAGGTTCGCTCAGCCTGACTACGTAGACCGATCAGACGTTCTATCTGAGGCTTACCCAAGCCGGCATACAGAGTTTGTGGAATGGCGGGTAATAAGTGTTCGAGGGTGTCCAGCATCCGGCTGATATGCGACTGCGAAACCGGATAGCCTCCAGCGGCAAGACGTCGAGCCAGCTCCCGTTGTGAGAGCTCTGGGCCATCCGACTCAAGCATGGTTTTGAGTTTGGCTACTGCCAGGGCTCTTTCGATGAACGTGAGTTGGCCGTGCAGGTCGCTTTCCGCTAGATGGCCGAGTAGGGCGTTGGTTTCATTGCTCCAAGGTCGGAACAGGCAGTGAATCCGAAAGAAACGCTCGTCGCGAGTTTCCTGCCACAGCTCGCCGAGAATTGCTAAGCGCGTATTACCGCCGTTGCGGATGATGAAAGAGGGTTCACCCGGACGGCGGGTAATCGGTGGCGGTTGATCCAGCCCGCGTTCACGGATCGATGCCTTGATATCGTCATAAAGCGGATTACGGATGAAGCGTGGGTTGTGCTCGTAGGGGCGTAACTGTTCCAGAGTGACTAGCATGGGAGTGTCGATGACTGGATCGGACAGTCGCTCCAGTCCAGGACCTTGAGTGAAGTGGTCCTGGTGCAGCTTGTCGGTGATTTCCTCCTGACTGAGCTTCTTCATCGCAACCGCCTCGGTTAACGTCGGCTACGTAAATGGTCACCGACCTCGAATTTCACGATTTCGGCAGTCCCTGAACCTTCGAAATGTTGGGAGAGTTCTGCGAGGAACCACACCATCGCCGAGCGCCCCCCTTGCAGACGAAAAACCACGGTGCAGTACTCCTCGCAAGCCGCGTCGCGTGGTCGAATGGAAGGCTGAACGACGATAGGAAACTGATCCAACATTAGAAAACTCCTTACCAAGCCCTGCTGGGCTCAAGGCTGATCAAACAAAAATAAATTGGTGAAATGCTGATTGGGCGATTTGTTTTATCGAGGCTCCGCACACCTCATTCCCGATGAGATCGCTTCGCGCCATTCAGGAAATAATTCGATAGCCAGCGCTTGCATGATTTCTAACGCACACGGCGAACGTCGGCGTTTACTCGATAGGCACTTATCTATTCGGTGGACCGGTAAACCGAGGGAGGCGGCATTGAGATATGCCACGCGGTCGGGGATTACGGTGTCTAGCACCGAGATATTGGTAGCCTCTGCGAAAGTCTCGCGCAGGCTTCGGATGATCATCCGGGTGTCCACTCGATTGACGTTCACCTGGTTCAGTAAGAGCCGTAAGGGCGGCGGGTCGATGCCTAGGTGGCGAAACGGTTCGAGCTCACTCAGTAACTTCAAGGTGCCACGGCGCATTTCGCGGGCAGCGAGCATTTCTGGCGTGATGGGAGAGAGGGCGAGATCTGAGGCCAGGATGGCCATTTCCAGCATTACACTGCGTGCTCCCTGAGTATCGATCAAAAGCAGGTCATAATTGAGACACAACTCGTTGAGCAAATTGTGCAGGCGTAGGCGCCCGTCAGGGGCATGCAGCAACAAGGTGCTCAGTCGACCTTGATCGTCATTAGAGAAAATCAGGTCGAGACCGACGACTGCAGTCCTAGAAATTATTCGTTCAGGTATTGTTAGATTGAGCGCAATGAGCTCGTACGCACCTGCCTGTGCTTTCTGGCTCAATGAATAATAACTGGAGAGGGTGGGTTGGCTATCCAGATCCAAGAGCAGAACACGCAGACCAGCATCGGCCAACAGGCCACCGAGGTTCGCCGCTACTGTAGTTTTGCCTACGCCACCCTTGGTGGAAACCACCGAGACCACGTGCATCACCTCACTCCTGTCGCGAAAGGCGTTCTGCAATCCAGTGCTCAATTTCCAGTGAGTCCCAGCCAACTGCGCGCAGTCCGATACGCTTCGCCCGCGGAAACTTGCCTTCCTTCATCAGGTTGTAAATGTGCGCACGTTTGAAGCCGGTTTTTTGCTCCACCTCATCACGTCGCATGATGTGGCGTTGGGGTTGAGGTGCTTCGACTGCGGGTACCGATGGGTTGGACATGCTAGTCACTCCTGGCGCCAGTTGGCGCGTGGTGGGAAGTGACATGGATTGAATCGCACCACGGCGGATGAGTCATTGCATTGCAATCAACCCTATTGCAACGCAATTGGCTCGATCAGGTATTTTTTTTGAGGCTACGATTGGCCACGGCAAACTTTTCATCCAGCGTGCGCTTGCTAAGGCCGGGCACATCTTTGTGACGGGCGACAATGGCGTCAACGATGGCTGCTTGATTCGTGAATACCGAAAGAGGTTTTCCGGCGGGCGAATGGTCCAAGAGAAGGCTGACCAATGCTCCAATGATGTTGTGATAGGTCAGTTCGCTGCGCTCGCTGAGTTGACCATTCGTTTTGGCCAAGGCTTTGAGATCATCTCTTTCAAGTCCAATCGACTGGAGCTCTCCCAAGATTTCTTGAATGCACTGCTGTTGCGCTTTGAACGCTCTCGATAACTCATCTCGATCTGCTTTCAAGGAGAGAAAAGTTCCTAGACTGACCTTTGCAGGCGCATCTTCACCAGACTCGAATAAGAAACTGGGCTTGTGGTCGGGGTAATGAATCTCCATCCAGCGGCGTAAGTCCGAATGGCGGATGGTCAGCTGATAGGGCTCTACATAGCTTCCCAAAGGAACAGAAATGCCGAGGCAGCCATACGGCAGCTCACCATTGCGTATGGCGTCTAAAATTCTTTCGACAGCGATGTGAAGATTGGGCCATTGGGGGAATAGGACTGCAAGGTTCTCGGGACGAGACCAGTCCGCCTGTACTATTTGGGCTTCGCAGTGAGTGAGATTGCACCAGCGTAAAGCTGCGTCTATAGGGCGATAGAAGCTCTTGCTATGCGGATTGAAAATATAAACGCTCATCTACGGCAGGCCTCCGTTCCTTACAGGTAGGTTGCTCACCGATTATCTACAAATCAAAACTAGCTATCCACGCTAGCTATTTCCCGGTTGACCAACTCGGTGAGGTTATTCCATTTCTTGGACTACTCGAAAGCGATCCCAGCGCGGCAATCGATTTACGAAGTCTTTAATGTTCTCATGAGGAAGAGTCAATGCCGAATTAAAATCGGGTTAGACAATTCCCTTCTAGCGCCTCGTCCCAGAATACTCAGCTGTAATGTTCGAATTGATCTAGTCTCCTCGGTTGGCGCATTCATTAAGGCGCTTTCTAGTGGATCAGTCGAATGAGGCCTTTGTCAACTATCGTAAAGTGCAAATATGCCAAGTGCGTTATAGGTAAATGTTATTAAATATAATTTTTTGCTTTTAAGTGAGAAGGTGCGGTTTGTAAAAAAAAATGCTGTAAAAAATCCAGGTGTTTGCCGTCTTTTTTTCCAATATCAAAAATTGCGCTAATAGTACGTTTGATTTGCAAGAAGAACTCGAAAATTTCACGTGAGGCAAGTGGGAGTGCTTTTATGATATAAGTTTTTTTGATGTTAAATTGTAAATAAATCAGCTGGAAAAGCTTGTTTTAAGATGGGCTGATATACTGCAATTGTTAAATAATAAAAATTTTGTAATTAAACACTGCCACCCTATAATTATAAAGAAGTGGGTTGTTATGAAAAACAAAACTATTGCAATATTAGGTATTTGTGCGGCGACAAGTGCTCATGCTGAAGTAAGTGTGCTTCCTTACACGATTATAGATATTTCGGCGAGCAGAGTCTCTAATGTAGTGAAGAAAGATGGCGATTCGCACGCGCGCACTGAAGCGAGACTGAACGGAGGATATGGAAGTCGATGGGGTGTTCGGACGGGAGTCACATTTGGTGAAGGGCAGGAGTTGTTCGCCAGATATGAACAAGGCATTGTAAAGGTAGACGGGGAGGTTAAAACTGGCCTTGATGAGCGCTATCTGCGACTTGGTCACGTTGGCTATAAGTCTGGTTTGGGAACAATCCGATACGGGCAAGATTTAAGCATCAGTTCTCTGTCATTAGATTATGATCCGCTGATCGGGCGACTTGTAAGTAGCAGTTCGCAGTTATATTTTCGTGATGATGGATTTGTGTCTAATGCATTCTCTTACGACAGCCCTACATTAAGTAATTTCAGTTTTTCGCTGCAGCACAGTGGTGAGCAAGAATCGAGAGGGTTTGTTTATGGGACTAAAAAGACATATGGTGCATCTTTAAAATATGCCAATGGACCTTTCTCAGGTCGAATTGGATTCGATGAGCAGCAGTCTCCAGATGGCGAGCTGAACAATCTTTTCTCATATTCAAAATTTGCTTACGCTGCTGGCCTAGTTAACTTAGGTAAAGTGACATTGATGGGCGGGTATTCACAACTGAGTGCGCCTGATGCAGCTAGGGCCGCTAGGAAAGCTGATCATCTCTGGTTTGGCGGGAAATACCAATTTACACCTAAGTGGTCGACGTCGCTATCGGTTTATGATACGAAAATTCGAGATTCCGGTCGAGCAACGATGCTGGGTGGGATCGTAGAATATGGACTAAATAAATATGTAACACTTTGGACAACTGCTGGATATTTAGTAAATAGCGACAAGTCCGCTTTCGCTATCAATGGACTTGATAGCCCTTCATTAGGGAATAATCAAACATCGGTAGGGCTAGGGATGACTTTCATTTATCAGTAAAGAATAAGCGAGTGATGTTTTAAAATAGATCCAGTCGACCGCCTTTGGTCGACTGGAGCTTAATTTTCTCGGTATCAGCCCGCTATTCATTCTTGTTGTGCACCGCGCCATCAATAATGGCTCCGATTTTCTCTTGCTTCTCTGGGAGTAAGGCCGTGTTTTTTTCGAAAGGCATGCGTGAAATGTGCTTGATCAAAAAAACCTGCGCTAGTTGCGATTTGAGCAATTGACTTAGAGTCGAGCATCAGTTCTGACATTGCCAATTCTAAGCGCTTTTCAATGATATAGCGATGGGGGGGCATTCCGGTAGTATTCAAAAACAGAGCCCGCAGCTTTTGAACGCTACAAGAAACGTCAATTGCCATTTGTTCGAGTTTATAATCGTCAGAAGGACGATTATTGATTTTTCTTAACAACTCCTCGAATGTAAGGGCTGGGGAGGATGTGTGAGACTCTAATTCTGCTAGGTTAAAGGTCAATAAATGCAAGCAGAGAGCGCGTATTAAGCTCAGCTCATAGCAGCGTGGCTCGGTTGCATTTTTGTCGTGTTTGCATGTAGATAACGCTATCAGTAATTGAGAGATTAGCGGGTCGGATATTATACCTTTACTTCTAAACTCAAGGGCTCCTTTACCAATCGGACGAGTTTCGGCAACTAGCGACTTTAAATAATCATCACTGAGGTAGAGATGAAAGGTTGAGATCGCAGAGTTTGATTCCCAGCCGCCGCCTTCGTTAGCGGGACGAAACCATGCTGAACCAGCTGATATAGTGCTTTCACGTGGTTGTTCAGAATTAGCCCAAAACCGACCACGGGCACCAATGTCGGATACCGCGAGTGTATGAACGTTTGAAAAAACTGGATATTCCGCCATTCGAAACTTGGCGCTTTCTTTCCAGGTCGAGCTGAAAAATTTCCCAGGATAGTAATTGTTGATGCATTGAGGCTGTAACCCACAAGATTTTTTGTAGGCTTCAAGAATCAGTTTGTTGTTCATCGAGGGCACCCCTGATCGAAAATTCGTCTGGGCAGATAATGTCTTATTATTTTCATGTTTATATACTCTATAGAGTACACATTGCAGTAGTGCTTTTTGTTCGCTATCTATATGCCATTTTTAGGGTTTTGTCAAGACTCGCGGTAAGTTATTTATTATCCTACAGCTTTTGATTTGCGCCTCCGTGGTTATAGTCATGTTAGTAAGCATTCGGGTTTGAAAACATTGCTTTCGGATGGTGTTCATTCGCGAGAGATTGATTCGCAATACCATCTATTGATTGGCTACTGTACGAGTAATGGTGAACTCAACTAATAAGGCGCGTTTCTACGGGCCTTCATGATACATATTATTAGGGCTTTACCATATTGGTTGTAAAAAAAACGTTTCGATAAAATGGCCGTCGATGTGCATTTTTTTACAAGATCCTTGGGTGATTTGGATATAAAAATAAACGCACGGCAAACGAGCTAACGTCAGGCGTAAATAGCTCTGCATATGCTGCAGTTGAGTTGTTTTCAGGATGAAAAGCATGTCCGGCTCAGGAATTCATGTGAGGTTTTGTAATTTGGAGGGTGCATAGGTTTTTCGCTTCGTGGATGAAATTTAATTTGATTATAAGAGACTTTAGATGAGCGTTGAGCGATTGGTGGTAAACGACGATTCTGAACTGCAAATCTATTTGCAGGGACTAATGCGTGACAGGAAAATTCCTGGGGCGCAGATTGTTGTAATAAAAAATCGTGAGATAGTTTATTCAGATTCTCTAGGTTATGCTGATCTGGAAAATAAAATACTAGTTTCTCAGGATTCGGTTTTTTCTATAAATTCTATTGCTAAAGCCTTTACCGGTGTGGCGGTGATGCAGTTGGTAGAAGAGGGTTTGCTTGATCTCTCAAGTGAGGTCTCAAACTACTTGGATGATCTTCCTGAGGCGTGGAGGGGTATTAGTATTCGTCAGCTTGCAGCGCTCACGTCAGGTCTGCCAGATGTAATGACTGTAGGCATGGATGGCAGTGTAGGTTTAATTGGTGACGGAACTGACAGCTCTGCTTGGCTTATGGCTTATGAAATGCCCACGATTTTTAAACCAGGCACAAAATTTAATTACTCTCAAACAGATTATGCGCTATTGGGTCGAGTGATTGAAAAAATAAGTGGGCTGAGTTTCACTGATTTTATTATTGAGCGACAACTTATTCCTGTGGRCATGAGTAATACCAAATATGCAAATGATCGTGACATAATTGACGGCCGGGCGACTACTTATAATTCATTGTATCCGGCAACAGGCGAGGGTACTGGCCTATCGCGTAGCTGCTTGAATTGGCCGGATATGCTCAAGCCTGCTGCTGGTCTCCACAGTACCGCTATTGATCTTGCGCATTGGGTAATCGCACTCCAAAATAGTAGCTTGCTCAAGTCGTCTAGTTACTCGGTATTGCGCGAGCCTATAGCATTGACAGATGGCGGTGTTGGAATAATGGGGATAGGCTGGCTAAGTACTCCGGGTGCGAGTGGTTATGTTTCAGTGCCTAGTGGTGGTTGCAAATCACAAATCACAGTTTATCAAGACGGCCTTGCGATTATTTTGCTTACTAATTTGATTGGTGGGCTTTATGAGCATCTTTCAGCAGTTAGTGGTGATCCGATCAGTATCGGAGTCATGGATGAGATAGCGAGCTATTTTTAATAGCCGGCTTTTTGCAGCCTAATGTCTTGGGTCCAACAGTATTGGTTTCTCTGGTGGGCAATTGGGTGTGGTGGTTGTAAAGATAGTTTTGAACTTCAGAAAATTTTAAAAACAAGATGGGGTGCGTATGACTACTTCTACCGTTGGCTTGCGAGCAAGTTGGTTTTATCCAGGAATTGTAATCGCAGCTGTGTTTGCTTTTACGTTGCTCGAGACAATGCTGGTTCCTGTACTTCCGTTCATTCAGCGCGAGTTGAATGCAACACCTGCTCAACTCGGTATGGTTTTTACGGGGTTGCTGTTGTCTGGCGCGGTTTGCACTCCTCTTGTCGGGCGAATGGCTGATATATTTGAGAAGCGATTAGTTCTACTTTTCACTATTTTGGTTTTGGGCGTAGGTGTCGTAGTTGCGGCACTGGCTCCGTCCTTCGAGTGGATGGCGTTGGGGCAAGTGTTGCAAGGTGCGGGCATGGGGCTTATTCCACTTTCTATAGGCCTTTTGAATGAGGCGCTTCCGGTCGAAAAGGCAAGCCGATGCACTGGGCTGGTGATTGGGGCATCTACTGCCAGCATGGCGCTTGGTTTGGTGCTAGGCGGGCCGATAGAAGCAGCATTTGGATTTCGTTGGGTATACTGGCTGCCGCTCTCAGTTCTTGTCGTATGTGCAGTTCTTGTTTTCCTAGATCTGGTTCAGGGAGTCGACTCTTATAAGGAGTCTAATCGACAGCCTATCGATTGGTGGGGTGCTGTCTTTCTATCGTGTGCTCTAATTGCTCTGCTTCTAGCTATAAGCACTGGCCCTCGATATGGCTGGACCTCGAGCAATGTAATGAATTATCTTTTTGCTTCGGTAGTGCTATTTTCGATTTGGGTTTACATTGAGCGGCGAGTTATATCCCCTCTGGTCGAAGTGAGCTTGCTTGCAAAGAAAGACGTAGCACTTACCGGGGTTTTTGCCTTTGGGCTTGGTTTCGCATCCGTGATGAGCTATGTGCTTGTTCCCGCGATGGTGGCCTCACCCTCTTCAAGTGGTATTGGATTTGACGCTTCTGCTACATCTACTGGGTTCTATATTTTACCGCTTGGAATTATGGGGACTGTAGCCGCGCTTGCCGTTTCTAAGTTAGAGCATTGGATCGGTGATCGATACACAATGGCACTTAGTGGGTGCACGTTGATGATCGGGGCTATTATGATGGCAACAGTGTTTGCACACCCGCTCTCAGTAATTATTGCTATGTCATTAATAGGTATTAGTATCGGATTGGGGTTGCCGATCGCTATGAATGCTGTTGTAAAGTCTGTTCCAGTTGATAGGGCTGCGAGTGTCTGTGGTGTAGTTATGGTGGTTAGGAATATTGGCGGAACCTTAGGCGTCCAGTTAGGGTTTACCTTTTTGGCCGCCCAAACAGATGCCGTTACCGGTATAACCTCTCCGCAGGGTTTTATCGACGCATTTTATGTGGCGGCCGCTTTTGGGTTGGTTGCTATAGTTGCGACGCTCATGCGCTCAAAGAAACGTGCTTCCACATTGTAAAAAAAACTTATCAAAAACTCACGTCGTTTTTTACAAGATATACACAGCTCATTTTCTTCATGCTCCTCCTTATGGTGGCTGAGTATGTAATTGGCGCGCGATGACTACAACTTATTAGCATTTTTATCGGCGACAACGATATAACAAAAAATAGGAGTTCCGAATGCGAGAAGCTTGGATTATCGATGTGGCGCGGACGCCGCGGGGCATCGGGCGCGCTGACAAGGGCGCGCTGTCATCGGTGCATCCGCAGCGCATATTGTCGACGGTGCTTAAAGCGCTTGGTGATCGGAATGGACTGAATACTGATGATATCGACGATGTCATCATCGGCTGTTTCGCGCAGGTCGGGGAGCAGGGTGGATGCATCGCACGCCAGGCTGTGCTCGATGCAGGGTGGGGTAGTCAGCCCCCCGGCTTTACGGTCAACCGCTATTGCGGTTCCGGCCTCACCGCAGTGAACCAAGCTGCTATGGGGATTTGGTCCGGTGCGCAAGATCTGGTCATTGGCGGTGGCATTGAACAGATGTCGAGCACTCCTGCGGTTTCGCAGCCCACTCTCTTTGATTGCGGGAACTCTCACCTGCGAGCGCTTCACGCACAGACTCACCAGGGCATCTGCGCTGATCTCATCGCCTCAATGGAGGGCATTAGTCGTCAGGAACTCGACACTTTTGCCTATCACAGTCAGCAGCGCGCGGCTGCGGCGATTGGGGCGGGCGCCTTCGCGCGCAGTACGGTGCCTGTCTATCACAACGATGGATCTCTGGCGCTCGACAGGGAGGAATACAACCGGCCTGACACAACGATCGAGCGGCTTGCCGGCCTAAAGCCCGCTTTCGAGGGGCTGCTTGATATTGAACTCGACGCCAACGGCTTGACCTATCGGCAATTGCTGGAGCGCGACTATAAGGGCGTTGAAGTTCATCACGTCCATCATGGCGGTAATTCTTCGGGAATCGTCGACGGCGCGGGAGCGGTCGTCCTTGCGTCGCCCGACTATGCCCGCGCGCATGGTCTGAAGCCGCGCGCACGCATCCGGGCAATCGCGACCGCGGGCGGATCGCCCGAGCTGATGCTCGATGCACCGGTGGCAGCAGCGCGCAAGGCGTTGAAATCCGCCGGCATGACGATCGACGACATTGATCTCTTCGAAGTCAATGAAGCGTTTGCAGTCGTCCCCATCATCTTTATGCGTGCGCTCGGTGTCGACCACGCGAAAGTGAACGTAACTGGCGGCTCGATCGCACTGGGACATCCAATTGGCGCTACCGGTGCGATTCTGGTGGGAACGTTACTTGACGAGCTTGAACGACGTGATCTTTCGACAGGGTTAGTGACCCTGTGCACCGGCGGTGGCATGGCGCCAGCCGTCATTATCGAACGAATCTGAGACGTGTAGGGAGAAAGAAATGTCTGATAGTTACAGCAGTACATACGCGGAGGCCCGTCAGAAATTCCTGTCGCTGGCGTCCCGTCGCAATGCGAAAGTTATTTCGACGTCTCACCCTAGCGAGCGCGGTGTGGAAGGCGAAGAGCTGGCGATCGACATCGCAATTTTTGGCGACCCCAATGCCGAGAAGACTCTGTTCCTGGTATCCGGGACACATGGACAGGAGGGCTACTACGGTTCGGCTCTGCAGATTGAATTTCTGCGCGACCTCAAGATCCCCGAGGAAGTGAATATTGTAGC
The DNA here is from genome assembly GCF_056406935.1 of Pseudomonas sp. P1_A1. Taxonomy (NCBI): domain Bacteria; kingdom Pseudomonadati; phylum Pseudomonadota; class Gammaproteobacteria; order Pseudomonadales; family Pseudomonadaceae; genus Pseudomonas; species Pseudomonas sp. P1_A1. The sequence goes on along the minus strand of NZ_JBFTZE010000003.1, from coordinate 146,088 downwards.
GCTCCATGGCCTCAATCCTTGGGGCTTCTCGCATCTTTCGCGAACTGATCACCAGAATATCGATGTCAATCGCAACTTTACCAACTATGGCGTTCCGTCCGAGCGGGATGAGCTCTATCCTCGACTTTTCCGAGCCCTGTGCCCGGATGATTGGACCGAGGAAACGATTGACTGGAGCAATATTCGCGACGAGTTAACGAGGGAGTATGGCGCGAAACGTTTGGTTTCGGCTGCCGGCGGAGGGCAGATCATTGAGCCGACGGGTATGAATTACATTGGCGCCGGCCCCTCATGGTCGCGCTCGGTGGTCGAGAACCTACTTCCTAAGATATTCGCTAGGTCGAAGAAAATCGCTTTCATCGAATGGCACACAGGCCTCGGTGATTATGGTGAGCTCAGCCATATCCCGATGATGGAACCCGGTTCGGACGGATATGAGCGGATGTTCGAATGGCTCGGTGATGACGCGCGCTTGACTTGGGCCAGAGGCATGGGCGATTTTGATGGGGCGACTCCAGATTATCGGGGCTGGTTTTCCGCTTGGCTTCCGAGTACTGCACCGCAGGCTGAATGGACTGGCATGGTGATCGAGGCCGGCACCTATGGCGTCGTCGAGGTCATGGACGGAATACGAATTGACCGTTGGCTGAAGTTCGGAAAGGGACGCTCTTATCAATCGCGCGATGAAATGCGCGTCACGATGATGGATAAGCTTTATCCCGTCGCGCCCGATTGGCGTGCGGCTGCCCTGAGCAACGGAATCGGCGCGCAGCAGGCTTTTTTAGAAGGTCTGCAGAAATGGTGAGAACAAGTTACGCAGACCCGATGGCGGAATCCGCGTTCAGCGCCACTTATTTGCAGGCGCGCGAGAAATTTCTGGCGTTAGTGGCTGATCGTGATGCGCAGCTCGTGTCTGTAGTTCACCCAACCGAGCGCGGGGCCGAGGGCGAGGACCTTGCTATAGACGTCGCGACGTTCGGCAATCCCAACGCTGAAAAGACGTTATTCCTAGTCTCAGGAACGCACGGTCAGGAAGGTTTCCTCGGCTCGGCGCTGCAGATCGCCTTCCTGCGCGACCTGGAGATTCCGGACGGTGTAAACATCGTAGCCCTGCACGCGCTTAACCCTTGGGGGTTCTCGCATCTATCGCGAACCGACGAAGCAAACATTGATCTCAATCGAAATTTCAATGAGGGCGCCTCGAACCTCATTGATGACGAACTCTATCCCTCGCTTTTCCGTGCCCTGTGCCCCGACGACTGGACCGAGGAAACGATCGACTGGAGTACGATTCGTGATGAGGTCGTTCGAGAACATGGCTTCAAGCGGATGGTCACTGTTTTAGCAGGAGGACAGATTATCGAGCCGACCGGCCTCAACTTTGTTGGGCACGGAGCGTCCTGGTCGCGCACCGTAGTGAGTGAACTGCTGCCGCAGATATTTGCAAAGGCTAAGAAGATCGCTTTTATCGAGTGGCACACTGGCCTCGGAAAATTCGCCGAGCTCAGTCATCTTTGCAGCTTCCAGCCAGGTTCGCCGGCTTATGAGCGAGTGTTCGGCTGGATGGGAGAAGAAGCCCGCATCTCTTTCGCGGCGACCTTCGAATTGACGGCGGGCGAGGCACCTTCTTACGAGGGGCTTTTTTCTGCATGGCTTCCCGTTACAGCGCCGCATGCAGAGTGGACTGGGTTGCTGATTGAGGTTGGCACTTACGACAACATTACCGTTGGCGACGCCGTCAGAATGGACCGTTGGCTGAGATTCGGGAGTGGGCACTCGTCGACACCGCGAGAAGATATGCGCCGGATGATGATGGACCGTCTCAATCCCAAAGAGCCTGAATGGCGGTCCAGGGCCTTGGCAAATGGACTGGATGCACAGCGTCGTGCGCTGTCGGGGCTAAAAACCTGGTGAGGCCATGTGTGCGGAGCTTCCAAATAGAATAAGAACATCGGAGAGAGAATTATGAGCGATATGCTCGCAGTACCCATTGCCGCCGTGCCCTATGTAGTGATTGATCGGGACGGCGACCATCATCTTGTCGGCAGCCAGTGCACGCAATGCGGTGCGACGTTTCTCGGTCGAAGGGTCGCATGCGCTGCCTGCGGTGCAAATGATTCCATCGACCATATTCGGCTTGCTAATACTGGACGAGTTCGTACCTGCGCGGTCATCAATCGCAGCTATCCAGGCATTGCGGTCCCATTTATTGCTGCGGTTGTCGAGATCGATGGCGGCGGAGTCGTGCGGGGAACCTGGCATGGCTCGATCCCATCGGACCCTGTAGCTGAGGTCGGTCGTCCGGTAAGGATTTGCATCGAGGACACCGGTCAGCGTGACGCTTCGGGACGGGCCTATTATTCCCAGATTTTTCGGTCACTGGAGGCTACGGTATGAGCGATGTGGTGATTGTTGGGATCGACATGATTCCGTTCGGACGCTTTCCGGACCGTAGCCTCGAGGATTTGGGAGCCGATGCGGCACTGAGAGCTCTCGCAGATGCACGACTCACGATCCATGATGTTGAGTCGTTTTATTGCGGCAGCGCGCTTCAGGCGACTGCCTTCCCCGGCCAGCGCATCCTGCGTCAGATTGGCCAAAAAGCGATGCCGGTGCTCAATGTCGTTAATGGTTGTGCTACTGGTGCTTCCGCGTTCCGAGAGGCTGTTCTAGCCGTGCAGAGCGGTCGACATGACGTCGCGCTGGCGGTCGGCGTCGAGAAGATGGATCGTGGTCTAATCGTTATGCCCGGACGTCCTGTGGGCTTTCAGGAGGAAGGCGCTATTGGCACTATCACGACGCCTTGTATGTTCTCCCAGGCCGGCGTGATCCACAGTGCCGCCTATGGCACTACGTTCGAACAGTACGCGAAAGTGTCGGTCAAGAACCATCGTCACGCGACGATGAACGAGAAAGCCTTCGTCCGTCGAGAGTTTACGCTTGAGGAAATCATGGCGTCGGAGATGATCTCTTATCCCAACACCAAGCTGATGTGCTCGATCAATGTCGACGGCGCAGCCGCTGCGATCGTAACCAGCGAGGCGTTCGCTCGCAAGCATGGCCTTATGAACCGAGCGGTCCGTGTTCGCGCTGCATCCCTGCTGGCCAGTGTGCATACCGAATTGGAAGATGGCTTGACCGACTTCAATGAAGTGACCCGCGCGACTGCGAGTCTGGCGTATGAGAGTTCCGGCATCGGCATCGAAGACATTGACTTGGTTGAACTGCACGATTGTTTTGCCACCGCCGAACTTCTGCACTATGAAAATCTCGGTATCTGCGAGAGGGGGGGGAGCGGCGCACTGATCGACAGCGGCGAGACTGCGCTGGGCGGCAGGTTACCGGTTAACGTCTCGGGCGGATTGCTTTCGAAGGGGCACCCGCTCGGCGCGACTGGGATCGCTAATCTTTACGAAATATGCCTCCATCTGCGCGGCGAGGCAGGTGCTCGGCAGGTTGCGGGGGCGCGCCTTGGCCTTGCACATATCGTCGGAGGTATGACCGACTATGGATCGGCCTGCGCCGTACATATATTGGAGCGCGTATGACCATGTCTTCACTTGCTCTGGAGGTTGCGCGGGCCCATTCGTCAGGGCGGACGTTCGAACATCTGAACGATCTATTGTTGAATGCGCTGCGGACCTATCACGATAGGATACTGCTCCACAGTTGTGATGGGCGCAGCTTTAGTGGTAGGGAAGTCGAGAGAGAGATCGCGCGTTATGTCGCGGCGCTCAAGCGGCAGGGTGTTTCCTTCGGACAGACCGTAGGGCTACTATCCGGCAATTGTATCGAAGTGCTGTTCGCGCAGCATGCGATCAGCATCATCGGCGCGATATTCACACCCTTTCATCCGATGGGTGCGCCCGCTGATTTTGCATATGTCCTCAATGACGCCTCCATCGAAGTAGTGATCGTCGACAAAGAGCGCGAAGCGGATATTGCCAAGGCGATTGTTCTGTCGGGATGCAGTCCGCATGTTCTGACGCTCGGCGGCGGTGGAGAAAATGATCTTTTTTTGCTGGCCTCGACGGAGGAAGCAGATCGGATAGATCTGCTGCCGATCAACCCCGAAGCGATCGCGCGTATCGTCTATACAGGTGGCACGACCGGCGTTCCAAAAGCGACATTGGCGAGTTACCGTACGATGTCGACCATGTTCGGCATTCAGCTCGCGGATTGGCAGTGGCCGGATACTATCCGCCAGCTTCTGGTCGCACCGCTCAGTCATGTCGGCACCATCTGCTTTATACCGACTATCGTTCGCGGGGGGACTCTCTATGTCGAGAAGGGTTTCGATCCGTCCCGCGTTCTCACCGTCATCCAGCAGCAGAGAATCACGTGCATGTTGATGGTGCCGACGATGATCAGCGCTCTTTTGGATCATCCGCACCTGAAGAGCTTCGATGTTTCTTCGCTTGAGACGATTTTCTACGGCGCATCGCCAATCACACCGACACGGCTGCGGGCTGCGATCGCGCATTTCGGGCCAGTCTTTTTCCAATTTTATGGCCAGGCCGAGGCGATGACGACGGTAACGATCATGCGCCGCGAGGAACATGATCTGTCTTCCGACCTGCGGCTCTCGTCTTGCGGGCGTCCAGTGCCCGAGGCTGAAGTACGGCTGCTCGACGCAGATGGGAAGAGCGTGCCCGATGGAGAACCTGGTGAGTTGTGTGTGCGGGGGCCGCTGGTGATGAGCGGCTATCTGGGTAAGCCCGCCGAAACAGCTGACGCGCTCAGGGGTGGTTGGCTGCACACTGGAGATGTTGCCGTGCGCGATCCCGATGGGTTTCTGCGCTTGGTTGACCGGGCGAAGGATATGGTTATCACGGGCGGTTTTAATGTCTATCCGCGCGCAGTGGAGGATGTTCTCGAAGCACACCCCGGAGTCGCGACAGCCTGTGTATTCGGTGTTCCCGACGAGCACTGGGGTGAGATAGTTTTGGCTGCCGTCGTTCTGAGGACCGCCGATACCAGCGCTTCTGAGCTGATGGCCTATGTCCGGGAGCGCAAAGGGGCGGTGCAAACGCCGAAGCGTATCGAGATTGTCGACCGCATCCCGTTGACCGCGGTCGGCAAGCCTGACAAAAAGAAACTGCGGCAGATGTTCTCGGCATAGTGCGGTATCAACAGGCATTTGAAGAGCAAGTAGCAATGACAAGAAAAACTAAAAAGCAGCTTGGCTATGACATATCAACCAGTTCCCTACGCGACTATCTTTGCTCGCTAATGGAGGAACGAAGTATTCCAGGCCTGCAGATTGCAGTGATCCGGAAGGGAAGAATCGAACTGCTTGATAAGTACGGCATCGCCAATATAGAGCATCAGGTTCCTGTCAGCCACGAGTCTATTTTCTCGATCAATTCGATGGCTAAAGCCTTTACCGGCGTCGGGGTGATGCAGCTGGTCGAGGACGGTCAACTCGACCTCCTCGCAACAATTTCCACCTATCTCGACGATTTGCCAGAGCATTGGCGGGCTATCACGGTGCATCAACTTGCGACCCTGACTGCGGGCGTTCCCGAAATCATGGTTTATACCGCCGATAGTAACTTACGGCTGATTGGCGATGGCACCGAGGAGAGCGCATGGCAGACGGCTTATGCCGCACCGATGGAATATCCGACGGGCAAGGGTTACAGCTACAACCAGACCAGCTATGCGCTGCTCGGCAAGATTATCGAACGTCTGAGCGGCAAGTCTTTTACCGACTTCATCGTTGATCGACAGTTCGCAGTCGCCGGTATGCCGAACACGCGTTATTTCACTGATCAGGACATCGTTCCGAACCGTGCCGATACCTATATGAATATCACGACCGACGGCGAACCGGCCGGGAAGATGTTCAAGAGCGCGCTCAATTGGCCGCCTGTTCTGCGACCAGCAGCGGGACTACACAGCACCGCCGAGGACTTGGCAAATTGGGTTATCGCCCTCCAAAGTGGTTTGCTGCTCAAGGAGGCGTCTAGCATCGATACGATGATGACTGCGACGCCGATGTATGACGGAAGTCCGGGTATATGGGGCATAGGCTGGCACCTGGGTAAGAGCGCGATGGGCGGCGTACCCGCGCCAGGCGGTGGAGCCAAGGCGCAGGTCGTGTTGTATCCGGACGGGCTTGGTATTGTATTGCTGACCAACCTCCTGGGCGCCTTTCCGGAGCATCTCGCGCCGGTGAGAGCGGAGCAAATCGACTTGGCATTCATCGACCCCATCGCTCGGTATTTATCATCGTGACCATTATTTCCGGAAAAGGACCTCTGGCAGGCATTCGTATCGTCGAGTTCGCGAGTATCGGACCGGGACCGCATTGCGCGATGCTGCTTAGCGATCTAGGGGCCGAGGTCCTGCGGATCGACAGGGAAGGGGGAAATGGATGGCCGAACGCGATAGCCGATAGAGGTCGAGCAACGACTACTGTCGATATTCGTACGCCCGAAGGCAAAAGCTTTTGCCTGGAAGCCTGTGACATGGCAGACATGATTATTGAGGGTTTTCGGCCCGGTGTGATGGAGCGTCTAGGTCTGGGGCCTGATGTCCTACTCGAGCGCAACGCGCGGCTGATATACGGACGCATGACCGGTTGGGGCCAGGACGGTCCGCTCGCTCAAACTGCAGGGCATGATATTAATTATATTGCGCTTGCTGGCGCTCTGGATGCGATCGGCGAACCAGGGCGCAGATCTATTCCTCCGCTCAATCTGCTCGGAGATTTTGGCGGAGGGTCCATGCTGCTGGCATTCGGTCTTGTCGCCGCACTCTACGAGCGGGAGCGATCGGGGCGCGGGCAAGTCGTAGATGCGGCGATCGTAGATGGCGTTGCATCGCTGATGAGCTTTTTCGACGGCCTGCGGCAGAATGGGAGGATTTCGCTTGATAGGAGTGAAAACGTCCTGGCGGGCAACGCGCCCTTTTATCGCACCTATCTATGCAGGGATGGATGCGAAATCGCGGTGGGCGCCCTTGAGGAAAAATTCTACATGCAACTTATTAACATGATCGGCGCGCCTGCCGATTTTCTCGCCAACCAATATGACAGTTCAAATTGGGAGGGTCGCGCGGAGAGGTTGGCGGAAATTTTCGCGCAACGAAACCTCGCCGATTGGATGGCCCTGCTCGAAGGGAAGGATGTCTGCGTCACGCCGGTCATCAAGCTGAGCGAGGTGCAAGATCATCACCATATGAAAGCGCGTTCTACCTATGTCGAAAAGGATGGCAGCGCTCAATGCGCCCCCGCCCCGCGTTTCTCACGGACGCCTGGCGAGATTCAGTGTCCGCACGTTGCAAGCGAGCTTTTGGATAGATGGCGCTCGGCGCCCTCGCGTTGCAACGCTAACTCTGATTAGTCATCGTAAGGAGAAGAACATGGAGATTAAAGGGTTTGCCGCTATCGTAACGGGCGGCGCATCGGGTTTGGGGTTCGCAACTGCCAAAAAACTCGCAGCTCACGGCGCGCATGTCACGCTGTTCGACCTCAACGAAGAGGCCGGGCACAAAGCTGCTGCTGAGATCGGCGGGATTTTCGTCAAGGTGAATGTTGCGGATGAGGCCAGTGTTGAAGCAGGCCTTGGTATCGCCGAGCGTGCGCATGGCGTCGCCCGCATCCTCGTCAACTGCGCGGGCGTCTCGCAAATCATGAAGACCGTCGGCAAGGAGTTCGTGCCGCATACACTTGATGTCTATCGACGCGCGATTGAAGTTAACCTGATTGGCACGTTTAACATGATCGCCAAATTCGCGGCGCGCGCCGCCGCGGCAGAAGAAATTGACGGCGAGCGAGGCGTGATCGTCAACACCGCCTCCGTCGCGGCATTCGATGGGCAGATAGGGCAAGTTGCTTATGCTGCGTCAAAGGGAGGCATCGTTGGCATGACACTTCCTGCTGCGCGTGATTTGGCGCAGTACAAGATTCGCGTGATGACGATCGCGCCGGGGATCTTCCTTACCCCCATGCTGGAGGGCTTGCCGCAGAATGTCCAGGATTCGCTGGGCGCGCAGGTTCCTCATCCCTCTCGCCTCGGCAAGCCATCTGAATATGCCCTGATGGTCGAAAGCATAGTGCGTAACCCGATGCTGAACGGCGAGGTGATTCGACTCGACGGGGCTATCAGGATGGCGCCGCGATAGACGCAGTTTTTAAAGGGGGGCAGCATGAGACGAATATCGTTACGCGGTAGGGTAAACGGTTACCGAGAGGCAGCTAGTTCACCAGTCAAATGACGTTTTCTCAAACGTAAAATAGTGGGCCCAGGATTGATCGAACGACGCCAATTTAGCGGAGGTATGAAGGGGAAAAACCTACGCTATCTTATTCAGAGCCCCGGTGAGAGTACTCTGACGGTTCGGGCAGGATTTTTGCTACTCGAACATTTCTCGCTGCCCGCGTTCACCCAAGTGCTGGATACGATCGTCACCGCGAATCTTATGCGACCCAAGTCGTTCTGTTCCCGAACGTTCGGTTTGAACGATGGGGACGTCGTCAGCGATCTGGGCTTGGTTATTCGGCCAGATGCTCGTATCGATTGTTTAGTCATTAAAGACTTGGATTTGCTAGTTATTTGCGGCGGCTACAGGACTGAGCTCAAGGCTACAGATGAGTTCATCCATGCGTTAAGAGCTGCTTCAGACTTGGGCATCAGTCTGGCCGGGGTGTGGAATGGTGCGTGGTTCCTGGGACGTGCAGGATTGCTTGACGGTTACCGTTGCGCGGTTCACCCCGAACATCGTCCCGCGCTCGCCGAGTTCTGCAAGGCGACGCAGGTCAGCAGTGAGCCCTATGTCATTGATCGAGACCGGCTTACGGCTTCCAGTCCTTCTGGGGCGTTCCATATGGCATTGGACTGGATCAAGGGACTGTACGATAAGGCACTTGTAGAGGGTATTGAGAACATCCTTTCTTTCGAAGAGTCTCGCTACCGGCGCATAAAACCTACTGAAAATATTTGTTTGAGCGCGCCTTTACGAGAGGTGGTCAAGTTGATGGATGCCAACCTCGAAGAACCTTTGGAGTTGGAGCAACTGGCGGTCTACGCTGGCCGTTCACGCCGGCAACTCGAGCGCTTGTTCAGGGATCAGCTTGGGACAACTCCACAACGTTATTACCTGGAATTACGCATCACAGAAGCGCGTCGATTACTTCAACACACGGAGCTCTCGCAAGTCGATGTGCTGGTTGCTTGTGGCTTTGTTTCGCCAAGTCATTTCAGCAAATGCTATAGCTCGTACTTCGGATACAGGCCCTCCAAGGAAACGCGGCACGTTAAATAAAACTTATTTTTGAGTCGCCACATACGCTGGAAAAGACAGCATCGACTCGTCTGGCGTGTGCTCGTAAGTTGAGGACAGCACCGCACTGAGTCGATCGCTTAACAGGTTCCAGGCGCTTTCTTCTCTTCGGCATAGTTGTGGTGCAAGTAATTGCGCCTCACCCAGGAGCCTGCCATTACATGATTTTGGCAGAGATCGATGACACCCAGGCTAACGCTTAAGGCGTGCATAATGGTGGCCCCCGTACGGCGCAGGTCATGCGGAGTCCAGTCTTCGTTCTGACCCTCGGCAACTTGACAAGGACCAGCATATCGTCATGAAGCCGTCTTGAGAGGGCTTTACGGTTTTTGAACCGGGCCTGGCAATCGCCTACCTACTTGCTCACCACTTTCACGGCCACTCGCCCGCCATCCTGCATGTTCGGAAAACACCACTGGGAGTCTCCCGTCAGGGTCTTGAGCTCCTGAAAGAAATGCAAAACGAAGGGGGGAGAGAAAGACATCGTGGTCCTGTTTCTTGCCCCAGGTGCCTTAACCTTCACCCGTAGGCTATGGTGACCCGTCGTATGTGCAACGAGTTTACTTCAACAGTGATAAGTCCCGGGTAGCTTCGGCGATCGTTAATGATTCGAGCTAGATGCACTGCTTTATTGGAGGGGACATCTTCAGCTATCCGCAATCAAGCACCCGCGAGACGCGCCCATAACGCTTGCGCCTGCGTATTCCGGTTACCCAGCCAGCGCACCAGGATCACCTCGAGATGATCAGGATCCATTTGCGGGTACAGCCTGACCAGCTCGCCCTGTTCAATCATTCCCGCGACCATGGTGTGGGGCATGCAAGCGACACCGTGGCCGTTGGCGACCATGGATTTGAGCGCCTCGGACACCGTCGCTTCGAATACCCGTTGCAGGCGTTCAGGTTGAGGGTGGCGACTGACTTGGGTACGCGATAGCTCGTGCAATTGGGCGCTGCGAGAATAGGTCAGCCACGGAATCGGGCCGTTCGACTGCGTGCAATGCTCAGCCAATTGCGGTGTGGCGACCCAGTAAAGCTCGTCGTGGCCCAGCGACAGTGTTTCAAACTCTTCACGGTGGGCGTAAGCCTGCGACTCAGCTTCCCGATAAAACAGGATGAAGTCGCATCGGCCGGACAGCAAGGCCATGTAGTAATCATCCGTGCTGCGGTAGCTGGTGTCGATGCGGGTAAACACCCGCTCGCCTGGCGGCAGTGCGTGGCTGATCCAGTCCGGAAAGAAATTGCAGGCCAGGGTATGGAGCGACGCAAAGCTCAACGGACAATCGAGAATCTTCACGCTCTGCTCGCAGTCCCTTGCCAAACGCACCAGTTCCAAGGCGTTCGGTAGCAAGGCCTGGCCGGCGACTGTCAAGCGAATGGGATTTTTGCTGCGGTCGATCAGGACTGCGCCCAGGCGCGTTTCCAGCAATTGGATGCGCCGACTCAAGGCTGATTGTGATGAGCCGCRCATGCTCGCGGCGGCGGTAAATTTACCGGTGTCAGCCAACGCGAGAAAATCCTCATACCACTCAATATCCATAGTTATTCCATTAGTCGATAGGCTGAACCAGAAAGTGAATCAATCGGCGCTAACGTTATATTTCGATGGGTAGGTATTGTATTGATGAACCCAAGCCTGCAAAGACTCTGGGGGCATCTTCGATCATAAGAACAACTACCGTCTTGAGGCAATGTTATGCATAAAGTGAATGGTCTGAACGCGTTGCTCAAGACGTGCTCGCTGGCGTTGATCATGTTCGGCGCCTGCACGGCACATGCGGGTGCGCTGGAAAACGTAAAGGCGCACGGTAGCCTTCGTTGTGGCGTCGCCAGCGACAAGCCGGGGTTTTCGATCATCGATAACCAGGGCCGATGGACCGGGATGGATGCTGACCTTTGCCGAGGCATTGCGGCTGCAGTGCTGGGAGATGCGAACAAGGTGGAGTTCATTGCGACCACCGGCAAAAACCGTTTCACCGCACTCGCCTCTGGCGAGATTGACGTGCTGTCGCGTTCCACTTCCTGGACTGCCGACCGAGTGGCGAGCCTGGGCGTGGACTTCACCGCCATCTGGTTTTTCGACGGGCAAGGCTTCATGACGCACGCCGAAGACAAGATCGGAAAGCTCACCGACCTGGCAGGTGCCACCTTTTGCCTCTCGCCAGGTACGACCTCGGAGCAAAACCTTGCGGACTATTTCGGCAAGCGCGGTTTGACCTTCCGCACGGTGGTCATTGAGAAGAGCCCTGAACTGTTCGCCGCCTTCCAGAAAGGCCGGTGCAATGCCATCACCAACGACATGTCCGGTCTGGCGGCACGCCGCGCGTTGTTCAATAACCCTGACGATTACCCGCTGCTGCCCGAGGTCATTTCCAAGGAGCCGCTGGGGGCCTACGTCGCGCAGGGCGATGCGGTATGGCGCAATATCGTGACCTGGACAGCCTATGCGTTGATTACGGCCGAAGAGCTGGGCGTGGACTCCGACAACGTCGATAAACTGCACGCGGACAAAAACGTGTCAGCCGATGTAGCGCGTTTGCTGGGCACAGATGGCAACGTCGGCAAGGCGTTCAGCCTGGACAGCGATTGGGCGTACCGGGCGATCAAACAGGTCGGCAACTACGCGCAGATTTATAACCGTAACCTCGGCCCACAAACCGGTTTGAACTTCCCCCGTGAAATGAACCGCCTCTGGAAAGACGGCGGGTTGTTGTATGCGCCACCGATCCGCTGAGTGGCCAACTTCAATCAACGAAACGGGATGTAGTCATGTGGACCCAACGTTTTAACCGTGCACGCCTGCTGAGTGCGCTGCAGCAGGGGCTCGTGCTGTTGCTGGTGGTGCTGGTGTTTTATGGCCTGGCACACAACGCAAGCATCAACCTCAAAGCCCTTAACATTGCGTCCGGTTTCGGCTTTCTGACTGACCGGGCAGGCTACGACATCAGTTTCCAGCTGATCGACTACGCGCCGTCCGACAGCTATGGGCGGGCGTATCTTGTCGGCCTGCTGAATACCTTGCTGGTGTCCGTCATCAGTATCGTGCTGGCAACGCTGATCGGTGTGCTGCTGGGCGTTGGCCGGGTTTCAGAGAACTGGCTGGTCAATCGCCTTTGTGAGCTGAGTATCGAGTTTCTGCGCAATGTGCCGTTGGTGGTGCATCTGATCTGGTGGTACGGATTGATGCTCGCACTGCCCAGTGTGCGCCAGGCTTTCTCGCTGGCGGACGTGTTCTTTCTGAGCAACGCGGGCCTGCAGGTGCCGTGGCCGCAGGAGGGCGCAGCCATGGGCTGGGGCCTTGTATTGATGGGAGTGGGCGCACTGTCCGCCATCGTCGCCTTCAGGTGCCGTGATGCACGTGCCCGCTGGCGTGGTTTTACGCCACGCCGCTGGCCGTGGGTGGTCGCGTGCGCGTTATTGCTGCCGATGCTGGTGTACGCGCTCAGCGGTACTGCGTTGCACTGGGACGTGCCGACCCGCCAGGGCTTCGGGTTTCACGGCGGCGCCACGCTAGTGCCGGAGTTGCTGGCGCTATGGCTGGCGCTTTCTTTCTACAGCGCCAGCTACATCGCTGAAACGGTGCGTGCCGCTATCCAGGCGGTGCACCGAGGCCAGTACGAAGCAGCGAAGGCGCTGGGCTTTGTGCGAGGCACCGCGATGCGTCAGCTGATTGCACCGCAAGCGCTTTACGCCATGGTCCCGCAAATTACCAACACGTACATGAACATCGTCAAGAACTCGTCGCTTGGCGTCGTGGTTGGGTTCATGGAACTGGTGTCGTCGACCGGCGGCACTACGTTGAATCAGACGGGGCAGGCTATCGAATGCATCGTGCTGGTGATGGCGACCTATTGCGTGATCTGTCTGGTGATTTCTCTGGCGATGAATTTCTACAACTATCGCATCAGCAAGCGGGGGCACTGAGCATGAATGAACTGACTCATATCGTCCCGGTGCGTTTGCCTCCGCAGGCAACTTTTACGGTGCGTGTCTGGCGCTGGGTGCGCCAGTCGATGTTCCCCAGTGTCGGCCACTCGTTGTTGACCCTGCTGGTGCTAGCACTCCTGGCATGGTGCATCCCCAAGGCACTCAGCTGGCTGGTGCTGGACGCGACGTTCGTCGGCAGTACCCGTGACGCCTGCAACCCTCATGCAGCCTGCTGGTTGCCGGTGATCGAGCGCTGGAATCTCTTCGTTTACGGTTTCTACCCGGAGGCGCAGCGTTGGAGAGTCAACCTGGCATTCCTGCTGGCCGCCGGCGCGTTCGTCCTGCTGTTTTTCAAACGTCTGGACCGCCGTGCCTTACTGGCATACCTGGTGATGTTGCCGCTGCTGATGTGGTGGCTGCTCAAGGGAGGGGCAGGTTTGCCAAGCGTCTCGTCGACGCAGTTTGCCGGCATGACCGTGACCGTGATGCTGGGCACCATCGGTATGATTTTTGCGCTGCCGCTGGGCATCTTGTTGGCGCTGGGACGGCGCTCGAAGAAACCGGTCATCCGTCTTCTCTGCGTGCTGTACATCGAGCTGGTGCGCTCGGTACCGGTGATCAGTCTGTTGTTCATGGCGTCGCTGATGATCCAGTTGTTCCTGCCGCCGGGCGTGGCATTCGACATTCTTCTGCGGGTGCAGGTGGTACTGATTCTGTTCACCGCCGCCTACATGGCCGAAACCGTACGCGGCGGCTTGCAGAGTCTGCCCAAAGGGCAATACGAGGCCGCACAGGCGCTGGGCTTCGGTTACTGGAAAACCATGGGGCACATCATTCTGCCGCAGGTACTTCGACAGACCATTCCGCCGTTGCTGACTCAGTTTATTGGCCTGTTCAAAGAAACCACGCTGGTAATGGTTGTTGGCGTTCTGGACATCGTCGGCATCGCCAGCAGCACGGCCGCGTCTGCTGACTGGGCGGGGCATGACCACGAGATCTACATATTCCTTGCCATTTACTTCTTCATCATTTGCTTCGCGTTGTCGCGTTATGCCCGGCATCTCGAAAATAACCTGGAGCATGACCGCTCATGAGCATCGCCAATCACACCGATAGCGGCCCTGTGGTGCGTATAGAAAACCTCAACAAATGGTATGGACAGACCCACGTGCTGCGCGACATTTCCTTGTCGGTGGCGGCGGGCGAGAAGCTGGTGATTTGTGGGCCTTCGGGTTCCGGCAAGTCGACACTTATTCGTTGCATCAACCAGCTCGAGCAGCACCAGCAGGGCACGATCGAAGTCCTGGGCGAAGCACTCAACGGCAAGCGTCTTGAGCAATTGCGCCGCCAGGTGGGTATGTGTTTCCAGAGCTTCAATCTGTTCCCGCACCTCACGGTGCTGAAGAACTGCACACTTCCTCAAACGGCCAACCTGGGCGTGCCGGTGGCCGAAGCCATCGAACGCGCATTGCAGTTGCTGGATGAGGTGAAAATGCGTGATCACGCCAATAAGTATCCCTCGCAGCTGTCCGGCGGCCAGCAGCAACGCATTGCCATCGCGCGCGCACTTTGCATGCAGCCACGGATCATGCTGTTCGATGAGCCGACCTCCGCGCTGGACCCGGAAATGATCGCCGAAGTGCTCGATGTGATGACCGGCCTGGCCGAAGACGGCATGACTATGATCTGCGTGACCCACGAAATGGGCTTCGCTCGCAAGGTTGCCGACCGAGTGGTGTTCATGGATGGCGGTGAAATCATTGAGCAGGCGCCGCCTTCTGAATTTTTCCATTCGCCGCAGTCGCCGCGCACTCAGCGCTTTCTCAATCAGATTCTGAACCATGGGGCGCAGCCAGCATGACGTCTCCTATCGCAATTGCGTTGCATGGTGGGGCCGGTGTACTGCAAGCAGGCGTTTTGAGCGCCGAAGACGAGAACACCGTGCACACCAGTCTGCTAAGCGCGCTCAAGGCTGGACTGAGCATTTTGGAGGAGGGCGGCAGTGCCCTCGATGCTGCCCAGGCCAGCGTGGTGGAGCTTGAGGAGTGTCCCTGGTTCAACGCTGGCAGAGGCGCCGTATTCACGGATAAGGGCGATCATGAAATGGACGCCGCGATCATGAGCGGCGACAACCGTGAAGCGGGCGCGGTGGCCGGGATCCATTTTGCGCGCAACCCTATCAAGGCTGCGCGTGCGGTGCTTGAGTACAGCGACCACGTGCTGTTGTCCGGCGTCGGTGCCGACCAGTTTGTTGCCGCCCAGGCGCTGGAGCATGTCGACAATGCATGGTTCGACACCGAACTGCGCCGCAGGCAATGGCAAGCCCAACGCCTGAGCCCACAAACGCTCAGCCTGGAGCCCGGTGGCATTGAGAAGAAATTTGGCACGGTGGGGGCAGTGGCATTGGACCGCAGCGGCCAGGTGGCAGCGGCTACGTCCACGGGAGGCATTACCAACAAACGTTACGGGCGCATCGGTGATACGCCGCTGATTGGTGCCGGCACCTGGGCCGATAACCGAAGCGCGGCCATTTCCGCCACCGGGCATGGCGAGTTTTTCATTCGATGTGCCGTCGCTCACGACATCTCCGCGCGCATGCGTTACACCGGCGCCAGCCTGCGCCAGGCGTGCGACGAGGTGGTGTTGGGTGAGTTGAAAGCGTTGGGTGGCAACGGCGGCGTGATTGCGGTGGCCCCCAACGGTGACACCGAGCTGGTGTTCAATACTCCCGGCATGTACCGCGCCTGGCGCGATGCCGAGGGCAGGTTGCATACGGCGATCTACGCCGGAGAAGATCGCTTGCACGTTTAAGAGGCAACTCCCCGAGCGTTTTTGACGAATGTTGATGTTGTTATCAAGACCCCCTTCAACCTGGAGCGCAATGATGAAAATAATAAAAGCTTTAAAGGACGCCAAAAGTGTTCTGCTATGTGTCCCTTTGTCCATCGCATTGTACGGATGTAACCACATACCGCCGAAAGCGGTGGTCGCCAACGCCAACGCCAACGCCAACGCCGACTCCGAACTTGATGCGCCGGTTAAAAAAATAGGCAATCAACAACTGCTCGTCCGTGGCCCACGCGGTGAAGGTGTGATTCCGGTGTTTGCCAGTGGTGATATCAATGCGGTAGCGCCGGACGTAACGAAAGTGTTTATCGTCATACATGGCACACTCAGAAACGCCGATACTTATTTCGCAACGGGTCAACAGATCCTCGCAGGCGCTGGATCGTTGGGCAACGGCACAATGATGGTTGCCCCGCAATTTCTGACTACACCGGATGTGAAAGCCTTCTCGCTGCCTGCCCGAAGTCTGGCGTGGACACAGGAGGGTTGGAAAGGCGGAGAGCCGGCGGTTGGTCCTGTACCCCTCAGTTCGTTTGCTGCGCTCGATGCTTTGCTTGAGCATTTTGCCGACAAACGCCGCTACCCGGCGCTGTCAAGCGTGGTGTTGATGGGGCACTCCGCTGGCGCACAGATTCTGCAGCGTTATGCGGTGGTGGGGCGCGCCGAACCGATATTGGCCCATGCCCGTATCGATCTTCACTACGTAGTTGCCAATCCATCCAGCTATTTGTACTTCAGTGACGAGCGGCCCGACAGCCAGGCTATTGCCGGAGGCACGTGCCCGGAAGCAACAAAATGGAAATATCAACTCAAGGATGCCCCGGAATATGTGTCATCGCAAAATGTGGAAAAGCTGGAATCCAGCTATGCAGCGCGCAATGTCGTCTACCTGCTCGGTGAAGCAGATACAGACCCCTACAAGCATTTCATAGATCGTTCCTGCGCGGGCATGTCGCAAGGGCCTTATCGGCTTGCACGAGGACTTGCTTATTTCGATTATATGAAAAAGCGGCACTCGGCAGACTTGAAGCAGAAGGTGGTCATAGTGCCAAGCGTCGGCCACGATAACCTGAAAATGTTTACGTCGAACTGCGGCATGGCTGTGCTGTTTAATCAGGCTATACCCAAGACTTGTCCGGTAATAACTGGCGCCAAATAAAGTCTTCTCAAAACAACGGGAAGGGACTCTCGAGTCTATCGTTGAATGGCGAATTTCCAGGCGTGTTTGATTGGGCTCTACGAGCAAACAAGCAAATAAGGCGCTCTGTGCGTTAACGCTTGAGTCTACAGGTCAAAGGTCTTAGACGCTTTATTACTAACAGGGTTGCCCACCAGTGATAATCATTAGTGGGCTGACCCGTAGACTAATTCAACTATAAAAAATGCGCCGCCCTTTGCTGCGGTGTTAATAAGCCACGTTCGTTGGCAAACTACTTGGGGTGCAGTATGAACAAGAAAACTCTGACGGCGGCCATTGCGCTTGCCAACCTCTCTTCGTTCAGCGTATATGCTGGCGAAGTCGGCGCAGGCGACTTTCTCTCTGGAACCAAGGCAAGTCTCAGCTCGCGCTCCATGTATTTCAATAACGACAACCGCGACGGTGGAGCGGATCAGAAGGAAGCCGCCCAAGGGTTCGTATTCAATTATGCTTCAGGCTATACACAAGGCACCCTTGGATTTGGCCTGGATGCTCAACTACTCACAGGGATACATTTGGATGGAGGCAGGGGCAGTCACCCTGACAAAAACACCTTCTCTCCCAGTGACTCAGATGGTTCTGCTGAAAAAAGCTGGAGTCGCGCTGGAGCCAACTTGAAGTTCAGGTTATTGGATACAACACTGAAGGTGGGGAGCGCGCTGAGCCCCGACTTGCCGATTCTTAATGCCAGCGAAAGTCGTGTGCTGCCTCAAACTTTTCAGGGCGGCATGCTGACCTCTAACGCGTTTAACGATGTCACGCTGAACGTCGGCAAGATCACTGACGCTGTTGGCCGTGCATCCAGCAATAGCTCCGGGCTATCTGTATCAGGGGCGACACAAGACTCCAACAGTTTCCAATTTGCGGGAGCAGACTGGAAAATCACGAGGAATTTGACTGCTCAAGCGTATCACGCTCAACTCAAGGATTTTTACAATCAAACGTTTCTTGGCCTTGTGTACCTGGTGCCGCTCGGCAATGACCAAACACTGAAAACTGACCTGCGTTACTTCGATAGCAACTCCGAGGGTAAGAACGGTGCCAGTGGCTATCGCTTCAACAACAATGGAGGTTACGCGAAAAATGCAGGTGAGGTTTCAAACAAGACCTGGAGTGCCATGTTTACTTATGCCATTGGGGGGCACTCCATAATGGCAGGCCATCAGCGTGTAAGCGATGACGGCGGGTTTGTGTGGGTCAACAATGGAAGTATCGCTGATAGCCGTGGACGTAATGAGGGCCAAGGCGGGTCGGATTTCTATCTGTTTACCAACAGCATGATCAATCAGTTTGCCCGTGCAGGGGAAAACACGACATTCGGCCAATACAGCTTCAACTTCGCCTCTTTGGGCTTGGCCGGCCTGAAAACGAGCGTCGCTTATTTGCACGGTGACGACATCAAGGATGTTAAAAAAGGCAGTGATCATTCTGAATGGGAGCGCGACATGCGCGTTGTTTATACCGTGCAGCAAGGTCCGCTGAAAAACCTGAGCGCAACACTGCGTCACGGCGTTTATCGAGGCGACGGCTCGGGCGTGTCCAGCACTGACCAAACCCGTCTTATTTTCGACTACACCTATAACTTTATGTAATGCACGTAACGTTCTCAGCGCGCAAGCGCTGAGGATTTGCAGGTCAGTGAGTCTTTTTATACAGGCAGCGTTATATGACTGAATGGAGTGATACGGTTATGAAGTTTCACCTCTCACTAGTTGCAATCAGCGCGCTACTTCCCTCACTGTTTATTGCTTCAGTGGTACAAGCCGGCACGCCGTTGCAGCAGGGACGATCAACGCAATCATTTATTGTGTTGTGTGACTGCGCAACACCTGCGCAGCGCACACGAATCCAGCAAGTAATAAAGAGTGCTGGCGGTAGAGTTTTTTATACGTACGAACATCTTGGTGGGTTTGCCGTCGAGGCGTCTCAGTCAGTTGAACCAGCGCAACTGGAGCAGACATTGCGCCGCATACCAGGTGTGAGTTCGGTGGAGCCCGATGGCGAGGCTCATACCAACTCCCGCAATCGAGTCGAGCAACCATGACGCTTCGTAATCTTGGCATCGCCCCGCGGGCCTCACTTTTTTTTACCTGCATGGCCCTGCTTGTACTTGTTCTCGGTGTAATGAGTCTGCACAAAATGGCCGATCTGTATCACACGACCCAGTCAATCGTGAAGGGCGGATTGGCCCCCACCCGCCTGTTGGGAGAACTGGCGGACACGACAGCGCGCCTTCGCACGATGTCTTATGCGGTGTTGGTCAACCGTAGCGGTGGCCGGGCAGATATTGAAAAATCAGACGCGCGTGTGGAAGAGCTGACCAAAAAAGCAAAGCGCATCGTCAATGACTACGAATCGCTGCTCAATGGCGATGAAGAATCTGCCAAGTTTCGCGAGTTCAAGGAAGCGCTTGATAATTATGTAAGGGCTCAGGACGAACTGCGCAAGGCATCGCTAGCCAACCGCGAAGATGAGATCCGGGGGTTAATCAAAGGGGATCTCAAGAAGTACTCAAGTCAAATGGCGCCGCTAGTGGACTGGCTGCTGGAAGATAACCGCAAGGATTCAGAAGCCGCAGTCGTTAAGTCCTCCAGCAACTACCTTACCGCACGAAACGTTATCATCGCAGTGCTTATATTGACGGCTGTTTTGACCGCCTTACTGGCAGTCGTCCTGACGCGGAGCATTGTTCGTCCTCTCAATGATGCCGTACGGGCGGCYGAAGATGTTGCGCGAGGTGATCTGACCCAGACCGTGCACATCCAGGGGCGTGATGAAGTGACGCGTCTGCAACAAGCTTTGGAAACTATGCAAACCAACCTTCGCGACACCTTGCAGCAAATTTCAGGCTCGGCGGCCCAATTGACGTCAGCCGCTGAAGAGCTCAACGCCGTGACCGAAGATGGCTCAAGTGCACTTCAGCAGCAGAATAACGAAATCGAGCAGGCTGCCGCTGCTGTCAATGAGATGACGGCTGCGGTTGAAGAAGTTGCAAGCAATGCCGTGAGTACATCGACCGCTTCGCAACAGTCCAGTGCTTCGGCGATGCAGGGCCGTCAGCGAGTCGAGGAAACAGTCAATGCCATTGAGCGGATGAACACAGATGTCGAGGTGACGGCTGAGCAAGTCAGCAGCCTGGCTGAGCAGACGCGGGACATTGGCAAGGTGTTGGATGTCATCCGGGCCATCGCTGAGCAAACCAACCTGTTGGCTCTCAACGCGGCTATTGAAGCTGCTCGAGCGGGTGAGGCTGGCCGAGGCTTTGCAGTCGTTGCCGACGAAGTGCGTGCGCTGGCTTACCGTACCCAGCAGTCCACTCAGGAAATTGAGGTGATGGTCAGCGGCATACAGCAAGGCAGCAGTAAGGCAGTGGCGTCGATGCAAAACAGTAGCGTTCTCGCCCAGAGCACGCTTGAAGTTGCCCGCAGTGCGGGTGAAGCACTAGAGGAAATTACCCGTAGTGTTGGCGAAATCTCCGACCGTAATCTGGTTATTGCCAACGCCGCCGAAGAGCAAGCCCAAGTGTCTCGAGAGGTTGACCGCAATCTGGTCAACATCCGTGATTTATCATTGCAAACATCGGCAGGTGCCCATCAGACCGCCTCGGCGAGCCATGAGCTTTCGCGCTTGGCGGTTGAGCTGAACCAGTTGGTTAGACGGTTCAAAATATAGGTCGGATCACCTCTGATGTTTCTGAGGGCTCGGCCAGTACGAGTCCTCAATGGGCACTATTTCTGTAGCCAGCGCGCAAAGAAAGACTACTAGCGTGTAGAGATCCAGCGATATCGGCTACTGTCGGACAATTGCTTCAGTTTGCACGCAAGTAGACGCACTTATAAAATTGCCTTCTAACAAGCCTTAATCCTGCGTCGCCAATAGTTACTATGACCGGCTCCGGCGTTTACATAATAATTAGCATCCTTCCTGAACCCTGACTGAACTGATCGGTAGATTACAATTTTCTATAGAAATGCTGCTGCAGCGACATGGCATACTGAGATCGAAAGCACATGTAACAAGCAGAGTACAAAAACTTGCGCGGTATAAAAAGATTATTTAAATCACACTCTGATTATCGCTGCTATGCGTTTTTAGATGATCATGGCTGCTGCCAGGGGTTTATGCACTCTTGTGTGCCGCCGCTCGGTGAAAATTGGGTCGAAGTCATGGAGATCCGTTTGAGTTGGTTACAAAGCCCATTGCCCGCCAGTACTCGGGTAAAGCAACGGCCTGAACACTCATAGCAACGCGACACATCAGCCTGTTGAAGGGACCGCGACGGGGGACAACATAGGAGTTTCTCAATGAAACCTAGCTTTGAGCAACATATTCAAGACGTTTTCGAAAACGCAATGAATGCGGCAGAAATAGCAGCGATATTAAGTAATACGGATAATTCGAACGCTGACAACAAAAGTGTGCGTGGCCATGCCGACATTGTTGTGATTAATGCAAGCGAAAGGCTCCTGGACGCTCTTGTAAAATGCACGAAAGTCGCTGAAGTAAAACCAGACCTTTGGGTATTGGGTGATTTCACGCGTCGGCTGGTCGACTATTCACTCTTCGTCAAGGAGGCAGCAGTTGACGCCGCACTACGGGTATTGTCTGAGGGCATCGAGAAAGCGGATGGCCAGTTTCGAGCGCCTAGTTGGGTCGAGTAAAAAGTTTCTAATGCCGAGGCTGGCTTTAATACAGAAAGCTGAATGGGGCAAACCTATCGTATTTTACTGACGGCCAGTTTTGTCCAGCAACTCAACGGCACGGTTGTCCATGGCGATCTCGGGTATGCGACTCGCATCATTACTGTCGGTGGGGGTGTCGATGCGGTGTGGCGTTTGTGCTGATGCGTCAGGCAGTCGCGGGACGCTTATGCGCCCGCGCTGCGTAGCAGGCTTATGGCGCCGTCACCGGTACGGCTCGGTATACGGAGACTTGGTCTGAACGTACGGTTTCTTTCAACACGTAGGTCGACCCCTCTTTGATGTTGATCTTCCAGTGTTTGTCGGCTGTTGATGCTTTTGCGTTAAAGCCTGACTCAGGCACGTTGTCGAAGCTGTCGTATCGGTACAGGTTGTACGGCACACCTGGATTGAGCCCCGATACGGTGACTGTCAAGTTCACCTTCGCAGGAGCAGGACGAGTATTGGAGCCTTCGCTCATGGCCGGTTTTTCTTCATTCACGTCGGTTGTCAGACGAACCGGCAGGGTCTTGCCGTCCCGGTCGATAACCCCGGTTATGGCTACGCCATAGTTTTTTGCGCCGCTAGGCAATGAATACACCGGTCGATTCTCGTCATTGGCTTCTTCTCGGTTCGCCTGAAAAGCWGCGAACTTAAAACGGTAAAGATATGCCGGTTTCCCATCGGGCGACCAAAGGCCGTTATCGCTGAACGTAATGACGTCATCAGCGTAATAGGCAGCCGGTTGAGTGACTGGGTTTGTAGACGACACACCGATGACGGGAACGATATGGTCGTACTCACCATCGCCTTCGCCCCCATCTTCATTTTCGAATTGGGAAAAATTTTCGTAAACGCCGATGATGACCGGATAGCCGGACACCACATTGCCTTTGACCCATGCCAGGAATTTATTCGCGTTCGGCGTGGTAACGCTGTCCCACTCAACAGCTTTCAAGCGCATTTGAGCCGCGGCAGCCCCGTCGTTCACGCCCAATAGCAACTGGCTGCCCCGCTTGGATTGTTTGGTGTTCGGGCTGGCAATTGCACGGGCATCGAACTGTGAAACGTATTGGCCATAGTAAAGTCCGGCACTGATAAGCGCTGTCTCACCGCAATAGCCATAGTTCGCTTCCCATTGAAGGCGTGGGGGAATGTCGTTCATTTGGGTACCGTTTTTTGTAGCGCTTATACCTGTCGAGCGGGGCTGAGTGTCTGCTGCATGAGCCATTGAGAACGGCGCACACAGTGTCAGAGCCATTAACAGACACAGAGGTCTTGGGGGAGTGAAAGGGCGTTTCATGAGCAGGTTGAAGTCAAACATTCTTATCACCTTACTGCGTGGATTGAGAAGTGGGGTATTGATCAACGTCGAAGAAGTCAGCGTGCTGACAGGTCATGCGGTGTCTCCAGGTCACGCACCAGTCGATCCAGCAGAGGCACGCCCCAACCTACGCCGCGAGAGGCTTGGCAGAAGGCCAAGCGTCATGAACGCGACGGTTAAGGATTTTTGCTTTCACAGCAGGTGATCAGCGGAGCCTGTCGTTTCACAAAACATATGGCGATACCGTGCAGATGTGAAATCTATTTTGTTGTCTATCAAAATAAAAATTGCTTATGATGCGAAATGCTCAAATATGCCCATAGCTTCTGTGTCCTTGCCCAAGAGCTGCACTTCAGCAGGGCCGCTTCACGCCTTCACCTGACGCAACCGGCGTTATCCCACCAGATCAAGAAACTGGAGGAGGAAATTGGCTGCACGCTGTTAATCAGATCACCGCAAAAAGTGATGCTCACTGAGGCTGGCCTCATTCTGGCCAAGGAGCTGGGCGTTGCTCTGAACCAGATGAGCAATGCTGTCCAGCAAGCTCAGGATGCAGAGCGTGGTGATGCAGGCGCTTTGGCAATCGGCTATTGCGAACTTCCGGAAGCCGGGCGTATGTCGCTGATCATCCGGTGCTATACGGCCATGTACCCGGGTGTCGAAGTTACACTGCGCAAAATGTCCACCAACGATCAGGTTGTCGCGCTTGCCACTGGCTCCATCGATATCGCTTTTCTTCACCCCCCCGTGAA
Source organism: Pseudomonas sp. P1_A1 (assembly GCF_056406935.1). Classification (NCBI taxonomy): domain Bacteria; kingdom Pseudomonadati; phylum Pseudomonadota; class Gammaproteobacteria; order Pseudomonadales; family Pseudomonadaceae; genus Pseudomonas; species Pseudomonas sp. P1_A1. The sequence continues at coordinate 122,074 of NZ_JBFTZE010000003.1, read as the reverse complement.
CGCTGCCCAATTGATGATGCGGCCAGCTGGCGATGAGTGGATGGTGGCTGCGCTGCATGCCAATCATGCTTTGGCTGCCCGTCCCACGTTGCGATTGGCAGACCTTAAGACTGAACGTTTGATTGTGTGTGCCGAAGAAGCCGGAGCCTTTATGTACAACTCCATATTGGCTGCATGCGGCAGTGCGGGATTTCAGCCAAGACTGCGTGAAGAAAAAGACAGTTGGCATACCATGCTGGACCAGGCAGCCTCGGGTTTGGGAGTCGCGTTTGTACCCCAATCCCTCACGGGTGGTGGCAATTCACATTTAGTCTTTCGTGCAGTGGATGACCTGAATGTGAAACTGGAAACAGCTATAGCGACCGCTGCGGATCCATCTCGTCCGGCGGTGAGCCGGTTTCTGGAAGTTGCAAGAGAGTGTCTGGCTAAATGCACACCGGCTGCTTCAATGTAGGCGCCAAGCCCTGCCAGGCCAACGAATGATGAATGTACTCAACTGAAGTCGCTCATAAAATCTTCCGGTCTGAATCCCTTCCCGACAGCAAATAGAGCAAAGAGAACCTCCGCGAAGATTCTTCGCGTGTATCAGCAGTTCCATTTGGGGTTAGAAAACCTGAGCTTTGGGAGGGGATTGCGTACGTTTGAAGGCGTAGCCCGATGCACTGAGACCGTTAATCTGGCGGCTGACGGTATCTCCCAGTCCATAGCCGTTACCGGCGAGCACGGCATGGGCGTTGTCCACAGGCAGCAGGATATAGTCGATCAGAGGCTCGTCGTGCAGTTGGCCGCGGATGATCAGGAAGCCATTCTCAAGGTGCACGCTGAGGCCGCTCAAGGGTGGATCGGGCTCATGGGTACTGAGTACTTGATAAGTGCCAACAGTGCCGGCCCAGGCGGGAGGGAGGGAGGGGGGTCAATACGCTCACCCATTTCGGTGCGCTGGCCATGGTTGCGGGCCATGAGTGAAGTGCCAGCCCTGCCAACTCACCTTCCTGAACCCGACGCGGAAGGCGATGATGTCCACCTAAAAGGCGAACCCTTGGCGGTGGAGATCAGCGGCAGAGCCGAGCAATGTACCTGCGCGCCATCCCAGCGAAATAGATACCGTTGGCTGAGTGACTGCTCCCGCCCCCGATTGGCTGTCGATAGAACTCGGCAGCGTGGCTTGGAATTGCTACTTCTTTTCCTCTTGATATAGCTTGAAAGCAAGTCCAGAATCAAGTCCATTCCTATTTTAGAATCACAGAAATCCCTTAGATTTCAATGAGTAGGATGCCCGATACGAGTCTCGTTTCCCGCTCCATATTGTGATCTACAGACTTCCATTGGCGTCTGTAGGTATTTGAAAAGAGGAGCTTCGGCTCCTTTTTTCGTTCCAGCAAACGCCACGAAAATCCACCGACAGCCAGCGTTTTTGAGGCCAGAATTGAGGCTAAGGAGTACGGGTGGCGCCGGTTCCGGGTTGTTGCTGGGGTTGGATCGGGATGACCAGCAGCATCGAGCCCAAGTCTCACCACTTAGGCGTTTGATGATGGCACTCTCTGATTTGGCCGTGCGGCAAGCCAAGGCCGCCGAGAAAACCTACAGCATCCCCGAAACTGACGGCCTAGGCCTGGTGGTCACACCCACCGGTGGCAAATCGTGGCATCTGCGCTACTACTGGCTCGGCAAGCAAAAGCGCATCTCCTTGGGCACTTATCCGACACGCTGCGGCTGTGAACAACATCCTGGGCAAGTGAGTAGGCATGTAAGCTAGGCTGTTCGCACGACAGGCCGTCGGTATTCGACGGCCTGAAAACAAAGGCGCTATCAATGTCGAAGCATTTGCTGTTGGGCTGGCCCCGTTCCTTGTGCGTGCTTGCTGTCTTGAGCGGCGCGGCCACCATGGCAGTTGCTGCCCCGCCTGAAGAAACCGCTACGGCGGCATCGGACACGCAATCGGTGTCCTTGGTAGGCGGCAAGTTGAAGTTCGTGCTGAAAGGCGTCGAGGCCCGTCCCTTGAACAGCGAGAACGGCGGCACGATGTACTTCGATCCGAAAAGCGAGCGGGCCATCATCGTTACCGAAGGTCCGGCGCCGACTGCGGGCACCACCCCGGACGCTGCGTTTCGCCTTGCCGTGGATACCGTGAAGGAAAAGCAGCAGGCCGCGTCACCCAACTTTCGCATGACTAGCGAGAAGACCATACAGGTGAACGGCTTGAAGATGTACCGCCTGGACGGCACCGACGATTTCAACGGCCTGAAACTACTGATGGCCTCGTTGATGACGATGAACGATCAGAAGATCACCATCATCGAAGTGATGTCCAGCGTAAACGACCCGGCCGGCCATACCGCTGCGTTGAAGAACATTCTGGGCAAGTAAATCGCAGGTTTCCGGATAGTAGGCTGTCGGCTCCCGACGGTCTGTCCATCACAAGGAGCCCGCATGATCTCGTGCGCAGACCTTGCCCAACTCGGTGTCGTGCTCCCCGACCCGCCCGCGCCGCGCGGCGATTATGTACCCGACGTGGTGCACCGCGGGGTGGTCTACGTCAGTGGCCGACTGTTGCGCGAAGGCAATCTCACGATCACCGGTCCGGTGACATCCGCCACCTCACAAGACGACCTCAAGCGTGCCGGCCGTGCATGCGCGCACCGAGCGCGATCGATCAAGCCCTCGGGCTGGAAAATGTGGAGGCACAGGGGAAGGCGTACGTTCCATAGGATTAGCGCAATATAAAACTCAATAAATAGCTTTGCCTGCACGCGCTGTAGCATTTGATTCCTCCACATTGAAGTCTCCTTAGTCAGACGATAGGAATTGATGCATGCCTCGTTTCCCACTCCATCTCCTAATTCCTTGCGCTGCATCCTCAATCTGAGGTCACGTGCGCAGCGTTTTGCCGCAACTGGTCTAAGTAGTTCGCCCATTGTTGAGCCGCCTCCCGGCGTTGCACTAGTAATTGCGCGCGGGCATATACAGCCCCCAGAGCACCTGGCATCCGGTGGGACAAAGACAGTTCAAGCACTATAGGATCTATACCCAAATGCTCGTGGGCAATAGTTCTGTAGGTGGCGCGAAAGCCGTGGGCAGTGATGTTGTACTCCGGCCAGATACGCTGAAAGGACTTGAGCATGGAGGTCGGGTTTATGGGACGTCCCGGATAGACCGGCGAGACGAACACCCAGCCTTTGCCTTCTTCATCCACCACGCGGGTTTTATGTAGCTCGCGTAACTGAACCAAGGCTTGCTCAGGCAACGGCACGATGTGCTTGCTCTTATCCAGATGCTTGGTCTTGCTCACCACATAGCGCCAATCGGCGCCCACCAAGTCGACATCTTCCCAGCGCATCCGCACCAGTTCGCCTGGGCGGACCGGCAACATGACCAGCAGACGCATTGCGGCGGCAACGCTGCCGTCGTTGCAGTCATCAAGGCGTATAAGAAACCTGCCCAGGTCGGCTGGCCTTTCGATTGCCGGGTTGCTGGTCACGACATGGCGGATCTTCAACTCCTCAATGTTGCTAAGCGCCACATTACGTTCCACCCATCCGCGCCCCTCGGCAAAGCCCAGGACGGCACGGATGATAGTACGCACGCGCCGGGCCATGGCCATGGTGCGCTGACGGCGCAACGACGTAATAATCGTGGTGATGTGCTCCAGCTTGATCTCGCTGACCGGTTTTTTACCAATCGCGGGAAAGATGTGGTTGTTCAGCGCTCCGCTAAACCCCGAGATGGATTTGGTCACCAGTTCGGCTGACTTGAATGCCAACCATTGTTTGGCTACGTACTCAAATGTGCGCTCCTCGTTGAGGAGCTGCGCCTCGATTTTGGCGGTCTTGGCCTTGAGCGGCGCGGTGTGGTTTGCCACGTCGCGGCGTGCGCTGCGGGCAATGTCGCGTGCCTCCTTGAGACCAATGTCAGGGTAAGCGCCGATGGAGAAGCGGTTTTCCTTGCCATGCAGCCGATACTTCAAGCGCCAGAACTTGGAAGGGGATTTGCCGACCTTGCTAGACGCCCTCACCTCCAAGTAGAGACCAGGAACTTCGCCGTCAGCGTGTTTGCCGGGTTCGGTCAGCGAGCGGATCAACGCATCGCTCAGTTTTCGTTTGAAAACAACCGCATTATCTGGGGACATCGGTGGGGGCATCCTTTTTAAGGAACCGAAATTTGCCCCCAATTATGCCCCCACGAGCTCTGGAATCCAGTGGATTTAGACAGACGGATATAGACTAATTATGTCATTAAGGTGCTGTTATTAAACGATTTTATGGAATTTAGCGGAATTCCATTACAGGCTATCGGGGTCCCCGAAAAACATCTGAATCCGCGACCTCAACCACCGCTCACCCGGATCATTATCCTGCGACCCGCGCCAGGCCATGTGCAATTCAAAGCTGCGCACCGGCAACGGCGGATCTTCCGCCCGAACACCACCGGCGGCGGTCAACGCTTCGGCGGTGTAGTCCGGGACGGTGGCCACGATATCGGTGCCGCTGATCAGTGTGCTCAACCCATTGAACTGTGGTACTGCCAATACCACGTGCCGTTTGCGCCCGAGTTTCTCCAGCTCTTCATCTATAAAGCCGCTCAGGTCGCCCGCGAACGATACCAGCGCGTGGGGGCGGGCGCAGAAATCATCCAGGCTCAATGGCCCCGGCACGGAGTCGGCCCGGAGCAATTTTGGCATGCTGCGGCGCAGTACTTTGCGCTTGGCGTTGGCTGGAAGGTCGGCGGTGTAGCTGACGCCAATGGAAATTTCGCCCGAGGCCAACAGGTTCGGCATCAGGATGTAGTTGGCCCGACGCACCACCAACACGATGCCCGGTGCCTCGGCACGCAGCCGCTTGAGCAGCATCGGCAGCAACGCGAACTCGGCATCGTCCGACAGGCCGATGCGGAATACCGCGGTGCTGGTGGCCGGATCGAATTCCGCCGCGCGACTGACCGCGGTGGAAATCGAATCCAGGGCCGGCGAGAGCAGGGCGAAGATTTCCACCGCTCGGGCGGAAGGCTCCATGCTGCGGCCGGTGCGCACGAACAACGGGTCATCGAACAGCCCGCGCAGGCGCGAGAGTGCCGCACTGATGGCCGGCTGGCCGAGGAACAATTTTTCCGCAGCGCGGGTCACACTGCGCTCGTGCATCAGTGTTTCGAAAACGATCAACAGGTTCAGGTCGACACGACGCAGGTCATTACGATTCATCTGGAGTCCTGGCAGATTCAGCAAACTTGACGTGAGCGACCATATGAGAACAATGGCCGGCGTGAATCTTACGGGGAAAGACTGGTACTCTGCACAGGGTAATTCAGTTTTCCCTGAAAGGCTGCTTCGGTTTTTACGGCATTGGATGGTGTCGCCGTCGCTGCGGAATCAATGACAGGCATGTCGACTATTAATAGCCACTGATGGTCTTGGGTAGAAAGCCCAGATAGAGTTCAGGGCATTAGAGGTTACTTTGACGAGGTTTGCGATGTCCCGCACGATCCGTTTTCACAAGTTTGGTCCAGCCGAGGTGCTCAAATGCGAAGAGCATGCGGCCGCTCTGCCTGCGCCGGGCGAAGTGCAGGTGCGTGTCGAGGCGATAGGCATCAGCTGGTACGACATTCTCTGGCGCCAGAACCTGGCTTCCTCTCATGCTCGCCTGCCTTCAGGCCTGGGTCATGAAATGGCCGGCGTGGTCACGGCGCTCGGCGAGGGAGTCGATGATCTCGCTATCGGTGACAAGGTCGCCAGCTTCCCGGCCGAAAGTCCCAACGACTATCCGGTCTACGGCGAACAGATCGTTCTGCCACGCACGGCTCTGACCCGCTACCCGGATGTGCTCAGCCCGGTCGAAGCCAGCGTGCATTACACGCCGCTATTGGTCGCCTATTTTGGCTACACCGATCTGGCGCGCGTCAAACCCGGGCAATTCGCTCTGGTGACCGACGCCAGTCACTGCGCCGGGCCGTCGTTCGTACAACTGGGCAAAGCCCTTGGTGTGCGAGTAATCGCTGCGACCAAAACTGCGGACGAGCGTGAATACCTGCTGTCGCTGGGTGCCGAAAAAGTCATCGTCACCGAAGAAGAAGATCTGCTGATGCGGATCAACAAAATTACCGACAACCGTGGCGTCGATGTGGTGTTCGATGGTCTGGGTGGCCCGCAGATGTCGCTGCTCGGCGATGTGCTCGCGCCTCGCGGTAGCCTGGTGCTCTATGGCCTGCAGGGTGGTAACCAGACGCCATTTCCGGCCTGTGCGGCGTTCCAGAAGAACATTCAGTTCTTCGTGCACTGCATCGGCAACTTCACCGGCAAGCCGGAGCTGGGCATCCTCCAGGATCAGGCCGCACTGCAACGTGCCCTGCGCGACATCAACCAGTTGACCGCAGACCATGTGCTGCTGCCGCTCAAGACTCGGGTATTCCCGTTTTCCCAGTTTGTCGAAGCGCACCGCTACATGGACGAATGCCCATGCCGCGAACGGGTCGCCCTTGAGGTCGAACCAGCCTGAACTCTTCGTACGAGCCTTTTTGTATAAGCCCCTCTGGAAAGGTCCGTGCAAGCACGGACTTTTCCGCGGTCAAAACCTCCAAAATGAGACATCCCATCGATCCCTCGATGGGGCGGTTCAGCAACTGAACTGGTTTTTGCTCTCGATCTGTATCTTCTAATCATTATGTAAGCCCTGATAATTGAATGATTATTTCATCTCAAGGAAAGAGTCATGGCTGGGTATCAGGTTGAAACTTTTCGATGCGCACTGGCAATACATGCTCAACAAATAATTCGACGCCGCTCGGCGGTCATGCATTTATTGGCAACTTCTTTCTTTATTTCTTGTATTACACGTCTGTGGGATGTTGTCGGAAATTTCCTAGGAAATCGCTCGGGACCGAAAAGCCCCCGTCCTGCCGGGCGTTGCGGCGGTCTTGCCCTGTTTGGGGTTCTCGAGACATGCAACCATTTCAAATAATTACACAATGCTTAAGTGCTAGCATTTGATAACAACCCCGGCACCCCATTCATGACAGGCAATCCGTCGCGCAGTGCATGTAATTGTTTGCGTGGCGTCGAACTTATGAGTAACAGGTAAACAATGATGACCCATACCCATGAACAGGCAATGAATTATGTTTATCAACAAGTACTGCAGCGCTTGCTGAGCTTTTTCTCTCGCGCCGAGCGCACGGCATTGCAACTGATGATTCAGCGCTTGGTGGTGTCGGCCGGAGGTATGGAGCGTATCGGCGATTACAAGGTGTTGGCGGTCCAGTCCGGGTCCCGCGACAGCTGTTACACACTGGCGCTGCTGCGCGCCGCGCAACTGAGTATCGCCGGTCGGGCACCGGCGACGTTTCAGCTGCGAGTGGCCACTTTGCGCTTGAATGGTACGGCTGCGACAGCACTGGAAAACATCCATCGCAGCAGCAGTGCATTGTTTCTCTACGACGATCCCCGGGTCGAAATATTGATGGTCGATAATCGTGAGGTCCTGCCGTTCAATCACTTGGCGCCAATCTCCGACGCCGGCCGCGAGTCGAATCGGCTCAACCTGCTGATGGTCGGGCACCGTCGCGCCTGGAACGGGCCGCTCGAGTTGTGGGACGACGGGTACCTGGCCACAGGGGAGTTTTATGGGCAAATCGCCCGCTGGGACAATGGCGTCGATGTCATGGTCAGCAGCGATTCACCCCGTCGGCAGGCGCAGTTCATCGAGGGTTTGAACCGTGCCGCAGCCAAGGCCGGGCTTGTGCCGACGAGCCGCCATGAAACGGGCTACGAGGGATTGTTTGCGCGGCTCGATGAACTGGGCAGCGACTGCTATCGCGAGTTTTATCCCGACTCTGCTCAGGCTGCGTGGCGTCCTGCCGAGCACTTTGAGGCCTGCCGCCGCACGACCTTCATCGACATTCACGACATGCTGGTCAGCAATCTGGAAGAGCGCTGGCCGCTGCTCACTGACTTCCTCGGTTTTCAACCTGATGAACTGACGGCTCAACTCAGTGATAACGACTATGTCAGCCTGTCGATATCCGCGCACCTTCGCGGCTTGCAAGCGCGCTTTGTACACAGTCGCACCTACGAAGAGGGGGTCAGCGAATACCTGCAGCGCGCGTTGGTGATGATGCGCCGTAAACAATTGCCCGAGCGTTTTTGCGAGCAGGCAGTGGAGACCTTCGGCAATCCGCTGACCATGGCCGATCAGCGCGGATTGGCGACGGCCGAGGCACAAAAAAATCTCGGTTTGAGTGAAGCCCAACTGGTGTGCCTGCTGTTCGCCCCGTTTGTCGATAACGGCGCGGCCCTGGAGCATTTTCTTCGTCAATGCCATCCCGGCATGCTGGTGGCGCTGCCGGAATTGCACCGGGCGATGCAGGGCGGTCCGGCACCCGAGCAGGTTTTGCAGTGGATGGTTGATGTCAGCGGGTTGTCGGTCAGCCTGATCGGTACGCTTTACCGCATGGGGCCGGTGGTTCGGGACGAGGGCAGGGTGCCAGGCACGGAAAGCGGTGACGCGGGCGTGCAAGTCGAAGGCATGGACCCCGAGAATGAAGCAGCAGTGACTGGCGAATGGTCGATGGGCCAGTGAACGTTCCTGGTTTGGCGGATTCATCGAGAGTGCGTCATGACGTTCGTAGCGTGTTCGGTCATCACCCATGAAAGGATCACGAGATTCCGATTTCGCGTACCAGGCGGTGTACCGCTACCTGAACAATCTGATCAATGAGCCGGGCAGTGACGTGCGAGTGCGCCTGCCTTCATTGCGGCAGTTGGCGGATCGTTTGAGTGTGTCGATCTCGACCATTCAATACGCCTATTCGCTGCTGGAGAAGGAAGGACGCATCTATTCGGTTGCCAAGTCAGGCTATTACGCTCTGCCGGTGTCCTCTGTCGGCCTGCCCGGCAACGGTAAAGACCTGCTCGAAACGGTCTATGTCAACGCCAGGCGCCCCGGCATGCTGGTGTTGAGCGCCGATGAACCGGCGTTGTTACAACCCCTGGACAGCCCGTTGTTGTTGCTGGAGAGAGAATTGCTGCGCCAGTATCCGCGCCAGCCGCAACCGTCTTCACAACCCTGCGGCGAGCTGGAACTGCGCACGGCCCTTGCGGCACGCTACACCACTTCACCGACACGCTGCTGGCATGCCGATGATGTCTATATCGGCGCAGATATGCGCGGCGTACTTGAAATATTGATCGCCGTTCTTGACCTCAAAGATTCGGTGGTGGTGGTCGAGTCGCCGTGCGACTGGGTGATTCTGCGTTTGTTCCAGGACGCAGCCGTGCAGGTTGTCGAGCTGCCGCTGCAAGCCTGTGGTGGCCTGGATCTCGAACAGCTTAGAGAGCTGCTCGAGACCGGGCGGGTGCGACTGATGATGCTTTCATCGGGACTGAACATGCCGCGCGGGAGCGTGGCGCCTGACGACAACCGGCAGTCCACTGCGCAACTGCTGGAACGGCATGGCTGTTGGGTATTGGAAAACGATTGTTACGGCGAGCTCGAATTCGAACCGAACGGCTTGCGGTTTCGCGACCTGGTGGACCCTGATCGGCTGATCGTGTTTTCCACTTTCGAGAAAATCATCGGCTCGGAGGCACCCTTTGGTTACCTGCTCTCGCGACAACTGCGTGCCGAACTGCAACGGCACTTTCTGCTGCGGGCATTCCGTTTGTCGCTGATTCGTCAGAAAGCCATCGCGCGGCTGTACAGCAACGGACGCATCGATCAACACCTGCTGGTGTTGCGTCGACTGCTCAAGGAACGCATGGTGCTGATGACCCAACTGCTCCAGGAGCGTCTGCCGGAATCGCTGCATTTCGTCGAGCCCCGGGGCGGGGCGACGGTCTGGATTCGCTCGTTGCGCCAAGTCAATGTACATCGAGTGTTCCAGAGACTGCTCAAGCAACAAGTGGTCATCGCACCGGGGGAGTTGTTCAGTCTGCAGGGCCTGCACACGCAGCACTTGCGCCTGAGTCATACGTTCGGTGGCGACCACGAGCTCGTCGCTGCACTGGGGCTGCTGGGGGATGCCTTGCGTCTGGAGTCGATCGATTGAGCCAAGGCTCCAGAGCTCCTCGGAACCTGACATTCGATAACGTCGCGCAACGGCCAAACTGTCAGTAAACTGCGTTCCTATCCCGAACCACTCTCTCTCAGAGGTTTTGCATGACACTCAGTCCTTTTGCGGGCAAACCGGCACCGGCAGAACTGTTGGTCGACATCCCGCGACTGGTAACGGCCTATTACACCGGCCAGCCCGATGCAGCCATTTCTACCCAGCGCGTCGCCTTCGGCACGTCTGGACACCGAGGTAGCTCGTTCGACTTGAGTTTCAACGAATGGCACGTGCTGGCCATCAGCCAGGCGATCTGCCTGTATCGCGAAGCCCAGGGCATCGATGGCCCGCTGTTCGTCGGGATCGACACTCACGCGCTGTCCACGCCGGCCGGTGCCAGCGCCCTGGAAGTGCTGGCAGCGAACGGTGTGACGGTGATGATCGCCGAAGGCGATGAGTACACTCCGACGCCGGCCATTTCCCATGCGATTCTTTGCTACAACCGCGGGCGCACTTCAGGCCTGGCGGACGGCATCGTCATCACGCCGTCCCACAACCCGCCGCAAAGCGGTGGCTACAAGTACAACCCAACCAACGGCGGCCCGGCCGATACCCACATCACCAAGTGGATCGAAGCCAAGGCCAACGAGTTGCTGGCAGCCAGGCTCGCCGGCGTCAAACGCATCAGCTACGAGCAGGCCCTGAAGGCCAGCACTACCCATCGTCATGATTACCTCAACACCTATGTCGCTGACCTGATCAACGTGATCGACTTCGACGCTATCCGCGATGCGAAGCTGCGTCTGGGTGTCGATCCGCTGGGCGGAGCAGGGGTGCGCTACTGGTCGGCGATTGCCGAGCACTACCGCCTGGACCTGGAAGTGGTGAATAAACAGGTTGATGCAACGTTCCGTTTCATGACCGTCGACTGGGACGGGCAGATCCGCATGGACCCATCGTCCAGCTATGCCATGCAAGGCCTGATCGGCCTGAAAGAGCGTTTCGACGTGGCGTTTGCCTGCGACCCGGACCACGACCGTCATGGCATCGTGACTCCGTCCGGTGGTTTGCTGGCGCCGAACAACTACCTCGCGGTGTCGATCGACTACCTGTTCCAGAACCGTCCACAGTGGCGCGCCGATGCGGCCGTGGGTAAAACCGTGGTCAGCAGCGGCTTGATCGATCGCGTCGCCAAACGTCTGGGCCGTCGTCTGTATGAAGTGCCGGTCGGTTTCAAATGGTTTGCCGACGGTCTGTTCGACGGCTCCCTGGGTTTTGGCGGTGAAGAAAGTGCCGGTGCATCGTTTCTGCGCAAGGACGGCGGTGTCTGGAGTACCGACAAGGACGGTTTGATTCCGGCGCTGCTGGCCGCTGAAATGACCGCTCGCACGGGCCGTGATCCAAGCCAGGCCTATCGCGCGTTGACCGATGAACTGGGTGAGCCGTTCTCGGTACGCGTTGACGCCAAGGCCAACCCTGAACAGAAAGCTCTGCTGAGCAAATTGTCGCCGGAGCAGGTCACCTCGACTCAACTGGCGGGCGAAGCGATCCAGAGCATCCTCAGCCATGCACCGGGCAACGACCAGGCCATCGGCGGTCTGAAAGTCATGACCGAGAACGGCTGGTTCGCGGCGCGGCCGTCGGGCACCGAGGACATCTACAAGATTTACGCAGAAAGCTTTGTCAGTGACGACCACCTGAAACAACTGGTGGCCGAGGCTCAGACACTGGTGGATGGCGCAATTTCTGCGAAGTGATTGAAAGCCCTGTGGCGAGGGAGCTTGCTCCCGCAGGGGCGCGAAGCGGCCCCAAATTGGTTGGCGAGGTGTAACAGGTACACCGCGCCGGCTGGATTACGACTGCTTCGCAGCTGAGCGGGAGCAAGCTCCCTCGCCACAAATGAATAGAAAAGGGGCGACCATCTACGGTCGCCCCTTTTTTTGCCGCGCATTTACCTGATCAAGCCAGGTCCACCAACACGATTTCACTGTCCTCAATCGCAGTCACCCGCAACACTTGCTCATCGGCAACCGCAACCCCGTCTCGAGCTTGTGCGCGCAAGCCATTGACTTCAATCGCTCCTGTCGCTGGCACCAGATAAGCGCGACGGCCACTGTCCAGACGATATTCAGCCGTTTCCCCGGCTTTCAGGTTGGCCGCCACCAGACGCGCATCGGCGCGAATCCGCAGGCTTTGATCGTCGCCGGCCTTGCCGCTGGCCAGGGTCACGAAGCCTTCGCGCTGGCCTTTGGGGAAGGGCTTGGCGCCCCACGACGGTGCCAGACCGGTTTCGTTGGGGATGATCCAGATCTGAAAGATCCGGGTCTCGGTCGCTTCCAGGTTGTATTCACTGTGGGCGATCCCGGTGCCGGCGCTCATGACCTGCACATCACCTGCTTCAGTGCGGCCCTTGTTGCCCAGGTTGTCCTGGTGGGTAATCGCGCCTTCACGAACGTAGGTGATGATTTCCATGTCCCGGTGCGGGTGTTGCGGGAACCCGGTGCCGGGGGCAATCACATCATCGTTCCACACCCGCAGGTTGCCCCAGTTCATGCGTTTGGGGTCATAGTACTCGGCGAACGAAAAGTGGTGATGGGCATCCAGCCAGCCATGGTGCGCGCCGCCCAGGGAGTTGAAAGGTCTGAGTTCAAGCATGATCGTCTCCTGAAAAGGTTCGTCATGGGGCAGAACGTCTGAGCCACAAACGAGAACCGGTGGTTGATGGGGAGCATCATCTATCAGGCACTGATCGATAAAAAGCGTAAAAAATGCCTCAATACAATCGAATTATTTGATATCGAATTATCTCGAATTTTTCTCATCCAGCCTTCACTTCATCGCATAAGYCAATGACCTGTAAGCATTTCACTAGAACTCAACGGCAAATGCAGACACCATAGCCCTCGACAGCCTCACACACTGGAGTCCGCCTGCGTGCCGCAACACACACCCGATCTTCCGCCCGAACTTCGTCCCCTGGCCGAGATGCCTTTGCTCAAACGTCTGGCTGCCCGGTTCTTTGGCCACGGCCTGACCCGCCTGCGCGCGCAACACCGTGCGTCCTGGCTGCACGGGCAAGCTGACGGTTTTCGCAGCGGTCACAGCGCCGGTGTGGAATACGGCTATAAGGAAGGCAAGCTCGAGGGCCTGGAAGAAGGCCGGCAAGTGCTGCTGATCCGTGACTCGCGCTCGACCGAGCATCGACCGCCCAACGTCGATGACAACCTGTTCGACGATTGGCGCCTGCCATTGAGCGCTGAACTGAAGAAGCGCATGAAGGCCGACGTGGCGCGACTGCTGCCTGCGCATGCCCAGCCGAGCGCTGCCCAGTGGAAGATGATTTTCAGCGACACGCCGTCGACCTCGGTGATTGCCGGGGCGGGCGCGGGCAAGTCGACCACCCTGGTGCTGCGAATTCTGCTGCTCAGCCATTACCTGGGGTTTGAGCTGAGTTCGATGACTGTGGTGACCTTCACCCGCGAGTCGCGCAAGGATTTCATCAATAAGCTGATCGAACTGTTTGCCGTGTGGGGCCGGGCACTCAGCTTCAAAGAAGCGCGGGACCTGGTGCGCACTTTTCATTCGCGGATCCTGCCAATGGTGCGCAGCCTGCCGGGTTTCGAACGGCTGCAAGCCTTCGAAAACCTCAGCTTTCGCGTGCAGGGCGCCGATGAGGAGGTCGACAGCAACCCCTTCGACCTGCGAATCAACGACGCCCAGCGCCAGCAGCTCAACGCCTGCTATCACAGCCTGCACACTCGCGATGAGCGTTTCCGCGAATTGATCAAGCCGTTGTCTCGTCACGCCTTGCAGCTCAAGGAACTGGAACGCGACCACCCGGACGTGCAAAAGCGCATGGCGGTGACTGAACTGGCCGCCAAGCGTGATGAAGAGCTGTGCGACACCATCGAGGACCTGTGGTTTCGCGCCGGCGCCTGGCCGATCAAGGGCATCGAGCCGAATCGCCAGACCTTCGACATCAACGGTTCGACCTTCCATTGCCACGGTTACATTCCGGCGCTGGATGCCTGGGTGGTGCTGGGTTTCGACCCTCGGGAAAATCCGCAGGTCAGCCGCCCGAAGGCCAAGCTTACCGTGCGTGCGGAATGGGCTGTAAAGCGCACTCTGTTTCAAGCTTTCTGTCGTAAGCCATTGATATGGCTGGATAGTTACGAATCTTCAAAACGTGTTTTGGCGTCTCTTGCCGGTGACGCCAGCGCCGGGCCGGGCTTCGATTACAGGGTCAAGGGCGAGCTTGCTTCCGCGCCGTTGCTGGACTGTTTTGTCGCGGCAGCCGGGTTTATCGAAAACCTCGGCCTGGATGTGCCCAATGCCGTGGGCCAGATGAGTTTCGCCAAGGATGACCCGGACCGATTCTTTTTCGAGGCCTTGAGCCTGTTCTGGCGAGCGCTGGAAGATCATCTGCTGGATCAATCGCCACCCGTGATGACCTACAACCGGATGTTTGCCCTGTTCAGCGAGCATTCACCGGAGAATCTCAAGTTGCTCAGCGATGAACTGCTCAGGCCAATGTCGCACCTGATGATCGATGAGTTCCAGGACGTGTCGCCGCAGATCGTTTCCTGGATTCGCGCCAGCCTGGCCGAGATCCGCAGTCGTGGCCCGGCCATGCACGTAGGGCGAGGGGCGCAACGTTCGTCATTGCTGTGTGTGGGGGACGACTGGCAATCGATCTACGGCTGGCGTGGCAGCTCGCCGAGCTACTTCATGGAGTTCAACAAGGAGTTCCCGTCGCCGAGCACGACCAAGGTGATGCTCAGCGACAATTACCGCAGCCATCAGCACATCATCGACGCGGCGGAGCACATCGTCCGCGCCGCACCGGCAATCGCCGGCAAGAAGGCCAAGGCCAGCGGAGAACCCAAGGCGTTGCTGCCGGTGAATGTCCTCGATCGGGATGACCAGGGCATGGCCCAGCGACTGATCGAGCACTACAGAAAAGGCGATTCAATCTTGATGCTTTATCGAAAAAGTAGCGATAAGTCATTGATAGAAGAGCATATTCAGTCTGTAGTTAACGTGGATTCTAGCTTGCCGTACGACGCGCGACGGCTCAAGCAACTGACCTATCACAGCGCCAAGGGCCTGCAAGCTGATGCGGTGTTCCTGCTGGGAGATTGCCAGCATCTGACCAGTTCGCCTTACAAGAACCAGGTCTATCGCATGGCCGGGCTAGGCAAGGCCGGCGACAGCGAGCCCTACGACAGCGCACAGAAAGACGAGATCCTGCGTCTGGCCTACGTGGGCATCACCCGGGCGGTGAGTCATTGCTACTGGTATGTCGATGGCCAGGATACCCAGGCGGCGAATATGCCCAAGGCCTCCGACCGGATCGGTAAGGGCAAGGCGTTTTTTGCCGATCATCGTCAGGGAAAAGTTTCTGCCTGAAACCGATAAGCCGTCGGTAGTGGCGTTCAGGCAACGACGCTACCGACGGGCTGCGAAAAGTTGCGAGAGGCGCAATCCCGGCCTAAGGTCCAAGCGAAGGTTTGCTTGCAACTGGCGCATTTGACTGGCCGCCGGTTGCTGTCCATCCAAATGCGGATTACCGCAGCGAGGTGACGACATGCCGAACAATTCCCGTCCCGCCGTGCTCGAACTGATCGGCAATACGCCGCTGGTGCGTATCAGCCGCTTCGATACCGGCCCATGCACGCTGTTTCTCAAACTCGAATCGCAGAACCCCGGCGGTTCGATCAAAGATCGCATCGGCTTGGCGATGATCGACGCCGCCGAGCGCGATGGCCGCCTGCGCCCCGGCGGCACTATCGTCGAGGCCACCGCCGGCAACACCGGTCTGGGGCTGGCACTGGTTGGCCGCGCCAAGGGTTACCGGGTGGTGCTGGTGGTGCCGGACAAAATGTCCACCGAGAAGGTCCTGCACCTCAAGGCGATGGGTGCCGAAGTGCACATCACCCGCTCCGACGTGGGTAAGGGCCATCCTGATTATTACCAGGACGTCGCTGCGCGGCTGGCCAAGGACATTCCCGACGCCTTCTTCGCCGATCAGTTCAACAACCCGGCCAATCCTCTGGCCCACGAGTGCAGCACCGCGCCCGAGATCTGGGCGCAGACTCAGCATGATGTGGATGCCATCGTGGTCGGTGTCGGTTCAGCCGGCACGCTGACCGGGCTGACCCGTTTCTTTCAGCGCGTACAACCGAATCTGGAAATGGTGCTGGCTGATCCGGTCGGCTCGGTGATGGCCGAATACAGCCGCAGCGGCACCCTCGGTACGCCCGGTTCCTGGGCGGTGGAGGGCATCGGCGAGGACTTCATTCCGTCGATTGCCGACCTTTCCAGCGTGCGCAAGGCCTATTCGATCAGCGACGAGGAAAGCTTCGATCATGCCCGCCAACTGCTGCGCGCCGAAGGCATTCTCGGCGGCTCTTCGACTGGCACCTTGCTGGCGGCGGCGCTGCGTTACTGCCGCGAACAAACCCAGCCGAAGCGGGTGGTCAGTTTCGTTTGCGACACCGGCACCCGTTATCTGTCGAAGATCTATAACGACCAGTGGATGAACGATCAGGGCTTGCTTGCGCGCAAACGCTACGGCGATTTGCGTGACCTGATCGCGCGGCGTTTCGAGGATGGCCGTGTGGTCAGCGTCGGCCCGGACGACACCTTGCTCACCGCCTTCCAGCGCATGCGCCTGGCGGATGTGTCGCAACTGCCGGTGTTGGTAGATGGGCAGCGGCTGGTCGGGGTCATCGACGAGTCCGATATTCTGTTTGGCGTGCATGAAGACGCCACGCATTTTCGCATGACCGTGACCAGCGCGATGACTGACAAACTCGAAACCCTGCCTCCCGGCGCCAGTCTTGCTGAACTGGAGGCGGTGCTCGACCGTGGGCTGGTGGCGATCATCGCCGATACCTCGGGCTTCCATGGCCTGATTACCCGCGTCGACATGCTCAATCACTTGCGGAGATCACTGACATGAGTCAGCACGATGAAAGCACCGCGCCACGGGGCTTTGCCACCCGTGTGATCCATGCCGGACAAACACCGGACCCGACCACCGGGGCGCTGATGCCGCCGATTTACGCCAACTCCACCTATGCCCAGCAGAGCCCCGGTGTGCACAAGGGCTTCGATTACGGGCGTTCGCACAACCCGACGCGCTTCGCCCTGGAGCGTTGCGTGGCGGACCTTGAGGGCGGCACCCAGGCGTTCGCCTTCGCTTCAGGGCTGGCGGCGATCGCCACCGTGCTCGAATTGCTCGACGCGGGTGCGCACATCGTTTCTGGCAATGATTTGTACGGTGGGACTTTCCGCTTGTTCGAACGGGTGCGCCGACGCAGCGCGGGGCATCGCTTCAGCTTCGTCGATATGACGAACCTGGCGGCCTTCGAAGCGGCGCTGCAGCATGACACGCGGATGGTCTGGGTCGAGACGCCGAGCAATCCTTTGTTAAGCCTGACTGACCTATCCGCCGTCGCGCGGATCTGTCGCGAGCGAGGCATCATCTGCGTGGCGGACAACACCTTCGCCAGTCCGTGGATCCAGCGTCCTCTGGAATTGGGATTCGATATCGTGCTGCACTCGACCACCAAGTACCTGAACGGTCACTCCGACGTGATCGGCGGCATCGCAGTGGTCGGGCAGAATGCAGAACTGGCCGAGCGACTGGGCTTTCTGCAGAACGCAGTGGGGGCGATCGCCGGGCCGTTCGACGCGTTCCTCACCTTGCGCGGGGTGAAGACCCTGGCGCTACGCATGGAGCGCCATTGCAGCAACGCGCTGGAGCTGGCGCAATGGCTGGAACGTCAGCCGCAAGTGGCACGCGTGTATTATCCGGGCCTGGCATCGCACCCGCAGCACGAATTGGCGCGGCGGCAGATGCGCGGGTTCGGCGGGATGATTTCCGTCGAGCTGAACAGCGACCTGACGGGCGCCAGACGTTTTCTCGAGAGTGTGCGGATCTTTGCCTTGGCCGAGAGCCTGGGCGGGGTGGAAAGCCTGATCGAGCACCCGGCGATCATGACTCACGCCACCATTCCGGCAGCAACACGCGCACAGCTCGGCATTAGCGATGCGCTGGTGCGTTTGTCTGTGGGGGTGGAGGATGTCGAAGACCTGCGCGCCGATCTGGGCCAGGCCCTGATGCAAGTTGCGGCGATGCATTCCTTGTAGCCTCGCGTTACTCGGCAGCTGCTACAAAAAGCCCGCTAAATCGATAAGCGGGCTTTTTGTCGGGTGTTGGCTGTCAGGCATAACTCCTGAGCGTCTGCGGAGGAATGAACGCTTCCAGCTCATCCTCGACCGCTTCGATAATCCGCTCTACATCGGCGGCATTCATGACCGTTGCACAAGGAATACCGGCAATGGCGATCATGGTTTCGCCGCTGGCTCGGTCGAATAGACGAGCAACCATGCTGCCCGGTGCATCCATGGTCGCTTCGAAACCCATGGGATGAAAATGCCAGCGCATCAGCTGGCAGGCATTTGGAAAAGTGACCTTGCTGAATGAACCTTGATTCATGTGTTGCCCGCCTTCTTCATCGAGCGCTTCCTTTAGCTCATGTTAGGAGGGAAGAGCCTTCAATGGCTCAACCGGTGACTGTCTTTAAAAGTAGCACCCGGATGTGAAAATCATGTGGATTTTTTCAGACCGTTCAGCGATTGGTTCAGTTTTTTTTGACCCAGGTCATGAGAGGCCGGCATTTTGGCCAAAGGCCAGCATTGCCGGGCATCCCATTGGTCATTGACGCCCGGACAGAACTTCGATTCTTCAGCGCGATACCGAGTGGGTCCGTCAACCGTGGGTGATGCTCGGGGTGGTCTCGACGCGCTCAAGGCGTGGGAGCCAGAGCCCTACCGCCGACTGGGACATCCTGGAAGCAAGCGATGCTGACCTGGTCGCTTTTGGGGGCGCCAGTTGCCCCTTGTTCTTTCCAAAGAGGCGCAAAAGGCGCGTACGGTGTTACCCGACGCGCCAATCTGTCATTTGCTGACATCCAGCACGACGCGGTAGCGCGCCTTGCCACTGCGCAGGTGATCAATGGCGTCGTTGACCCGACTCATGGGAAAGTGCTCGACCTGCGGCAAGATCTGATGCCGGGCGCAGAACTCCAGCATGGTTGCCGTGGTACTGGGCGAGCCGACCGGCGAGGCGGACAAGCCCTTTTGTTGGGGAAGCAGTTCGAACACATGCACTGGAATAGCGCCGGGCACCGCGCCAACAAAATGCAGGCGCCCCTTGCCGTGCAAGGTTCCAAGCATGGCTGACCAGTCGAGATTGGCGTTGGCGGTGACCAGGAGAAAATCCAGTGTGCCGGCAATGGATTTCAGCGCGTTACTGTCGGTAGAGGCGAGCACGTTGTGTGCCCCCAGGCGCTTGGCTTCGTCCTGCTTGCTCAACGACGAGGTAAAGGCCGTGACTTCGCAGCCCCAGGCATTAAGGAAACGCAGCGCCAGATGACCGAGGCCGCCGATCCCCACGACACCGACCCGGTCAGTAGGTTTGACGTTGAATTCCACGAGCGGGTTGAACACTGTCGAACCGGCGCAGAACAGCGGGCCGGCCATGGCCGGGTCGAGTCCGTCCGGCATCGCAAGTGCCCAGGCCCAGTGCGAACGCAGGCGATCGGCGAAGCCGCCGTTGCTGCCAACAATGGTGGGTTGGACTGTGCTACACAGGTTGTGGGAGCCTCCGATACACGAGGCGCAATGCATGCAACTGCCCTTGTACCAGCCAATGCCCACCCGTTGTCCCACTTCGAGACCGCGTACCTGTGCGCCCACTCGCACGATACTGCCGACCACTTCGTGGCCAGGGATAAACGGGTAGTGGCTCAGACCCCATTCGTTATCGATCATCGACTGGTCGGAGTGGCAGACGCCGCAATACTCCACGGCGACTTCCACCTCCTCGTCCCCCAATGGACCGGGGTCGTAGCTATAGCGCTCCAGTGGAGCGCCTGCCGATGTTGCGGCCCAGCCGGTAAAAGTAGTGAGTTCGGTGCTGTTGCTCATGGGATACCTCCAGATCAGGAGACAGGGACTTTGGCCGTTCGGATGCGGTGGCCTGGCAAGCCAGAGCGTAATCAGTCTAGCAGGCCGCAATCACGAGCATGGTCTGAGGGCGGTGCCGGGATTAACGGGTCGTGGGAGCTCTGCCGTCGTCCACTGCGGCAACTAACTGGATGTTTAATTTAGTTGATATCAATACACTGGTACTGATACTAAAAAGTCCAAAAAAGAGAGCCATCCAACAAAAAGAACAACTTATCAATATTTAATATTTAAATACGAAATTGTCGGACAATCCGGCTGAAACCCTGCACTAAAAACAATCTTTCGACAGCACAAGCAATGTTTGCGGGAATTCTGCGAAACAGTTCAATTTGACGTCAAAAAAAATGTAGACGTTTGATTTCGAATTGTGTCAGTTTTCATACGCCTTCATTGGGCGAGTGATAGGACGATCTCGCCAGAGATTGTCGTATCGGACAAAAACTGTTCCATTGCTAAACAAGGAAGTGTGTTTATGTCGAAAGTAAAAGACAACTCTATTGATCTTGCCGAACAGGCCTTTGCACCATTGGCTGCCGCCAGTTCTGCCTACAACCAGGTCGATAGTTTCAGCCATCAGTATGATCGGGGTGGCAATCTCACGGTCAATGGCAAACCCTCCTTCTCCGTCGACCAGGCCGCTACCCAGCTGCTGCGTGACGGCGCTGCCTACCAGGACAAGGACGGCAGTGGCAAAATCGAACTTACCTACACGTTCCTGACCTCGGCCTCGTCGAGCACCATGAACAAGCACGGCATTACCGGATTCAGCCAGTTCAATACGCAACAGAAAGCCCAGGCCGTGCTCGCCATGCAATCCTGGGCCGACGTGGCCAACGTCACCTTCACCGAGAAGTCCTCCGGCGGTGACGGTCACATGACCTTCGGCAACTACAGCGGCGGTCAGGATGGCGCAGCGGCATTCGCTTATCTGCCTGGCACAGGCGCAGGTTATGACGGTACTTCTTGGTACCTGACCAACAGCAGCTACACGCCGAACAAGACGCCGGACCTGAACAACTACGGCCGTCAGACCCTGACCCACGAAATCGGTCATACCCTGGGCCTGGCCCACCCTGGCGATTACAACGCCGGTGAAGGTGCACCGACCTACGATGACGCGACTTACGGGCAAGACACCCGCGGTTACAGCGTCATGAGTTACTGGAGTGAAAGCAATACCGATCAAAACTTCAGCAAGGGCGGCGTGGAAGCGTATTCTTCCGGCCCGCTGATGGACGATATCGCGGCCATCCAGAAACTCTACGGTGCCAACACCACCACCCGTACCGGTGATACCACCTACGGCTTCAACTCCAACGCCGGTCGCGATTTCCTGAGCGCGTCTTCGTCGTCGGACAAAGTCGTGTTCTCGGTGTGGGATGCGGGCGGCAAGGACACCCTGGATTTTTCCGGTTTTACCCAGAACCAGAAGATCAACCTCAATGAAGCCTCGTTCTCCGACGTTGGTGGCCTGGTGGGCAACGTGTCCATCGCCAAAGGCGTCACGATCGAGAACGCGATTGGCGGTTCGGGTAGCGACCTGTTGATCGGAAACAGTGTGTCCAACGAACTGAAGGGCGGTGCCGGCAACGACATCCTCTTCGGCGCGGGTGGTGCAGATAAACTGTGGGGCGGCTCGGGTTCGGACACCTTCGTGTTCGCGGCCAGCAGCGACTCCAAGCCAGGCGCGGTCGACCAGATCCTCGATTTTGTCAGCGGCCTGGACAAGATCGACCTGACCGGCATCACCAAGGGCACGGGCCTGCATTTCGTGAACTCGTTCACCGGTGCGGCAGGCGATGCAGTGTTGACCACTTCGGGCGGAAACAGCCTGTTGTCGGTGGACTTCTCCGGGCACGGCGTGGCTGATTTCCTGGTCAGCACCGTTGGCCAGGCGGCGTTCTCGGACATCGTGGCCTGATTCAAGGCATAAAGGAGGGCGGCGCTTTACGCGTCGCTCTCTGCATCGATCCAGAGTAAAACGCCCTATGACCCAGAACGCTTTTACCTGCAAAACAACCGCGTGGCTGTTAGCGACGCTGATGATGTTTCTTGGAGAAGTAGCCATGGCAAGCAGTCTGAAATTAGCCGACCCGTCGGAGCTGGCCGGGAAATGGCAGGCCACCCTGAACACTGCGCAAGACTCGCCCGAGTCCCAGGCGCTGCAGGACAAACCGTCGAATGTCTGCACGATAGAGCTTAAGTCGGACCAGACCCTGGGGGAGGGAGCCGATTGCCTCAGTGGCTGGCTGAACAAATCGGCGATGGGCTGGTTTCCGGAGCCGGACGGCATTGCGGTGACTGGTGAAGAAGGCTCAAGAATTATGTTCTTCAGCCGACAGCATGAGGGGCTTTATAAAAGTACCTTGAAGTCGGGGCTGATTATTACGCTCACGCGCGCAGCGCAATAAGCGAAAAGCGTCGGACCGACGGCAGGTACTGAATATAAAGACCGTTAGTGCAGTTATAAGCAGCAGATCAATAACCGGGACTCTTTAAAGTCCACAAAGAGTTGTTATTAATTTGTAAGCGATGACCGGCAAAAAGAATGTCTCGACCTGTGTGCGGACAGTTAATTGGAACTTCGCCAAGTATGGCGAGGAATGACACCTCAGGAAAAACCAATGAAGATGGCGAAGAGCCCAGCCACCGCACCGTTATTCAAGGCACTGGGCGACTATAAGAGCATCTTGATCAGCGTCGGCTGTTTTACCGCATTGATCAACATGCTGATGTTGGTCCCGTCGATATATATGCTCCAGGTTTATGACCGGGTGCTGTCGTCGCAAAACGAAACCACACTGGCGATGTTGTCGCTGATGGTGGTCGGGTTCTTCGCCTTCATCGGGTTGCTGGAGACCGTACGCAGTTTCATCGTCATCCGTATCGGCAGCCAACTGGAGCGCCGTTTCAACCTGCGGGTGTATCAAGCCGCCTTCGAGCGCAACCTGTTCAAGGGCGAGGGCAATGCCGGGCAATCCCTGGGCGACTTGACCCATATTCGCCAGTTCGTCACCGGCCCGGCGCTGTTTGCCTTCTTCGATGCGCCGTGGTTTCCGGTCTATCTGTTTGTGATTTTCCTGTTTAACGTCTGGCTCGGCGTATTGGCCACCGCCGGTGCAGTGCTGTTGATCGGGCTGGCCTGCCTGAACGAGGCCATGACCAAAAAGCCTTTGGGCGAAGCCGCGGGGTTTTCCCAGAAGTCCAGCCAACTGGCCACCAGTCATTTGCATAACGCCGAAACCATTCAGGCCATGGGCATGCTCGGCGCCTTGCGCAAACGCTGGTTTGGGGTGCATTCGCGTTTTCTTGGCTTGCAGAATCAGGCCAGCGATACCGGCGCGGTCATCAGCTCCCTGAGCAAAACCCTGCGCCTGTGCCTGCAATCCCTGGTCCTGGGGTTGGGCGCCTTGCTGGTGATCAAGGGCGACATGACCGCCGGGATGATGATCGCCGGCTCCATTTTGATGGGCCGGGTGCTGAGCCCCATCGATCAGTTGATCGCCGTGTGGAAACAGTGGAGCGGCGCCAAACTCGCTTACCGCCGCCTCGACGCCTTGCTGCAAGCCTTTCCTGCGAGTGACGAGGCCATGGCGCTGCCGGCACCGAAAGGCCAGATCACGTTCGAGCAAGTCAGCGCCGGCCCGCCAGGGCAACGGGCAGCGACCCTGCACATGGTCAATTTCCACCTGGGCGCCGGCGAAGTGCTGGGTGTGCTCGGGGCTTCCGGCTCCGGTAAATCGACCCTGGCCCGGGTGCTGGTCGGCGTCTGGCCGACATTGGGCGGCACGGTGCGCCTCGATGGCGCGGACATTCATCGCTGGAATCGCGACGACCTCGGTCCTTACATTGGTTATCTGCCTCAGGACATCGAACTGTTCAGCGGCAGCATCGCCGAAAACATCGCTCGATTCCGTGAAGCGGATCCGCAAAAAGTCGTCGAAGCCGCGCAACAGGCTGGCGTCCATGAATTGATTCTGCGCATGCCCCAGGGCTACGACACCGTGCTCGGCGAAGACGGCAGCGGTTTGTCCGGCGGCCAGAAGCAACGCGTAGCCCTGGCTCGCGCGTTGTACGGCCATCCGAGCCTGGTGGTGCTGGATGAACCGAACTCCAACCTCGATACCGTCGGCGAAGCGGCGCTGGCCGGCGCCATCGCACACATGAAGGCCCGGGGCACCAGCGTGATTCTGGTTACCCATCGCTCTTCGGCCCTGGCCCAGGCCGACAAGTTACTGGTGCTCAACGAAGGGCGCTTGCAAGTCTTCGGCCCAAGCCAGGACGTGCTCAAGGCACTTGCCGGCAACCCGTCGGCTACCCAGGAACAATCACGTGAAAAAGCCGCGCAGGCACCGGGCGGGCTCAGCATGAGCCGGCAGTATCAGCCCACGACCAGGAATTCGGGTGTATGAGCAGCACACGCATGAACAACGACAGCGAAGCGACGCTGGAACACGACTACATTGCCGAACGCCCTGAGCGCGACGCCCGTTTCTTCGCCCGCATGGGCTGGATTCTGGCGATTGTCGGCGCCGGCAGTTTTTTCACTTGGGCGAGCCTCGCGCCGCTCGATCAAGGCATCCCGGTGCAGGGCACCGTGGTGGTCTCGGGCAAGCGCAAAGCCGTGCAATCGATGAGCAACGGCGTGATCAGCCAGATTCTGGTGCGTGAAGGCCAAGTGGTGAAACAAGGCCAGCCGCTGTTCCGCCTCGACCAGACCCAGGTCGCGGCCGACGTGCAATCGCTGCAAGCGCAATACCGCATGGCGTGGGCCAGCCTGGCGCGCTGGCAGAGTGAACGGGACAACCTCAAACAGGTGAATTTCCCCGCCGAACTGAGTAACGATCCCGACCCGCGCCTGGCGCTGGTGCTCGAAGGTCAACGGCAATTGTTCAGCAGCCGCCGCGAAGCGTTTTCCCGTGAGCAAGCCGCGTTGCGCGCGAACATCGAAGGCGCCGGCGCGCAACTGGCCGGCATGCGCCGAGCGCGCACGGACCTGACGGCCCAGGCCAGTTCCCTGCAACAACAGTTGAGCAATCTGCAGCCCCTGGCAGACAACGGTTACATCCCGCGCAACCGCTTGATGGAGTACCAGCGTCAGCTGTCGCAAGTGCAGCAACAACTGGCAGAGAACACCGGCGAAAGCGGCCGGGTGGAGCAGGGCATCCTCGAATCCCGGCTGAAGCTGCAACAGCACAGCGAGGAATACCAGAAGGAAGTCCGCAGCCAACTGGCCGATGCACAGCTCAAAAGCGTGACCCTGGAAGAGCAGCTGACTTCCGCCGGCTTCGACCTGCAACACAGCGAAATCGTCGCCACCGCCGACGGCATTGCGGTCAACCTTGGGGTTCATACCGAAGGCGCGGTGGTGCGCCAGGGCGAAAACCTGCTGGAGATTGTCCCGCAAGGCACCAGCCTGGAAGTGGAAGGGCACTTGCCGATCAACTTGATCGACAAGGTCGGCACGCACTTGCCGGTGGACATTCTGTTCACCGCGTTCAACCAGAGCCGTACCCCGCGAGTGCCGGGCGAAGTCAGCCTGATCTCCGCCGACCAGATGGTCGATGAGAAAACCGGTGCGCCGTATTACGTGCTGCGCAGCAGCGTCAGTGATCAGGCCATGGAAAAACTCAACGGCCTGGTGATCAAGCCCGGCATGCCGGCAGAAATGTTCGTGCGTACCGGTGAACGTTCACTCCTCAACTATCTGTTTAAACCGCTGCTCGACCGGGCAGGCTCCGCGTTGACCGAGGAATAAGGATGTTCGGTTGTATGAATAAGCTTTCCCTGCTCGCAGCGACCCTGGCGTTGCTGACGTGCAACAGCGCAATGGCCCTGGGGCCGTTTGAAATCTACGAGCAAGCGTTGCGCAATGATCCGGTGTTCCTCGGTGCGATCAAGGAGCGCGATGCCGGCCTTGAAAACCGCGCCATCGGCCGCGCCGGGCTATTGCCGAAGCTGGGTTACAACTACAACAAGGGGCGTAACGCCTCCAAGGTCACGCAACTGAATGACCGCGGTAACAGCCAGAGTGAAGATCGCAACTACAGCAGCTACGGCTCGACCTTGACCCTGCAACAGCCATTGCTCGACTACGAGGCTTACGCGGCGTACCGCAAAGGCGTGGCGCAATCGCTGTTCGCCGATGAAAACTTCCGGGGCAAGAGCCAGGAACTGCTGGTTCGCGTGCTGGAGAATTACACCAAGGCGCTGTTCGCTCAGGACCAGATCGACATCGCGCGCGCGAAGAAAAAAGCCTTCGAGGAGCAGTTTCAACAGAACGAGCAGATGTTCCGCCAAGGGGAAGGCACGCGCACCGACATCCTCGAAGCCGAGTCACGTTACGAGCTGGCGACCGCCGAGGAAATTGAAGCGCGTGACGAACAGGATGCGGCTCTGCGGGAACTGGGCGCGCTGGTGGGTGTAGCCGCCATCGACATTGGCGACCTGACGCCGCTGGATCAGAACTTCCAGACCTTCACCCTGCAACCGGCCAATTACGACACCTGGCACGAGATGGCGGTGGCCAATAACCCGAACCTGGCCTCCCAGCGCCAGGCGGTGGAAGTGGCGCGCTACGAGGTTGAACGCAACCGCGCCGGGCACCTGCCGAAAGTCAGCGCCTACGCCTCGATGCGCCAAAACGAATCGGAAAGCGGCAACACCTACAACCAGCGCTACGACACCAACACCATCGGTATTGAAGTCAATGTGCCGCTGTATGCCGGTGGCGGGGTTTCCGCCTCGACCCGGCAGGCCAGCCGCACCATGGAACAGGCTGAGTACGAGCTGGACGGCAAGACCCGGGAAACCTTGATCCAGCTGCGCCGCCAGTTCAGCGCCTGCCTGTCGGGGGTCAACAAGCTGCGCGCTTATCAGAAGGCCCTGACGTCGGCTGAAGCGCTGGTGGTCTCGACCAAACAAAGCATTCTGGGTGGTGAACGGGTCAACCTCGACGCATTGAATGCCGAACAACAACTATTTACCACCCGCCGGGATCTGGCACAGGCACGCTACGACTATCTGATGGCCTGGACCAAGTTGCACTACTACGCCGGCACCTTGAACGAACAGGACTTGGCCAAGGTGGATGAGGCGTTCGGCCAGGGCCCAAGAACCCAGTAATACCAAGGAAGATGGCATATCCCCTGTAGGAGCTGCCGAAGGCTGCGACCCTTTAACGATCTGCAAGATCGCTGAAAAATCAAAAGATCGCAGCCTGCGGCAGCTCCTACCAAAACAAAAAAAGCGAGATGTCATGCACATGGACGTACAGATCAAGCCGATGTCGGTCGGCACGCTGCTGCTCTTGATTTCATCAGCGCCGGGACCGGCCCAGGCGCAGTACCTGGAAACCGGCACCCTCGGCGACCCGGCCAGTTGGCGTTCGGCGGAGTTCCAGCGCGATTGGGGCCTGGGGCGGATGCAGGCCGATCAAGCCTATGCCGCCGGCATCACCGGCAAAGGCGTGAAAATCGGCGCGCTGGATTCCGGTTTCGATTCCAGCCATCCCGAATTCGCCGCCGACCGCTATCACGCCGTGACGACCAGCGGCAGCTATGTCGATGGTTCAGTGTTCAATGTCGACGGTACGCTCAACGCCAACAACGACTCCCACGGCACCCACGTCACCGGCACCATGGGCGCTTCCCGGGATGGCAGCGGCACGCACGGTGTGGCGTTCAACGCGCAAATCTACGTCGGCAACACCAACAAGAACGACAGTTTCCTGTTCGGTCCCAACCCTGACCCGCACTACTTCAAAGCGGTCTATGACGCCCTGGCGGATGCCGGCGTACGGGTGATCAACAACAGCTGGGGCAGCCAGCCACCGGACGTCAGCTACCGGACCCTCGACGATCTGCACGCTGCTTACGCCCAGCACTGGAACCAAGGCACCTGGCTCGACGCCGCCGCCGACGTTTCGCGCCGCGGTGTGATCAACGTATTCAGCGCTGGCAACAGCGGTTACCCGAATGCCAGCGTCCGCTCGGCCTTGCCGTATTTTCAGCCGGACCTGGAAGGTCACTGGCTGGCGGTGTCGGGGCTGGATCAAGGCAACCAGCAGAAATACAACCAGTGCGGGATCGCCAAGTATTGGTGCATCACCACGCCGGGGGCGAAGATCGACAGCACCATTCCCGGTGGCGGTTACGCGATCAAATCCGGCACCTCCATGGCCGCGCCGCATGCCACAGGAGCGCTGGCGCTGGTGATGGAGCGCTATCCGTACATGAACAACCAGCAGGCGCTGGAGGTGTTGCTGACCACCGCGACCCAGCTCGACGGCTCGATCACCGACGCGCCGTCCACGCGCGTCGGTTGGGGGGTGGCCAACCTCGACCGGGCGATGCGCGGGCCGGGGCAATTGCTCGGGGCGTTCGACGCCAATCTGGGGGCAGGGCAGAGCGATGTCTGGAGCAATGACATTTCGGACAAGGCACTGATTCAGCGCCAGGCCGAAGACGCCGCCGAACACAGCGCCTGGCACCAGACGTTGCAGGACAAAGGCTGGGCAAACGGTATTCCGGCCGGCGCCAGTCAGCAGGATCAGACCGACTATGCAGTAGGTATGGCGAGAGATTCCGCCGCCGCCAGCCGGGTCTACGAAGGCAGCCTGATCAAGTCCGGCGCCGGACGCTTGATGCTCACTGGCAACAACACTTATCGCGGCCCGACCACGGTCAACGGCGGCTTACTGGCGGTGAACGGTTCGCTGACATCGGCGGTGACGGTCAATGCCAGCGGCACCCTCGGCGGTAACGGACGAATCGCTGCCTTGACTACCAATGCCGGCGGCACCGTGGCGCCCGGTAATTCCATCGGTACGTTGCAAGTCAGTGGCGATGTGACGTTTGCGCCGGGGTCGACCTATGCCGTCGAACTCTCGCCGAGCAGCAGCGACCAGATTATTGCCGGTGGCCCGGCCACGGTCAGCGGCGCCACCGTCAGCCTGTCGCTGGAAAACAGCCCGACCTTGCTCAGCACCCATCAAGTGCAAAGCCTGCTGGGGCATCAGTACAACATCTTGCAAGCGGTGGGCGGGATTCAAGGCCAGTTCGGCGCGGTGCTGCCCAACTACCTGTTCATTGGCGGCAGCCTCGATTACGCCGCGACCGGCATTCAACTGAGCGTTCAACGCAATGCCACGACCTTCGCCAGCGTCGGCCAGACCCCGAATCAGCGTTCCGTCGCGACTGCGGTGGAAGGGCTTGGCGCGGGTAATGCGGTGTACGAAAGCCTGCTGCTGTCGCCGACCGCGAGCTCGGCGCAACAGGCATTCCGGCAATTGTCGGGGGAAATCTACCCGGCGCTGGGCTCGGTGTTGATCAATGACAGTCGCTATCTGCGCGATGCGGTGGGTGAGCGTCTCAATGAAGCCAACGGTTCGCGCAGCAATGGCTGGATCAAAGCCTTGGGCGCCTGGGGCAAGACCGATGAACGCCACGACACCGCCGGCTACACCTCGTCGATTGGTGGTTTGCTCGCCGGTGTCGATGGCGCTGTGGATGACGAAACCCGTGTCGGCCTGGTCGCCGGCTATAGCGACAGCTCGGTCAACATGGGCTCCGGAACTCATTCATCGGCGCAGGTCGACAGTTATCACCTGGGCGCCTATGCCGGGCACGAAATGGGTGCCTGGCGCCTGAGCGTCGGCGGTGCTTACAGCTGGCATCGCATCGACGTCAAACGCGACCTGCAATTCGGTGATGTCAGCGGCAAGCAGAAATCCAAACGCGATGCGACCACTGCGCAACTGTTCACCGAAGCGGCCTATCGCCTTGACCTGCAACCGCTGGCACTGGAGCCGTTCGCCAACCTGGCCTACGTGCATTTGAACAGCGACAGCTTCAGCGAAAAAGGTGACGCCGCCGCACTCAAGGGCGGTGAAAACAACCGCGATGCGGTGCTCTCGACCCTCGGCCTGCGGGCGAGCAAAGCCATTGCGTTGTCCGACCAGCAACAGCTGGAACTGTCCGGCACGCTCGGCTGGCAACACAACCTGAGCAACACCCGTTCCGAAGACCACCTGGCCTTCGTCAACGGCAACACCGCGTTCAGCGTGCAAAGCGTGTCGATGGACCGCGATGCCGCGGTGGTCGGTGCCCGTGCCGGACTGGCGCTGGGCCGCGATACCCATTTGAACCTGGATTACAACGGGCTGCTCGGCTCCCGGGAAAAAGACCACGGTGTGGGCCTGACCCTGGACTGGCAGTTCTGATTTGACGCAAAGGAAGCCACAACATGGGACTGTTTGATTACAAAAATGCCGGCAGCGAGGCCGGCAAAGCGTTGTACTCCGACGCGATCGCGCTGACGCTCTACGCGTACACGCCCACCGGCCAGCCACTGCCAGCGACCGCTTGGGCGCCGATTGGCGCGGCAGCCTTGGGCTATCAGGGCAAGGTCGGGCCTCAAGGCACCTTCTATGGCGAGAAGGACGGTTTCACCAGCGCCGAAGCCGAAATCCTCGGTAAATACGACGGGGCAGGGCAGCTGATCGGCCTCGGCATTGCTTTCCGAGGCACCGGCGGCCTGGGCTACAGCGACACCTTCGGCGACATGAAAAACAACCTGCTGGCCGCAGTCGGCCCGGTGGATTACGCGACGAACTACGCAAAAAACGCCTTCGACACCTTGCTCAAAAATGTCGCTGCGTTTGCCATTGCCCACGGCCTGAGCGCCAAGGACGTGCTGGTCAGCGGGCACAGTCTCGGCGGGTTGGGGGTCAACAGCCTGGCGGAGTTGAGCGGCAATAACTGGGGCGGTTTCTTCAAGGACGCCAACTACATCGCCTTCGCCTCGCCGACCCAAAGCGCCACCGGCAACAATGTGCTGAACATCGGTTACGAGAACGACCCGGTGTTTCGTGTGCTCGATGGCACCACTTTCAGCAGTGGCTCGCTGGGCAAGCACGACGGTCATCAGGATTCGGCGACCAACAACATCGTCAACTTCAATGACCAGTACGCGTCCACCGCGCAGAACCTGGTGCCGTTCAGCATCCTCAACCCGCTGAACTGGTCGGCCCATGGCTCGTTGGGCTATGCCGACGGCTTGAACCGGGTGATCGACTCGCGCTTCTACGACCTCACCGACAAGGACTCGACGCTGATCGTGTCCAACCTGTCGGAGTCGTCCCGAGGCAGCACCTGGGTCGAAGACCTGGGCCGCAGCGGCGAGCCACACACCGGCAGCACCTTCATCATCGGCACCGACAGCAATGACTGGCTCAAGGGCGGCGCCGGCAATGACTTCATCGAAGGTCGAGACGGTAACGATCGGTTCCGCGATGACGGCGGCTATAACCTGCTGCTGGGCGGCAAGGGCAGCAACACCTTCGAGCTACAGAAGCCGTTGCAGAACTTCAGCTTTGCCAATGACGGCGACGGCACCCTGTATGTGCGCGATGCCTACGGCGGCATCAGTATGACGCGCGACATCGGCGCGCTGGTGAGCAAGGAGTCGGGTTCATGGTGGGGCAGCAAGGAGGTGACCTACAACGTCACCGCCAATGGCTTGCTCAATGGTTCGGAACTGACCCACTACAACCATTCGCTCAACGGCGACGCCTACGGCAACACGCTGGTGGCCAGCGTCGACGGTGACTGGCTGTTCGGCAATGCCGGCGACGACCTGCTGCGCAGCGATAAAAGCCATGTGACCTTCGTCGGCGGCACGGGCAATGACGTGATGCATGCCTCGGGCGGCGGCAACACCTTCCTGTTCAGCGGTGCCTTCGGCTTTGACGCGATCAATGGCTACCAGGGCAGCGACAAACTGGTGTTCATGGGCGTCCAGGGCGCGGGGCAGGGCTATGACTACACCCAGCACGCGACCCAGGCCGGCAACGACACGGTGCTGAAGATTGGCGATTACGCCGTGACGCTGGTGGGGGTGGGACTGGATAACCTGTCGGCTTCGGGAATTACGTTTGCGTAAAGGCGGCATGCACTAGAGGCTCCGGGGCGCCTCGTGATCGAGGCGTCCTGGCTGTGAGCTATCTCTGACAATTCCAACAAAGAGAGAGGCAATAGCAATGGGTGTGTATGACTACAAGAACTTCGGCGCAGCAGACTCCAAGGCGTTGTTCAGCGATGCCATGGCGATCACGCTGTATTCCTATCACAACCTCGACAACGGTTTCGCCACCGGTTACCAGCAAAACGGCTTCGGCCTGGGCTTGCCGGCTACCCTGGTGACCGCGCTGATCGGCGGCACCGACTCCCAGGGCGTGATTCCCGGCATTCCCTGGAACCCCGATTCGGAAAAGGCCGCGCTCGACGCCGTGCAAAAGGCCGGCTGGACCCCGATCACGGCCACGCAACTGGGCTATGACGGCAAGACCGACGCTCGCGGAACCTTCTTCGGCGAGAAGGCCGGTTACACCAGCGCGCAAGTGGAGATCCTCGGCAAGTACGACGCCCAGGGTCATCTCACGGAAATCGGCATTGCCTTTCGTGGCACCAGCGGCCCAAGGGAAATCCAGATCGGCGATTCCATCGGTGATGTGATCAACGATTTACTGGCGGCGCTCGGCCCCAAGGATTACGCGAAAAACTACGCGGGCGAAGCCTTCGGCAATTTGCTCGGCAAAGTCGCGGCGTTTGCCCAGGCCAACGGGCTGTCAGGCAGCGATGTGTTGGTCAGCGGTCACAGCCTCGGCGGGTTGGCGGTCAACAGCCTGGCGGATTTGAGCAGCGAAAAATGGTCCGGGTTCTATCGGGATTCCAACTACATCGCCTACGCCTCACCGACCCAAAGCAGCAGCGATAAAGTGCTGAACATCGGTTATGAAAACGACCCGGTGTTCCGCGCCCTCGATGGCTCGTCGGCCAACCTGGCCACGGTAGGCGTGCACGACGCTCCCAAGGATTCGGCGACCGATAACATCGTCAGCTTCAACGACCATTACGCTTCGACGGCGTGGAATATGCTGCCGTATTCCATCCTCAACATCCCCACCTGGATCTCGCACTTGCCCACCGGTTACGGCGACGGCATGACCCGGGTGCTGGAGTCCAAGTTCTACGACCTGACCAGCAAAGACTCGACGATCATCGTCGCCAACCTCTCGGACCCGGCGCGAGCCAACACCTGGGTCCAGGACTTGAACCGCAACGCCGAAACCCACAAAGGCAGCACCTTCATCATCGGCAGCGACGGCAATGACCTGATCCAGGGCGGCAAGGGCAACGACTACATCGAAGGCCGCGACGGTAACGACACCTTCCGCGACAGTGGTGGCTACAACATCCTGTTGGGCGGCAAGGGCAGTAACGTGCTGGACTTGCAGCAGTCGGTGAAGAACTTCGTCTTTGCCAATGACGGTGCCGGCAACCTGTATGTGCGCGACGCCAATGGTGGCATCAGCATCACCCGCGACATCGGCAGCATCGTCACCAAGGAGCCGGGGTTTCTCTGGGGCGTGTTCAAGGACGACGTGACCCACAGCGTCACCGCCAATGGCCTCACCGTCGGCAGCAACCTGACTCAGTACGCTTCAAGCGTGAAGGGCACCAGCGGCGCCGATACCCTCAAGGCCCATGCAACGGGCGACTGGTTGTTTGGCCTGGACGGCAACGACCACTTGATCGGCAGCGCCGGCAACGATGTGTTTGTCGGCGGGGCGGGTAATGACCTGATCGAGTCGGGCGGCGGGCTTGATACTTTCCTGTTCAGCGGCGCGTTTGGCCAGGACCGGGTGGTGGGTTATCAGGCCAACGACAAACTGGTGTTCCTCGGGGTTCAGGGTGTTGCGCCAAACGACGACTTCCGCGCCCATGCCACGGCGGTTGGGCAGGATACGCTGCTGACGTTTGGCAGTGATTCGGTGACCCTGGTGGGTGTCGGGTTGGACAGTTTGTCCGGTAGTGCGATTGTGATCGCCTGAGGGTAGCGGGGCGCCTGTCAGGGCCCTATCGCGAGCAGGCTCGCTCCCACACTGGATCTTCATTATTCACAAAATTCCTGTGGGAGCGAGCTTGCTCGCGATGAACGATAACGCGGTAATTCAATGACTCACCGTACACACCCGGACTCCAATACCTGCACCAACAGGAACTGGCACTAAAGCATCAGCCCTCTCATGCGTTACGCTATAGCTGCATGCCACCATTGAGTACAGGAGATTTAGTAACGTGAGTAACAGCAAGAGGTACATCTTCGGTCTGGCGCTGGCCTTGTTATCGGCAGCCGCCGCCGCAGAACTGCCTCAGAGCTCGATTCTGACCCGTTACGGGGTCACCTCCGATCAACTGCCGGAACCGGCAGCCACCGAAACCGCCAAGCCCATCGAAGAAAAAAGCCGCTTCCAGCTCCAGCCGGAACAGCCTTGGGTGACGTTGCGCCTGGGCGATGGCAAACAACCGGAGAAGACCGGCAACATCAGCATTGACCGTTCGATGCAGCAGGAACGGGAGCGCTGCCAGCGGATGCAGGAACAACTGCTCCGGCGTGGCGGGCAATACATTTCCTGCGATAACAGCATTCCGGGCACCCACTAAACACCGAGCGCCCGTTATGGCATGGGTGCTCAATAACCCTGCGCGCGATCGATCTCGCCGAGCATCGGCTCCCCCCGTTGATGCCGGCGGATGTTCTCCAGCAACACCCCGAACGCGCTCTCCGGCTGAGTCATCGCCGCGATGTGCGGTGTCAGCAGAATCTGCGGATGGTGCCAGAACGGATGATCCGCCGGTGCCGGTTCCTGCTGCAGCACATCAAGCACCGCGCCGCTCAAATGCCCGCTGTCCAGCGCCTCCAACAGATCCTCTTCAATCAAATGCCCGCCACGGCCCATGTTGATCAGCGCCGCGCCCTTGGGCAGTTGTTGAAACAGGCTGCGATCAAGAATGCCCTGGGTCTGTTCGGTCAGCGGCAACACACACAACAGAATGTCGCACTGGCTGAGGAACGCCGGCAGTTGCGCGTCTCCTGCATAGCAATCGACACCCGGAATCTGATGGGCACTGCGCGCCCAGCCGGACAAGGCAAAGCCCAGCGGTTGCAAGGTCGCCAGAATCTGCTGCGCCTGGGCGCCGAGCCCCATGACCCCGACCCGACGCCTGGCCGCCGGTTGCAGCAAGTGCGCCTGCCAGCAGCGGGCCATTTGTTGCTGGCGGTAGCGCAGCATGTCCCGGTGCAGGCTGAGTACGGCAAAAGTCGCGTATTCGCACATGCCACGGGTGATGCCGGGGTCCAGCAGGCGCACCACCGGCAAGCTCGCCGGCAGGCGTCCGAGGTCGAGTTGATCGACGCCGGCGGACAGGGCAAACAGCACTTGCAGATTAGGCAGCACAACGTCGAGATCGTCAGGTGCCTGCCACGCGGCCAGGTATTGAATGTCCTTCGGGTCGCCGATGTCCGGCCAGGCACGCCATTCGATATCCGGGGCGTGTTCGGCAAACAGCGCTTGCCACTGTTTGCCGCGCACAGGGTCAGCTTTATACAGCAGGGCCATGGGCATTTCCTGAAAGGTGAAGGGGCTGCCCATCATCGCGCAATACCAGCGCAGGATCTGTCGAAAGCAGCGGCTTTAACGGGTTGTGTGATCTTGTATCGACCCGGCATCGGCAGATTCGGCGGGCTGAAGGAATCTGCCGTTTGGCGGGGTGAAAACAGTCGATCCGAATTTCTCAGGGGGCAAGTTCGGCGTAGTTCGTTTCGCGCAAGCCTTAACCTGAACACCATCGCAACCACTTCCCGGTTGCCGGACTCACGATGGGAAATGCCATGAATAGCAAAGTCGACGAAACCCCTCATTTGCTCCGTCAGCGCGATCAATTCGTGCCACGTGGCCTGGTTACCGCGCATCCGTTGGTGATCGATCGGGCCCAGGGTTCAGAATTGTGGGACGTGGACGGCAAGCGCTACCTGGACTTTGTCGGCGGTATCGGTGTGCTTAACATCGGTCACAATCACCCGAAGGTGGTCGCGGCGGTGCAGGCGCAGTTGCAGAAAGTCTCCCACGCCTGCTTCCAGGTGGTGGCTTACAAGCCTTATCTCGACCTGGCCCAGCGCCTGTGCGAAATGATCGGCGGGCAGGCGGCGTATAAAGCGGCGTTCTTCACCTCCGGCGCCGAAGCGGTGGAAAACGCGGTGAAGATCGCCCGCGCCCACACCAACCGCTCAGCGGTGATCGCCTTTCGTGGCGGGTTCCATGGCCGGACCTTGCTCGGCACCACGCTGACCGGCATGAGCCAGCCGTATAAACAGAACTTCGGGCCGTTCGCGCCGGAGGTCTTCCACACCCCGTATCCGAATGCCTATCGCGGCGTCACCAGCGACATGGCGCTCAAGGCGCTGGACGAATTGTTGGCCACCCAAGTGGCGCCTGAGCGGGTCGCGGCGATCATCATCGAACCGGTGCAGGGCGATGGCGGTTTCCTTGCGGCACCGGCGGAGTTTCTTCAGGCCCTGCGTGCCCTGACTGAAAAGCACGGCATCGTGCTGATCCTCGATGAGATCCAGACCGGTTTCGGGCGTACCGGCAAATGGTTCGGTTTCCAGCACGCCGGGATTCAGCCGGACCTGGTCACCGTGGCCAAGAGCCTGGCCGGAGGTTTGCCGCTGTCCGGTGTGGTCGGCAAAGCCGAGATCATGGACGCGCCATTGCCCGGCGGCCTCGGCGGCACTTACGGCGGTAACGCACTGTCGTGCGCGGCGGCGCTGGCGGTGATCGAGGCCTACGAGCAAGAGCAGTTGCTGGCCCGTGGCGAAGCGTTGGGCGAGCGTCTGCGTCAGGGACTGTTGCGCTTGCAGGCCCGTTACCCGCGGATCGGCGACGTGCGCGGCAGCGGCTTCATGCTGGCGATCGAGCTGATCAAGGATGACGAGGCGCGCACCCCGGATGCCGACCTCAACCAACGACTGATCGATGAAGCCCGGGCCGGTGGCCTGTTGGTAATCAAGTGCGGCGTGCAACGCAATGTGTTGCGCTTCCTCGCGCCACTGGTGACCAGCGAAGCACAGATCGATGAAGCGTTGCAGATTCTCGACGCGGCACTGGCACGAGTCTTGAACTGAGCTCACGCCAGCTCACGGGCGCTGCCACACGGCATCGCCCGTGAGCATTTATGGAGCATGGATTGATGGAATGCATCATCGGAGGCTTTACACACCATGGGGCTGACTGATTATCGAGCGTTGCTGATCGATTGCGATGAAGTGCTGGTGGATCGCGATTCCGGAGTCTGGGCGGCGTTGCAGCCGCTGCTCGACAGCCGTGGCGGTCACCCGGACAAGGCACAGGTGCTGGCCGAATTCAGCGAGGTGGTGCAGGCGCTGTACCCGCGTTTCGGCGAGTTGGGCTTCAGTGGTTTGCTGTGTTTCGCCCACCGTCAATTGGCCGAGCGCTGGGTGTTGAAAGCCAGTTGGGAGGAGGGCATGAGCTTCGCCCGGTCCGTCGTCGGCTGGTCGTTGTTCGAGGATGCACCCGGCGCCATGCTGTACTTGCGCAAGTTCTATCGCCTGCTGGTGCATGGCGACCGTGACGCCGAAGATCGCGGTCTGCTGTGCGAACGCCTGGGGATCCTGCCCGACGATTTTATTTCCCTGGCCAGCGACCCATTGCAGGATCATGACTGGCTGGCGGCCAATGACCTTGATGCCAACACCATCCTTCAGGTAACCCGACCTGGCGCCCGGCAACCGGGGGCGGGCGCGGTCTGCC
This sequence comes from Pseudomonas sp. P1_A1, assembly GCF_056406935.1. Lineage (NCBI taxonomy): Bacteria > Pseudomonadati > Pseudomonadota > Gammaproteobacteria > Pseudomonadales > Pseudomonadaceae > Pseudomonas > Pseudomonas sp. P1_A1. The sequence continues at coordinate 84,327 of NZ_JBFTZE010000003.1, read as the reverse complement.
TGATCTGTCGCGGCCGGGGCAGACACCCGACGCCGTGCGCGGCGGACTACTGCATCAACAGCATGGCGGATCTGGTGGCTCAGCATCAGCTGTCATTACGGCGCTGATTTTGCTAGAAGATTGTCTTACAAACGGCAGTCAAGAGGTACGCAATGGAAGGTTTAGTAAAACTGGACCGAATCGACATCAGCATCCTGGTTGAGCTGCAAAAGGACGGGCGCATGACCAACGTCAGCCTGGCCGATGCCGTCGGCCTGTCGGCTAGCCCCTGCCTGCAACGGGTCAAGCGGCTGGAGTCGGCCGGCTATATTTCCAGCTACAAGGCTCACCTGAACCTGGCCAAGATCACCGACTCGGTCACGGTGTTCACCGAGATCACCTTGAGCGACCACAAGCGCGAAGACTTCGCCAAGTTCGAGTCCAATATCCGTTTGGTCGATGAAGTGCTCGAATGCCACCTGATCAGCGGTGGCTACGATTACCTGGTGCGCTTCATGACCCGCAGCATCCAGCATTATCAGGAAGTGGTCGAAAGCCTGCTGGACAAGAACATTGGCATCTCCAAGTACTTCAGCTACATCGTCATCAAGTCACCCGTACTGAAGGACGGCGTGCCGCTGCGCAAATTGTTGCGGCACTGAAGGGGCAGGTCGGGGCAGGTCGTTGCACGGCTTCAGCTCAACACTGTCGCTTTATCGAAAGGAAGGTCAGGTACCCTTGCCGAGGGCGCCGTCGCAGCTGCCGGCATCGGAAGTTGCCAGGCTGAAGAAACAGGGCTGAGCCAGCGGTAGTCCACAGACCAAGACATGAGTGACTGATATGACCCTATCCACAAGCGTGGCAGGGCAGGCGGGAAGTGTTTCCCCTGCGCTTGCCACCAGCGTTGCCAAAACCAACACCCGGATGCTCGCCATCGATGCCCTGCGCGGCTTCGTCATGCTGCTGATGCTGATCGACCATGTGCGGGAAACCTTTCTGCTGCACCGCCAGGTCAGCGACCCGATCGATGCGCTGAGCGTGACCCCGGACCTGTTCTTCACCCGCCTGCTGAGCACCCTGTGCGCCCCGGTGTTCATCTTCCTCACCGGGTTGTCGGCCTGGCTCTACAGCCAGAAACACACGGCCAATGAAACGTCGGTGTTCCTGCTCAAGCGCGGGCTGTTCCTGGTGTTTCTGGAACTGACGTTCGTGTGCTTTGCCTGGAACGCCGAGTTCCCGCCCAAGACGCTGTGGCTGCAAGTGATCTGGTGCATCGGCATCTGCATGATCGTGCTCGCCGGGTTGCTGCACTTCAAGCGCGGCTGGCTGATCGTACTCGGGGTAGCGATTGTCGCCGGGCACAACCTGCTCGATGGCGTGACCGTGGGGCCGGAGTCGCCGGTCTTCGTGCCGTGGTCGATCCTGCATCAGCGGGTATTCATCGACATCACCGAGTTCACTCGGGCTCGCACCACGTACCCGGTGTTGCCGTGGATCGGCGTAATCCTGCTGGGTTGGGCCATCGGACCATGGTTCGGCAAGGACATGGAACCGGCCGCGCGGATTTCCCGCTTGCTCAAGGTTGGCGTCGGCCTGCTGCTGGCGTTCGTATTCATTCGATACCTGAACGTTTACGGCGAGAAACCCTGGGTGCAGACCGGTGATTCGCTGCGCACCTTCATGAGCTTCATGAGCGCGAAGAAGTACCCGCCGTCACTGATGTTCCTGATGCCGACCCTCGGCCTGGGGCTGATCCTTCTGGCGCTGTTCGAGAAGGCCCAGGATCGCTGGTCCACCGCGACCCTGGCGGTCTACGGCGGTGCGCCGATGTTCTTCTATTTGCTGCACCTGTATGTGCTGAAGGCCATGTACCTGGTGGCCGTCGCCATCTGGGGCACCAATCAGGGCACCTATTACGGCTTCGATAACCTGCCCATGGTCTGGCTGTGGAGCGCGATTCTCGGGGTGCTGCTGTTCTTCCCGACGCGCTGGTTCGCCAACCTCAAGCAGCGCCGTCGCGACATCGCGATTCTCAAATACCTCTGAGCCGCTCTTCGGTGTCCCCCCATTGGGCGGGACGCCTTACAGACCCGCTACGCACGACCGATTTTCCAGGAGAAAACTGTGAAGACGTTAACCACGCACGCCCTGCTTTTGGCCTTGGGAGGGGAAACCCTGCTCGCTCAGGCATCGGAACAAGACAACGCCAACGGTTTTTTGCAGGACAGCCAATGGAGCCTGCTCAATCGCAGCCTCTATGACCGCCGCGACTATGAACACGGCGCGCTCAGCAACGGTGCGCGCATCGCCTGATGCACCCGGCGCTGCTGCGCTCTATACCTCCGCATGACTGAACATCTTGTATGATTGGTCTTTGGAATAAGCTAGCAGAGGCTTGTAGTGCGAACGGATTTTAAACGACCTAAGGATAAGGCCAAGGATATCTACTGGGCGCTAGACTTTGCTAAAGAGCATTATGGCTGGATCACTGCACTGTGTGCCTTCTTGGCATCTTTTGCCGGAGTTGCAAGCTTAAGTTCATATTCGTTGTACATAGGCCGCCCGGATGTTTTCTTGCGATCGCTGGAGTTCGGTCCCTCTTTGGCCATTCTGTTTGTTGCGTGTTTTCTTTTGTTTGTCGGTCTAGTAGGCAGCATGCTGGTGACTTCTTATGTTTTTTCGTCGACAATCTCCTTCCTAAAGCCAGAGATTGAGCAGGCAAAAACGGTCGTTCGCTGGTTGTTTGGAATGACGGCAGCCGCCATGGCGGTCCTTATATTGGTCGTGCTGGCGGGTACGCTACTTGACTATTCGACTGCCCATTTAGGATGGGCATTTCTTTCATTAATCCCACTGGTCGGCACCGCCTGGAAATTTTTTAAGGTTAACGCCGGCAAGCTAGGTTGTTTACCTCTAGAGGCTGGTACGTCAAGGAAAATCTTGGCGTGTGCATTACTGGTCGCGGCGTTGGAGTTGATTGCTTTTCTGGGTATTTTCCCGGCATCGGTGGTCGCCAAGTCGTTCGTCGGCCCCGATACAATTCTCGGACTATCCCAAGCGCTTATATTCAGTTTTATAACGATGCTGGGGTCATTGTTTCCAGCAGTCGTTTTTCACATGAGCATGGCTGAAAGCAGACTGATTCGCTTTAGGTTAGTGCTGGCCAGTGTATTCGGTTTTATCGGTGTCTTGACGATTACCGCGCCGGCAATGTTTGGCTTCGTTTCTGTGGGCGGCGCTCATACCATCGGTCTGAGCGATCTGGAACAACGGCACTATCTTATTTCAAGTGACAAGTACCCGATCGGAAAATTTGACAAGACACGTTGGAATACGGTGGAGGATCAAGAGAAAAAGTTCATCATTGATGCTATCTCCCTGTACTCATTTGGCTCGGTCGAATTGCTTTGCCCGGCTAACCTTAGACTGGTCAAAGCACCTGAACGGCGCAAGTACACCCAGCGCTGTGTTCGCTTTACGCGAAGCGCCATTACCGTGCTGGATGCCGTTGACGAGGCCGACAGGCTCAACCAGGGACAAAAGGCGTGTCTGGCGTCTATCCCGTTTTACCCGGTGAGCGCCGCTGCATGGCTGAACGCAATCGCCAGCGAGTTTGCCCACCGCACCAGGATCGTCATTCCCTTGCGCCTGAACGATGGGCAAAAGTATCTGCTTAATGTCAGAAAACCTTTGTTTCGACGGTGTAATTAAAGGCAATTGATCTGATTGCTGGTGTGTTTCAGGTGCTGGTCAGATGTCCGGAGCGATTGCTCCGGACATGAGGTTGGCCGAGGTACGGGGGGCTTCGTACGCAATTATGTTCGGCCGAGGAATTCATAACCCGTTTCTGAAAAGAATCGCTCCCTGTAGGGCGCGTACTCAGGCTTGTTGAAAATGCTCAGGAAGACTTCAAGGTACGGTAACGTGTGATCCACCATGGACGGCATGTCCCAGTCTGAGCCATAGGCTATTTTCTTCATCAGGTCATATTGCCCGTTATTCTTTCTTGCTGTTTCCAGGTTAGCTATAAAACAATTAACCCAGTCTTCCCCCAGAAGTAATTCCGTAATGTAAGCAACTTCGCAGTAAACGTTTTTGTATTGGGTGCACAGTTTTGCAATGATCCTTGCAAAATTATCTGGGTCATCCCATTGCTCGGCTGTTTTGGCGGTCCATCCGTAGTATTTCTTTTTCCCTGCTCCGTCATCTCTTTCGGCTTGACCTCCCCCCGCATGCCCAAAGCACAGGCGCAGACCAGGGAATTTTAAAAGTACATTGGCCCAATGTTTCGGGTGGGTATTCAGACCATAATGCTCCTTGGTTTCAAAACCGATGGGGGTGCAGTGGACGAATATTGGCCTGTCGCGTTCTACGCAATATGCAAAAAATTGATCGATTCGGTCGCGTACAGTTAAATCACTATCTTCAAAAGGTAAGTAACCCATGGCCGGGTAGAATTTATATCCTGAGAATGATTTTATGGAGGCGTCTGCAATTTCCTTCCAGTTATCTCGACGAGGATCGAATGCCGAGAACCCAATGATTTTTTTTGGGTATTTTAGCTGTAGCTCCTCCATGTTATTAAGCTGCTTAGGGAAGAACGGATAGTAGACGTCGGCGGGTTGTTTGTAAGCTTTTTCCATGTCCATCATGAAGTGTACGAAAAGCATTTTATCTTTGTATATTCCATAGCTGTCGTTCAGTTTTTCAACCAAAACCTCTTCAGCGTGAAGCATGGTCCATAAAAATTCGATAAAGTCGCCTCCGTCCTCAACATTTTTACAGAGCCTTGAAACTGCACGAAGCGCTTTTTTAACTGCCTTTTCCCATGTGTAGAATTTGATGCCCATGGTACTGGGGGAAAGGTTTATCGGCGCTAATGAATTGTCATGGATGAGTATCAGCGCGTCTGTGCCGAGGCCTTCATCTTCATAGACGATATCATTTAACTGGTCGATGATTTTGGCCAGGTCTGAATCAAGAATTACTTTTGAGCGCCCATCCTCTAGTGAGAAATTTTTGGTGTGCTGCGGTTCGATGGACTCTATAGGAATCGCAGTCAGTTCAAAATCCGCCACGGCCCAAATCAAATCGACAAACGGTTCATTACTTTTAATAGTCAATGGGTTGATGTCGACATCTTTGGCAAGAAGGCTGCTTTCTGATCCCGTCAAACGCCATAACAGTTCAGCAGTTACGTCCGCTAATTTGCTTTTATTTTTTCCCATCTTGTCGGCAATGACCCGCCCCAAAGGCATATAGCGCGCATTGAACAGATGGGTGTGCAAATCTAATATTTTCGCCGGAATCGCATTATTCTCTTCACTCATGGTTCGGCTCCTTATTTGTTTAAATAAGGTTGCCGAGACTATGAATGTGAGTTCTCTGCCACCTTAACGTCTTCTGACGTATTCGCAGCTTAGTCAACATTTAAAAGATTAGGTTATTTAACTGCGTAAACCTTGCGCACATACCGCGCACTGTTCCAGGCACAAGGTGCCCCTTGCGGCACGAACACGGTGTCACCGGGGGTGACCGTTACGCTGGTTCCATCCGGCGCCTGCAAAGTCACGCTGCCTTCGAGCAGGTGCATCAGCTCGTTGAGTTTGTGCGCTCGGCCATGGCGGGTGTAAGGCGTCGAATCCCACACGCCGACGCGCAGATCAGTGGCGTCATCTTCGAAGGCATTGCGCGAGCGACACTGCGGCGTAGGTCCGATCAGTATTTGCGGTTCCGGTGCCGCCGAAGGGGACAGCATCGCCAGCGGGTCGAGCGCTATCAGCCCCGGTTTCTTTTCGGCGCTGGGGCTGGTGACGGCGCAGAAGGCCCAGCACGTATCGGGTTGTGCCTGAAGCCTGAGCGCTGTGCCGCGACCGATCACCGCGCTGGCACCGATGCCCAGTTCCAGCACCTGTTCTCCAGATTGCAGTACGACGTGCCCCGCATGGATCACGATCACTTCGGTGTGCGGGAAGTCATCGACATTGAGGGTTTGGCTCGTGTGAACGATGCCCGCCGAGACGCCGTCGGGCCCGGTGTAGGCAACCTGACGACCGTCCATGAACGGATCGATGGAACTCAAGGGCGCTGCTTTGAAGGACGTAGAAACGCGGCTGCCGTCGGCGCGAGCCAACAGCAGAACGGTAGGTTGAGACATACGGGTGACGCTCCCTGCAAATGGGGGATAGAAGGTGTTGGAGGGCGCTTGTTTCATCGCGCGCCGGGATCAGCCGATGGCTTGGGTGACGAGGGCAAATTGGCGGACGCCGTTGGCCGCTTGCGGCGGTGTGCCCCGTGCCATTTGCGCCACGGTGTCGACCTGTTTGAGACCGGCCAGCTCCAGCCACTCGCTCAAACCACTGTCCGCTGGAATGTCGATTCGCACGAAAGCGTCCGGCACCTGGGCCAGCAGCACGGCGATCAAGTGTTTGGCCTGTTCAAGATTTTCGGCGATGACCGGGCCGAGGCAACGACCGCGACCGAACGGGCGCAGCAGGGCGAAGGCACGCAATTGACCGTCGCGCTCGATGCCCACCGAATGCTCGGCCACCGCAAACAGATCCGTGAGCACCGATTGCCGGTCCAGCCCGCTGCCGGCGTTGGCCAATGTCAGTTGACGAGCCTGATCGGCCACATGCAGCGGACGACATTCCTCACCGTCCGCCAGTGGTTCAAGCGCGGGCGCCTGGGCCAGGCCTTGATGCTGCTGAATCCGTCCGAACTCGACAAACCCCTGGCTGGCGTAAAGCGGCGCACCGGCGAGGGTGGCATTGAGCATCGGCGTGCGCGACTGGCAGGCCTCCAGTGCGTGCTCCATCAATCGACGACCGATGCCCTTGCCCTGATAGTCGTCACTGACAATCACCAGGCCGATGGTGGCGAAGTCGCCTTGCCGGCAGGCGAATGCGGTGCCGACTAAACGCTGACCATCGAGCACCACGAACCCTTCGCTGACCCGCTGCAGCATCGCCCAGTCTTCCAGGCGATGAGGCCACTTCAACTCAACAGACAAGGCGTGGGCCGAAGGCAGGTCGGCGGCGGTCATCGCCCGATAGGTATAGGCGGAAGGGTGCGAGGCGGACATGGCGAGTCTCCGTTTTACAGTGTGCGCGATCAACCGGTTTTCCGGCGCGAGGATGCCTGTATCCCATCTGCGTGAAGGCCTGACAAGGGGGGCGGAAAGATTCGGCAGATTCCTCACATCAAAGGCCCATAGACCACACTTACTACTTAATTGCCCCATAAGGTCGGCAGCAAATGCTTGGGCTTTTTTTCTACGATGGAGGCCTGAGTAAACGCCTCGCCGTCCCTTTTTGGAGTGCTCCATGGATAGCTTCGATCCTCGCCTTATCGCTGTGCGCAGCGCTCACTTTATTGCCGGCAAATACCGCGACGCCCAACCGGGGCTGGAAGTGGTTCGCCCTTCAGACGGTCAGGCCTATGCCCAGTTGCCGATCGCCGATGCCGATCTGGTGGATGAGGCGGTCAACGATGCCTGGCAGGCGTTTAACCGCAGCGATTGGGCCAGTCGTCCGCCCCGGGAACGGGCGCGGGTCATGCGTCGCTGGGCCGATCTGATCGAAGCCGATGTCGCCGTGCTGGCGCCGTTGGAAGCAGTGGGTTCGACCCGTCCGCATAAAGATGTGATCGCCTGGGACATTCCTTATGTCGCCGAGGGCATTCGCTTCTTTGCCGAGCTGGCGGACAAACACGGCGGCCATGTTGCCGCGACCCAGACCGATCGCCTGGGCATGCAGATCGCCGAACCCTACGGCGTGATTGCTGCCATCGCGCCGTGGAATTTCCCCTTGAGCATGGCGTCGTGGAAAGTCGCGCCGGCGCTGGCTGCCGGCAATGCCGTGGTGCTCAAACCGTCGGAGCTGACGCCGTTTTCCAGCCTGCGCTTTGCCGAACTGGCGCTGCAGGCGGGCATTCCTGCCGGGATTTTCAACGTGGTTCAGGGCGATGGCCGGGTCACTGGCGACGCCTTGTGCCGTCATCCACGGGTGGGCAAGGTAACCTTTACCGGCTCCACGGCGACCGGCTCGAGCATCATGTCCACTTGTGCATTGGTGGGGCCGAAACCGGTAACGCTGGAGCTGGGCGGCAAGAGCCCGCAACTGGTGTTCGCCGACGTGCCGGACATCGCGAAAACCGCGCGCACCGTGGCGCTGGCCATCACCGGCAATGCCGGGCAGGTGTGCGTGTCTGGTTCGCGGTTGTTGATCGAGCGCTCGATCATGGAACCGTTCGTTGCGCACTTGCAGGCGTATTTCGAGGAATTGCGCCCGGGGCCGACCTGGTCGTCCGAGAGCACGCTGTCGCCGATTATTTCCCGGTTGCAGGCCAGCCGTATCGACGGCATCGTCCAGCGTTCGCGCCAGGCCGGGGCCGAAGTGCTGACTGGCGGTGGTTTGTTCGAAGGGCTGGGCGGTGCCTATTACCAGCCGACCTTGCTGGCCGGCCTGGACAATCAGAACCCGGCGATCTGTGAAGAAATCTTCGGCCCGGTGCTGACGGTGCAGGCGTTCGATGACGAAGAGCAGGCGTTGAACCTGGCCGCACACGCCACCTACGGCCTGGCGGCGGGCGTGCACACCGCCGACATCAACCGCGCCCTGCGACTGGTCCGGCGCCTGGAGGCGGGCACGGTGTGGGTCAACCGCTACGGACGCAGCAACGACTACATTCTGCCGACCGGCGGCTACAAGCGCTCCGGCATCGGCAAGGACCTGGGCCGCGAAGCCTTCGAAGCCAACTTGCGCTTCAAGAGCGTGCTGATCGATATCGCTGGCTAATGTCCGACCCCTCGCCACAGGTGATCCGTTAACCGCAGATCGTCGACAGGTTTCAAACCGCACCCAAACGGGCGCTTCCTCACCGAAGCGCCCGTTTTGCGTTCAGCCCGGCGCAGGTTCTGCCGTGAATGGGGGCGTTCGTCAGCCTCGCATAGTCATGAAGGTCCATAAGAGCGCATAAATACGGGGTTTGCCCAAGGCTGGAGCGAGCCGCAAAGTCTGCTGAGGGGGCAGGCTAAAACGGTGGTTTGTATCAAGCAGAGGTCGCTTTTAACGCCATCTGCTGATTTCACGGTGTTGTAATGACGGTGTGCTGCAGCGTTGCATCGCCGCTCCCGAAACGCAGCGAATACCTGTCGCGCCATGACCTCAACGAACTTCAGGACCGCACTCAATGAGCTTTCTACGCCCCAAATTCATTACGTTCGACTGCTACGGTACGCTGACCAATTTCCACATGGGCACGATGACTCGCGAACTGTTCGCCGACCGCGTGGCGCCCGAGCAGATGGATCAGTTCGTCAAGGACTTCTCGGCCTATCGCCTGGACCAGGTCATGGGTGACTGGAGGCCGTATGACGAAATCCTCAAGACCTCCCTGGCGCGAGTCTGCAAGCGTTGGGGCATCGAGTACCGTGGCGAAGGTCAGCTGTATTACGACGCCGTGCCGACCTGGGGCCCGCACCCGGACGTACCGGCCGGCCTGTCGAAAATTGCCGACAAAATCCCCCTGGTGATTTTCTCCAACGCCAGCGACAGCCAGATCATGTCCAACGTCGACAAGCTCGGCGCACCGTTTCACAAAGTCTTCACCGCCGAACAGGCCCAGGCCTACAAGCCGCGTCTGGCCGCGTTCGAGTACATGCTCGACAACCTCAACTGTGGCCCGGAAGACATCTTGCATGTGTCTTCCAGTTTCCGTTACGACCTGATGCCGGCCCACGACATGAAGATCAAGAACAAGGCCTTCGTCGCCCGCGGTCACGAGGTTCCGGGCAATGCGTTCTACGGCTACCAGCAGATCACCGACATCGGTGGGTTGGCGGCGTTGGTCGGTCTCTGAGTCGAACGGTAACGGCGCTCTTCACGGAATAAGGGGTTGGATATGGGCAGTGAATCCTACTGGCTCGACACCGCACCGGCGTTTACCGGTGCTCAGCTCGGTGCTTTGCCCGGGCAGGTCGACGTGGCCATCGTCGGTGGCGGTTTCACCGGCCTGGCGGCGGCTCGCGCGCTGGCCCTCAAGGGCGCCAGTGTGGTGGTGCTGGAAGCCGGGAGGGTGATCGGCGAAGCCTCCGGGCGCAACGGCGGCCAATGCAACACCGGCGTTGCCCAGGACTACGCCGGGCTGAGCGCCAGCCTCGGTGCCGACAAGGCGCGGGCTTATTACCAAGCGTATGAAAGCGCGGTGCAGAGCGTTGTGTCGCTGGTGGAGCAGGAGCAGATCGCCTGCGACCTCAAGCGCAACGGCAAGCTCAAACTGGCGGCCAAACCGTTGCACTACGAAGGCCTGGCGCGCACCTGCGAATTGATTCGCAAGGAGGTCGATGCCGAGGTCGAGTTGCTGAACGCCGAACAGACCCGCGCCGAAGTGAATTCGGCCCAGTTCCATGGCGGCTTGTTGCAGCGCAACGGCGTGCAGATGCACGTCGGACGCTTCGGCGTCGGTTTGGCCGAGGCCGCTGCTCGTCATGGCGCGCTGATCTATCAAGGTACGTCGGTGACAGACTGGAAGGCCCAGGCCGGCGGTTATCGGGTCAACACCGCCAAGGGTTCTTTGCACGCCGGGCAAGTATTGCTGGCGACCGGCGCTTGTCAGCACGGTGGCCTGGGTTGGTATCGGCGGCGGATCGTGCCGGTCGGCAGTTTCGTGATCGCTACTGAGGTGCTGCCGCAGTGGCTGATCGATCAACTGCTGCCCGGTCGGCGTGCCTATGTCACCAGCCGCATGATCGGTAACTACTTTCGCCTGACCCCGGACAACCGCTTGCTGTTCGGCGGCCGTGCGCGGTTTGCGATGTCCGACAGCGTGAACGACGCCAAGAGCGGCAAGGTGCTGCAAGCGGCGATGGTGCAGATGTTCCCGCAGTTGGCCAAGGTGAAAATCGATTACTGCTGGGGCGGGCTGGTGGACATGACCTCCGACCGTTTGCCTCGCGCCGGTCAGCATGGCGGGGTTTATCACTCCATGGGCTACAGCGGCCATGGGGTGCAGATGTCGGTGCACATGGGCCAGGTGATGGCCGAGGTGATGGCCGGCAAAGTCGAGGCCAATCCCTGGCGCGAACTCGACTGGCCGGCAATTCCCGGGCATTTCGGCAAGCCGTGGTTCTTGCCGTTCGTTGGCGCTTACTACCGCCTCCAGGACTATTTGCATTGAGTTGATGTTGTGGCGTCACCGTCGTTTGCGTTTCCAGGACGCTCCGGTTAACCGCGAGCACTCGAGCCTCATTTTTTCGACAGGTACAACTGATATGACTGACAACAAGATCGACTCGAAACTGATTTCCGGCCAGGACAGCCTGCGGGTATTCGAAGGCCTCAATCGTGGCATGTCACGCCGTCACGCCTTGCAGATGCTCGGCGTGGCGGGTGTTGCCGCAGCGGGTGCCGGTAGCCTGTTCGGCGCCGCCGGCAAACTGTTCGCCGAAGAAGCGGCGACCCCGGGCAAAGGCAAACCGGGCGGGCGGATTCGCGTCGCCGGCATGTCCAGCTCCACCGCCGACACCCTGGACCCGGCCAAGGGCGCGTTGTCTACCGACTACGTGCGCCACTTCATGTTCTATAACGGCCTGACCCGTTTCGACAGCCATCTGGTGCCGCAACTGGAACTGGCCGAGCGCATCGATAACACCGACGCGACGCTGTGGATCATCACCCTGCGCAAGGATGTGACCTTCCACAATGGCAAGACCCTGAGCGCCGCCGACGTGGTGTTCTCGCTGTCGCGCCACAAGGACCCGCTGACCGGTTCCAAGGTCATGCCGCTGATGGCGCAGTTCGAAGAGGTCAAGGCCACCGGCACCCACGAAGTGCAGATCCGCCTCAGCGCGCCGAACGCCGAGCTGCCGTCGATCCTCGCCGTGTCGCACTTGCTGATCGTTCCCGAGGGCACCACCGACTTCAACCAGGGCATCGGCACCGGGCCGTTCACGGTCAAGGAATTCAAACCGGGGGTGCGCTCGATTGCCGCGCGCAACACCGGCTACTGGAAACCGGGCCTGCCGTACCTCGACGAGATCGAATTCATCGCGATTGCCGACGAGCCGTCACGGGTCAACGCGCTGCTGTCGGGCGACGTGCACATGATCAACGAGGTCAACCCGCGCTCGACCACACGGATCAAGGCCAGTGCCAAACACCGGGTCGTCGATGCGCCGTCGGGCAACTACACCGACTTGATCATCCGTCAGGACCAAATGCCGGGTAAAAGCGCTGAATTCACTCAGGCGATGAAGTACCTGCTGGACCGTGAACAGGTCAAATCCGCGGTGTTCCGTGGCTTTGCCGTGGTCGGTAACGACCATCCGATTTCCCCGGGTTCGCGCTACTACAACGCCGACCTGCCACAGCGGGTCTACGACCCGGAAAAAGCCAAATTCCTGCTCAAGAAAGCCGGCATGGAAAGCATCAGCATGCCGCTGGTGGCATCGCCTGCCGCGACCGGTTCGGTGGACATCGCCGTGCTGTTGCAACAATCGGCGAAACAGGCGGGGCTCAAACTCGACGTCAACCGCCTGCCCAGCGATGGCTACTGGTCCAACCACTGGATGAAGCACCCACTGAGCTTCGGCAACATCAACCCACGGCCGAACGCCGACGTGATGTTCTCGCAGTTCTTCCAGTCCAGCGCGCCCTGGAACGAATCGGGCTGGAAGAACGATCAGTTCGACCAGTTGTTGATGCTCGCCCGTGGTGAAACCGACGACGCCAAACGCAGCAAGATGTACGCCGACATGCAGGCCCTGGTGCATGAACACAGCGGCATCGGCGTGCCGGTGTTCATCAGCAACATCGACGGTGTCGACCAGCGTATCAAGGGCTACGGCAGCAACCCCCTCGGCGGCTTCATGGGCTACATGTTCGCCGAGCAGGTCTGGCTCGATGCCTGATCGGCCGCACACGGGTGTCAGCGGGGCTATTGCATGAGGGTAGGGCGATGAATAGCAACACACTGTGGTTGATCGGCCGGCGCCTGGGCGCGGCGATCGTGACTTTGTTGATCGTGTCCATGGTCGTGTTTGCGATCACGGCGGTATTGCCGGGGGACGCGGCGCAACAGGCACTCGGGCAATTCGCCACGCCGGAACAGGTGGCGGCCTTGCGCCTGAAACTGGGGCTGGATCAACCCGGTGTGGTGCGTTACCTGCATTGGTTGATGAACCTGCTGAGCGGCGACATGGGGCAATCGGTGTCCAATGCCTTGCCGGTCAGCGAGCTGATGGCCGGGCGGGTGCCCAACACACTGATGCTGGCGGCCGTCACGGCGCTGGTGTCGGTGCCGGTGGCGCTGATCATCGGCATCGGCTCGGCCATGGGCCGGGGCGGGCGCATCGACAGCTTCCTCAGCTTCATCACCCTGGCCCTGGTTGCCGTGCCGGAGTTTCTGGTGGCGACCCTGGCGGTGCTGATTTTTGCGGTGAACCTGGGCTGGCTGTCGGCGTTGTCCTATGCCAGCGACATCACCTCACCGCTGCAATTTCTGCGTACCTACGCCTTGCCGGTGATGACGTTGTGCTGCGTGATCGTCGCGCAGATGGCGCGCATGACCCGGGCGGCGGTGATCGATCAACTCGACAGCGCCTATGTGGAAATGGCCCGGCTCAAGGGCGTGAGCCCGGTGCGGATTGTCCTGCGCCATGCCTTGCCCAACGCCATCGGGCCGATTGCCAATGCCATCGCCCTGAGCCTGTCGTACCTGCTGGGCGGGGTGGTGATCGTCGAGACGATCTTCAACTACCCCGGTATTGCCAGCCTGATGGTCGATGCGGTGACCAACCGCGACATGGCGCTGGTTCAGGCCTGCACCATGCTGTTTTGTACGGCGTACCTGGGGTTGGTGCTGATTGCCGACCTGTGCGCGATTCTTTCCAATCCGAGGCTGAGAAACCAATGAACGATCTCATGGCGAAATCAGCGCCTGCCGGACCGGAGCTGGCATTGGGCAAGGTCGCCCATGGGCCGTCGTGGCTCGGCCTGGTCGGGGCGGCGATGTGTGTGATCTGGCTGCTGGTGGCCATCTTCGGCCCTTGGCTGGCGCCGCACCCGGTGGGTGAAGTGGTCTCCGACAATGTGTTCGACAGCCTCAGCGCCGCTTACCCGTTGGGCACCGACTACCTGGGCCGCGACATGCTCAGCCGCATTCTCGTCGGCGCGCGGTTCACCGTGGGGCTGGCGCTGATTTCAGCGGTGTTGGCCAGCACGCTGGGGACCGGATGTGCGCTGCTGTCGGTGGTGTCGCCGAAATGGCTGGACGAAGTGATCAGCCGTTTGATGGATGCCTTTATATCCATCCCGAGCAAGATGCTGGCGTTGATCATGGTCTCGGCGTTCGGCTCTTCGGTGCTGTTGCTGATCTGCACCGCAGTCTTGAGTTTCACCCCAGGCGCGTTCCGCATCGCCCGCAGCATGGCGGTGAACATCGAAGCGTTGGAATACGTGCAAGTGGCCCGCACCCGTGGCGAGCGCCGGTTGTACATCGCCTGCGTGGAAATCCTGCCGAACATGCTCAACCCGGTGCTGACCGATCTGGGGCTGCGCTTCGGCTTCATCGTGCTGCTGCTCAGTGGCATGAGCTTCCTTGGTCTCGGCGTGCAGCCACCGGACGCCGACCTGGGCTCCCTGGTGCGCGAGAACATCGGCGGCCTCAATCAGGGCGCGCCAGCCATCGTGATTCCGGCGCTGGCCATCGGCACCCTGACCATTGGCGTGAATCTGTTCATCGACCGACTGTCGTCACGGCGTAGTCGACGTACGGGAGGTCATTGAAATGAGTGATTTGATTCGAGTCGAAGACCTGCGCGTGGTCGCTTGCGGCGAGCGTGGCGAGGTGGAGATCGTCAAAGGCGTGAGCTTCTCCCTGGCCAAAGGTGAAGTGCTGGCGTTGATCGGTGAGTCCGGCTCCGGCAAGACCACCATAGCGCTGGCGTTGCTCGGCTATGCCCGACGCGGTTGTCGATTGGCGTCCGGCGTGGTGCAAGTCGGCGAACACGACATGCTGGCGTTGAGCGAAAGCGAACTGCAAGGCCTGCGCGGCAATCAGGTGTCGTACATCGCCCAGAGCGCCGCCGCTGCGTTCAACCCGGCGAAAAAACTGATCGATCAAGTGGTGGAGGGCGCATTGATTCATGGCCTGGGCAGCCGGGCCGTGCTGGAAGCCAAGGCCATCGAGTTGTTCCGTGACCTGGCCCTGCCGGATCCCGATCACATTGGCCAGCGTTACCCGCACCAAGTATCCGGCGGGCAGTTGCAACGGGTGATGGCGGCCATGGCGCTGATCAGCGATCCGCTGCTGGTGGTGCTCGACGAGCCGACCACCGCCCTCGACGTGACGACGCAGATCGACGTGCTGCGCGCCTTTAAGCGGGTGGTCCGCGAACGTGGGGCGACGGCGGTCTATGTGTCCCATGATTTGGCGGTCGTCGCGCAAATGGCCGATCAGATCGTCGTGCTCAACGGCGGACAGATTTTCGAGCAGAGCGCCACCGCGCCGCTGCTCAAGGCCCCGGCCCACGAATACACCCGCAGCCTGCTGCTGGCGGCCCGCCCGGACACGACGATCCGCCCACCTTGCGGCATCGCTGAAGAAACACCGCTGCTGACCATCCAGGGGCTGACCGCCGGTTACGGCAACAAGAACCTGCAAGGCATGCCGTCGATTCGCGTGCTGGAAGATATCGACCTGACCGTGCGCCGGGGCCAGGCCATTGGCGTGATCGGTGAGTCGGGTTCCGGCAAGTCGACCCTGGCGAGGGTGGTGGCCGGGTTGCTGACGCCGGCCTTGGGCGGCCTGACCTTCGATGGCCAGCCACTGGGCGGCAGCCTGTCCGAGCGCACCGATGAGCAGTTCCGCCGGATTCAGATGGTGTTCCAGAATGCCGACACCGCGCTCAACCCGATGCACAGCGTCGGCACCATCCTGAGCCGTCCGCTGAAAATGTACTTCGGCCTCAAGGGCGCCGCGCTGCGCGAGCGCATCGGCGAACTGCTGGACCTGGTGCGTTTGCCGCGCGCCATGGCCGAACGTCGCCCGAATGAACTCTCCGGCGGGCAAAAACAGCGGGTCAACCTGGCCCGTGCCCTGGCGGCCAAACCGGACCTGATCCTCTGCGACGAGGTGACCTCGGCGCTGGACACCGTGGTCGGCGCGGCGATTCTCGAACTGCTGCGCGACCTGCGTCAGCAACTGGGCGTGTCATATCTGTTCATCAGCCATGACATTTCCACGGTACGCGCGCTGTGCGACGACATTGTGGTGATGTACAGCGGCCACAAGGTTCAGGCCGGCAGCCGGCAGGCGTTTGCCCAGGCACCGTTCCATCCCTACACCGACCTGTTGATCCATTCGGTGCCGGAACTGCGTCAGGGCTGGCTGGAAAACTGCGGCACTACCTGCGGCACGCTGCCCCCAATAGGCGCCAAGGCCAATGTGCCAGAGCTGTGCACCTTTCTCAGTCGCTGCCCGGTGCGGGTCGACGGCCTGTGCAATCGCACCGCGCCGAACCGACGGATCATCGACGGCGGTAGCGAAATTCTTTGTCATCACGACAGTGCCGAGTTGCTGAAAACACAGCAGGGGTTATCCACCATGAGCCTGGGAGCTTATGCATGAAAGGGCGTTTTGTGAGGATGGCCGAGCAGGGCCGGCCGACCGTCAAGCTGACGGTGGACGGTTCGCCCATTGAGGCGTTGCAGGGCGACACATTAATGGTCGCGTTGCTGACCCAGGGCTCGGCGCTGCGCCAATCGGAATTCGACTCGGGCCGCCGCGCCGGTTTCTGCCTGATGGGCGCTTGCCAGGATTGCTGGGTCTGGACCCGCAACGGCGAGCGCCTGCGCGCCTGTTCCAACGAAGTCCGCGAAGGGCTGGACATCGTCACCACACAACCGGAGGCAATATGGCCACTGCACGGCTGAGCGCTCAACGAGTGGTTATTGTCGGCGCCGGACCGGCCGGCATCCGCTGTGCCGAAACGCTGCTGGCGGCTGGCTTGAAACCGATCCTGATCGATGAGAATCGCCGGGATGGCGGGCAGATCTACCGGCGCCAGCCCGAAGGTTTTACCCGGGACTACGCCACCCTGTATGGCACCGAAGCGGCCAAGGCCAAGAATCTGCACCAGAGTTTCGACCGATTGCGCGGGCAAATCGACTACCGCCCCGACACGCTGGTGTGGAACCTGACGCCGGGGCAATTGTGCTGCGTCAGCCAGGGCAAGCACTCGACAGTGGATTACGACGCGCTGATCCTATGCACTGGCGCCACCGACCGCTTGATGCCGATCGAAGGCTGGCAGTTGGCAGGCACCTACAGCCTTGGCGGGGCGCAAATCGCGCTCAAGTCCCAGGCGGTTTCCATCGGCCACCGCGTGGTGTTCATGGGCAGCGGGCCGTTGCTGTATCTGGTCGCCAGCCAATACGTCAAAGCAGGCGCGAATGTGGCGGCGGTGCTCGACACTTCGCCCCTCAGCAAGCGTATCGCGGCAGTGCCGAAGCTGATGGCGCGTCCGGGATTGCTGTTCACCGGAATGAAGTTACTGGCGCAGTTGTATCGGGCGAAAATCCCGGTGCATCTGGGGATTTCGCCGCTTCAGGTGCAAGGCGACGCGGCCAGTGGCGTCAGCGGTGTGCGGGTGCGTACCGCTCGCGGTGAGACGTTAACGGTGGATTGTGATGCTGTGGCGTTGGGTTATCACTTGCGCCCGGAAACCCAATTGGCCGATCTGGCCGGTTGCCGCATGCGTTTTGACGAAGCGTCCAGCCAGTGGTGGCTGGCCGTCGATGAAGAGGGCCGCACCTCGGTCAACGGTGTGTATGCCGCCGGGGACGGTTCGAAGATTCGCGGCGCCGATGCCGCCGAGCACGCCGGGCGCCTGGTGGCGATGGCGTTGCTGGAAGATCTGCAGCAACCGGTGAACGCCGGTTTGCGTGACGAACAACGCCACGCGCTGGCGGTGATGGATGAGTTTCGCCTCGGCCTGGCCCAGGCGTTTCCCTGGCCGGCGGCGCAAGCCAAAGCCTTGCCGGACTCAGCCATCGTCTGTCGCTGCGAGATGATCAGCGCCGGCGAGTTGCGCCGCACCGTCAGTGAGAAGGGTGCCTGTGAAGTCAATCGGGCCAAGGCCTTCAGCCGGGTCGGCATGGGCCGCTGCCAGGGGCGTTATTGCTCCCAGGCCGGGGCCGAAGTGATTGCCGCGGCGGCGGGCGTCAGTGTGCAACAGGTCGGCCGGCAGCGTGGACAGGCGCCGGTCAAACCCCTTTCGATGCTCACCGAGGAGGTGTCGCCATGACGCTACACAAAGCCGATGTGGTGATTGTCGGCGGCGGCCTGATGGGCTCGGCGGCGGCGTTTTTCCTGCGCCAGCGCGGGCAGTCGGTGATTCTGCTGGAGCGCGACCAGATTGGTCAGTACGCCAGCGGCGTCAATTTCGGCAACGTCCGGCGTCAGGGACGCTTCCTCGGTCAACTGGAGTTGGCCAACCGTTCCTGGGCGCTGTGGAAACGCTTGCCTGAGCTGATCGACGACGACCTCGAATTCATCGCCAGCGGGCACATGCGCGTGTGTTACCGCGAGGATGAAATCCCTGAACTGGAAGCCTATGCGGCAGCGCCCGAGGCGGCGCAGCTGGATTTGAAAATCTATCGTGGCGCCGAGCTGCACCAGCGCTTTCCGTTCCTCGGGCCGGACGTGAAGGGCGGTTCTTACGCGCCCCACGATGGCCACGCCAACCCGCGTCTGGCAGCCCCGGCATTTGCCCGGGCTGCCCGCCGCCTCGGGGCGCGGATCGAGGAACAGACTGAAGTCGCTGAAGTGCAGAAAATTGCCGGCGAGTTCACGGTGACCACCACCGACGGTCGCCAGTTCGGCGCCGAGCGCTTGCTGATCACCGCCGGCGCCTGGGGCCAGAAACTCTCGGCGCAGTTCGGCGAACCGGTGCCGCTGGATACCAACGGCCCACAAATGGCCGTGACCGAACCGGTGCCGTACGCCTTGCCGACAGTGATCGGCGTGTACACCAAGATCCCCGAAGAAGTGATCTACTTCCGCCAGATCCCGCGCGGCAACATCATCATCGGTGGCGGTTACCGCAGCAAACCGGACATGCTCAACCGCCGCGCCTATGTCGAGCCGCGCAGCATTCTCAATCAGATGGACCAGATGCGTCGCCTGCTGCCGGGTGTCGGCAACCTGAACATCATCCGCGTGTGGAGCGGCATCGAAGGCTATCTGCCGGATTCCCTGCCGGTGATGGGACCGAGCGGCAACGTTGACGGCTTGTACTATGCGTTCGGCTTCTGCGGTCATGGCTTCCAGCTCGGTCCCGGTGTCGGCGACGTCATGGCTGAATTGATCAGCACCGGCAGCACCAGCACTTCGATTGAACCGTTCTCCATCCGCCGGTTCGCCCCTTCAGCCGAACAACGGACAACTGAGCAAAGGAGCAGAGCCTCATGAAACCCCGCGTACTGGATATTCTCAAACGCTTGATGGCCTTCGACACCGTGTCTTCGGAGTCGAACATGGCCCTGATCGAGTACGTACGCGACTTGCTGCTGACCAAGGGCATCGAGTCACTGATCGTCAAGGACGAAACGGGTAAAAAGGCCAACCTGTTCGCCAGCACCGGCCCTAAAGAGTTACCAGGCATTCTGTTGTCCGGCCACACCGACGTAGTGCCGGCGGCAGGCCAGGTCTGGACCTTGCCGGCGTTTCAGGCAACGATTCAGGACGGGCGGATTTACGGCCGGGGCAGTTGCGACATGAAGGGGTTTATTGCGTTGGCCATCGACGCCATGCTCGATGCCGCCGACCATTCGTTGAGCCGACCGCTGCAAATCGCCTTGTCCCATGACGAAGAAACCGGCTGCGTCGGTGTACGACGTTTACTCGACGTGCTGCACCTGGCGCCAGTGCGGCCGTTTTTGTGCCTGATTGGTGAGCCGACCAACATGCAGTTCGTGCTGGGGCACAAGGGCAAGGGGTCTTACCGCACTTACTGCCGTGGCCTGGAAGCGCATTCCTCGTTGGCGCCGCGTTCGGTCAATGCAATTCACGTGGCCTGCGATTTCATCGCGGCTCTGCGTCAGAGCCAGCAGCAACTGCAAGAGCAGGGCGCACAGGATGCCGATTACGACGTGCCTTACAGCACCGTGCACGTCGGGCAGATTGTCGGCGGCAAGGCGCTGAACATCGTGCCGAACCTGTGCACCCTGGATTTCGAGGTACGTAACTTGCCGGCGGACGATCTGGATCAGTTCCTGGAGCAGATGCGCGAGCGTGCCGAAGTGATCGTGCGCGAGGCGAAAAAGCTGTCCAGCGTGGCAGACATCGAGATCGAAACCCTCAACGTCTATCCGGGCCTCGATACCCACCCGAGCGTTGAAGCGGTGCGCTTCCTGAAAAACTTCGCCGCCCCGGACACCGGCACCGCCAAAGTCTCGTTCGGCACCGAGGGCGGGCTGTTCAAGCAGCGTCTGGATGTACCGGTGGTGGTCTGCGGCCCGGGCTCGATCGAACAGGCGCACAAGCCGGACGAGTTCATCGAGATCAGCCAGATGCAGGCTGGGGAGCGGTTTTTGGATGGCCTGCTCGGTTCTCTGAAGCTGTGAAAGATCGTTCCCACGCTCTGCGTGGGAATGCAGCCCGGGACGCACCGCGTCCCTTTCGAAGCGGACGCAGAGCGGCCATTGAGGCATTTCCACGCAGAGCGTGGGAACGATCATTGGGCCCTCGGTAGAGCCTGCCGTCCCACCGCGAATTTCAGCATCCAACACTGCCCATCAAACGCTTTCAGCATCCTTATCCGTGGCACCTCCCTAGACTGGAAATGTCTCGGATCAGGACTCGACCATGCTCAAGAATCGTTTGAAAGACCCCAGCCTTCTGGCAGAACTCGCTTATGTGGACGGGCAGTGGATCGGCGCCGATAACGCCGCGACCCTGGACGTCATCGACCCGGCCACCGGCCAGTTGCTTGCCCGGGTGCCGGCCATGCAGGGCGCAGAAACCCGACGCGCCATCGAAGCCGCCGAGCGGGCCTGGCCCGCGTGGCGCACACGCCCGGCAGCAGAACGGGCGGCGCTGCTGGAGCGCTGGTATCAGGCGATGATCGATAACCTCGACGACCTCGCCTTGATCATGACCTGCGAGCAGGGCAAACCTCTGAACGAAGCCAAGGGTGAAATCCGCTACGGTGCCGGGTTCGTCAAATGGTTCGCCGAAGAGGCCCGCCGGGTTTATGGCGAAACCATGCCGGCCCCCAGCGGCGACCGCCGCCTGTTGACCCTCAAGCAACCGGTCGGCGTGTGTGCCGCGATCACCCCATGGAATTTCCCCAACGCGATGATCACCCGCAAGTGCGCGCCGGCCCTGGCCGCCGGGTGCCCGATCATCGTCAAACCCTCGGACTTGACCCCGCTGTCGGCCCTGGCCCTGGCAGTACTCGCCGAACGCGTCGGCATTCCGGCCGGGGTGTTCAACGTGCTGACCGGGATGCCCGCCGGCATCGGCGAAGAACTGACCGGCAATCCGACGGTGCGCAAGATCTCCTTCACCGGCTCCACTGCGGTCGGTCGGCTGCTGATGCGTCAGAGCGCTGAGCACATCAAGCGCTTGAGCCTGGAACTGGGCGGCAACGCGCCGTTCATTGTGTTCGACGACGCCGACCTGGAGCAGGCGGTAACCGGGATCATGCTCAGCAAATTTCGCAACGCCGGGCAGACCTGCGTCTGTGCCAACCGCATTCTGGTGCAGGATGGCATCTACGAACGTTTCGCCCAGCGACTGGTGGAGGAGGTGGGCAAACTCAAGGTCGGCAATGGCCTGGACGCCGACGTGACCATTGGCCCGCTGATCAACCCGGCGGCGGTGAGCAAGGTCGCCCGGCATATCGACGATGCCCTGAGCCAGGGCGCGCGTTTGCTCTGCGGCGGCATTCCTGAAGGCGACAACCAGTTCGTTCAGCCGACCGTCCTTGGCGACACCCACGCCGGCATGTTGCTGGCCAACGAAGAAACCTTCGGCCCGGTGGCGCCGTTGATGCGGTTTACCTCTGAGGCCGAAGCGCTTGCGTTGGCCAATGCCACGCCTTTTGGTCTGGGGGCCTACTATTTCACTCAGGATTTACGCCGTTCCTGGCGGTTCGGCGAGGCGCTGGAGTTCGGCATGGTCGGCCTCAACACCGGGATCATCTCCATGGAAGTCGCGCCGTTCGGCGGCATCAAGCAATCAGGCCTGGGCCGTGAAGGCAGCAAGTACGGCCTGGATGAATACCTTGAAGTCAAAGCCTTTCATATTGGCGGGCTGTAATTCACAGACACGGGGGCACGATTGATGAGTAAGGCATTCAGAATCGCCGCGATTGCTGGCGATGGCATCGGCAAGGAAGTCCTGCCGGAAGGGTTGCGGGTACTGGAGCAAGCCGCGAAGAAGTGGCAGTTGGAGCTGAGCATCGAAGTGCTCGACTGGGCTCACTGCGATTACTACCTGGAACACGGGCAAATGATGCCCGACGATTGGTTCGACCAGCTCAAGGGGTTCGATGCGATCTACTTTGGCGCCGTCGGCTGGCCAGACAAGGTGCCGGACCACATTTCCTTGTGGGGCTCGCTGCTGAAGTTTCGTCGCGACTTCGACCAATACGTGAACATTCGGCCGGTGCGCCTGTTTCCCGGCGTGCCGTGCCCGCTGGCCGGGCGCAAACCGGGGGACATCGATTTCGTGGTGATTCGCGAGAACACCGAGGGCGAGTATTCCTCGGTCGGCGGCAAGATGTTCGAAGGCACCGAACATGAGTTCGTGCTGCAAGAGTCGGTGTTCACCCGGCGCGGCGTAGACCGGATTCTCAAGTTCGCCTTCGATCTGGCCCAGACCCGACCGCGCAAACGCCTGACGGCGGCGACCAAGTCCAACGGGATTTCCATCAGCATGCCGTACTGGGATGAACGCACGGCATTGATGGCCGCGCAGTACCCGGACATCACTTGGGACAAACAGCACATCGACATCCTGTGTGCGCGTTTTGTACTGCAACCGGACCGGTTCGACGTGGTGGTGGCGTCGAACCTGTTCGGCGACATCCTGTCCGACCTGGGACCTGCCTGCGCCGGCACCATCGGCATTGCGCCATCAGCCAACCTCGATCCCGAGCGGCGTTTTCCGTCGTTGTTCGAACCGGTGCACGGCTCGGCCCCGGACATCTACGGGCGCAACATCGCCAACCCGATCGCGATGATCTGGTCTGGTGCGTTGATGCTGGATTTTCTGGGCAATGGCGATGAGCGCTATCGCGCCGCACACGACGGGATTCTGCGGGCGATTGAACGGGTGATTGCAGAAGGGCCAATCACCCCGGATCTGGGCGGACAGGGCTCGACTCAGGAGGTCGGCAAGGCGATTGCGCAAGCGCTTTAAAGCCTGCGACGCACTCCTTGTGTAGCAGCTGTCGAGCTTGCGAGGCTGCTACGGCCGAACGCAGGGGATCAGTCCTCCTTGCGAATCGTGGCCACGTCATCGGCGCGGACTTTCACTTTCGCCCCGGAAATATCTTCGAACTCGAAGAAGCCATCCTTGCCCTTGGTGTTCGGCATGTCCTTGGTCAAATACTGGGTACCGTTCTGCAGGGTCACGACCGTTGGCGTCGAGCATCCGGTCAGGGCCAGAAGGGCCGCTACCATCAGGGGCAAACCCAGAGTCTTGATATTCATACACACCTCCATCACTCAATAAAAACAGCGCGAACGCCTCATTCGAGATCAATCCTCACTGCGCTTCTAACGCGGTTTGTGCGATGGAATTGCAGAAAGTTCGATGGTCACCCGAAAATTGCCCGATAGCGTCGCCACTTATCCTTTTCCGTTTGCACCGGGTGGGGCATAGCTGGTATCTGTACGCATAACCAGTATTCGCTTGCCATGGCCCGATTGCCCGTGATTGTAAATCCGCTCGATGATCCGTTCTATTACTTGAACAACTTCATGCAAGTGCTTGATTGGCTTGAGCATCGTTATGCCGATGTACTCAGCATCGAAGAGCAGGACTTCATCCGCGACTTCAATCGCCTGCCCCGCGAGTCCCAGGCTTTGTTGGTCAGATTGGTGATGCGCAAGGGCGTGCATTTCAGGTCCGGCAAACTGAGTTACGTCGAAATCGGCGACATCGCCAGTGCCGCGGCCCCGCTCCTGGCCCTGGGCTGGATCGACGAGCAGTTGCCGCTGCCTGTCGAGGAGGTATTCGAGGTGCTGCTCAAGGCCGAGATTCTCCAGTGTTTTGGCGACGCCATCGATCAACCGAAAGGCAAAAAGAGCGATTGGTTGCCGGCCCTGAGCGAGCAGTTTCCTGAAGAGCAAAGTTTTGCCCAGTGGTGCCCGGCACTGGAAGACCGGCTGTTCAGCCTGACCGTCATGGGCCTGTGCGATCGGTTGCGCCTGATGTTCTTCGGCAATCTTTACCAGGACTGGTCGGAGTTCGTTCTGGCTGACCTGGGCATCTACACCTACGAAAAAGTCGAGTTCTGTGCCGAATCCCGAGGTTTGCGCAGTCGCGACGACGTCGACGCCTGCCTGTTCCTGCACAGATGTCAACAGCGTTTCGAGGCGGGTGAAGAGGTGGCGACGGTTGTCGAACAGATCAATGGGCTGGAACTCGCCAATCCCTGGCTGCAAAGACGTCGGGCCAAGCTGCTGTTCCAGATCGCTCAGCACTGCGAACGCATGGCGGATTTTTCCACCGCCCTAGGCCTCTACCGCGATTGCGCCTACCCCGGCGCACGCCTGCGGCTGATTCGCGTGCTGGAGCGCTGTGGTGAATTTCAACTGGCCATGGATTTGGCGAGCCATGCCGAGCAAACCCCGGAAAGCGCCACCGAACATCAGCATTTATTGCGTGTGCTACCCAGGCTGCGGCGCAAACTGGGCGGGCCGCCGATCAAGCGGCCAGCCCCTCGGGCCATGCAGCGTCTGGACCTGCAATTGCCCAGGCACGACCCGGCGTTATCGGTGGAGTATTACGTTCAGGCGCATCTGGCGGACGAGTCGGCACCGGTGCATTACGTCGAGAACAGCCTGATCAACTCGCTGTTCGGGTTGCTGTGCTGGCCGGCGATCTTCGCCCCGTTGCCGGGGGCGTTTTTTCACCCATTCCAGCGCGGGCCGGTGGACCTGCACAACGAAGACTTTCATGCGCGACGCGCGGATCTGTTCCAGGCCTGCCTCGCCGAACTCGATGACGGGCGTTACGCCCAGACCATCCGTGAGCGTTACACCGCCAAGTGGGGCGTGCAGTCGCCGTTCGTATTCTGGGGCGCGCTGAGTGAGGAACTGCTGGAGCAGGCGCTCGACTGTCTGCCCGCCGAACACCTCAAGCACTGGTTCAATCGACTGCTGCTCGACATCAAGGCCAACCGCGCCGGCATGCCGGACTTGATCCAGTTCTGGCCGCAACACAAAACCTACCGAATGATCGAAGTCAAAGGCCCCGGCGATCGCCTGCAGGACAACCAATTGCGCTGGCTGGAGTTCTGTCACGAGCACCAGATGCCCATTGCCGTTTGCTACGTGCAATGGGTGGAGCAGGGCGCTTGAGCTACAGCATCGCGGTGCGGGCGTTGTGTGAATTCACCGCCAAGGTCGGCGACCTCGACCTGCGTTTCACCCCGTCGCCAACCGCGCTGGAAGGCATTGTCGGCCATCGCACCGTGGCGTCACGACGCAGCGAGGGTTACCAGAACGAGGTCGCACTTGAGGGCCAGTATCGAACCTTGAGCGTGAAAGGCCGGGCGGACGGCTACGATCCGGGGCAAAACTGCCTCGAAGAAATCAAAACCTACCGGGGCGACCTGAGCAAGCAACCGGCCAATCACCGGCAACTGCACTGGGCGCAGGCGAAAGTCTATGGCTGGTTGATGTGTCAGAAACTGGATTTGGCGCAGATCGACCTGGCCCTGGTGTACTTCGACATCATCAGCGAGAAGGAAACCCGTCTGGTCGAGACCTTCAGCGCCGCCGACTTGCAGCTGTTCTTCGAGCACCACTGCGGGTTGTTCCTGCACTGGGCCGAGCAGGAAATGGCCCATCGCGAAGCGCGCAATCTGGCGGCTCGACAGCTGGGCTTTCCCCATGCCGATTTTCGCCCCGGCCAACGGCATCTGGCCGAATCGGTGTTCAAGGCGGTCAGCACCGGCCGCTGCCTGATGGCCCAGGCGCCGACCGGTATCGGCAAGACGATTGGCACGCTGTTCCCGATGCTCAAGGCCCTGGCGCCGCAGCAATTGGACAAGGTGTTTTTCCTCACGGCGAAAACCCCGGGGCGCAAATTGGCGCTGGACGCGGCTCAGGTCATCCTCGACAGCGCCGATGCGCAGCCGTTGCGAGTCCTCGAAATGATCGCCCGGGACAAGGCTTGCGAGCACCCGGACAAGGCCTGTCATGGCGAATCCTGCCCGTTGGCCCAGGGTTTTTATGATCGTCTGCCGGACGCGCGTCAGGCCGCCAGTCAATTGAGCCTGTTGAACCAGAGTGCCTTGCGCGAGGTGGCCCTGCAGCATGAGGTTTGCCCCTACTACCTGAGCCAGGAAATGGCCCGCTGGGCGGACGTGGTGGTCGCTGACTACAACTACTATTTCGACTTCAGCGCGTTGTTGTTCGGGCTGGCCCAGGCCAATAACTGGAACGTCGCGGTGCTGGTGGATGAGGCCCACAACCTGGTGGAGCGCGGCCGGCAGATGTACAGCGCCAGCCTCGATCAGGCGACCTTGAACGGCGTGCGAAAAACCGCGCCCGAGGCGCTGAAGAAATCCTTGCAGCGGGTCAACCGTGAATGGAATGCCCTGCATGATCAGCAATTCGCTCCGTATCAGGCCTATGACAAAGCCCCGGAAAAACTGTTTCAGGCGCTGTCTTCGTGCTGTGGGAGCATCGGCGATTACCTGAATGATCACCCCCAGGGGCTGGACAGCGGCTTGCAGAACTTTTACTTCGACATGCTGCAATTCGGCCGCGTGGCTGAACTGTTCGATGAGCATTTTCTGTTCGACATCAGCAAACGCGACCTCGAGCGCAAGCGCAACCTGTCGCAGCTGTGCCTGCGCAATTTGGTGCCCGCCGGTTTCATCCGCCCACGCCTGACCGCGGCACGCAGTACGGTGCTGTTTTCCGCGACCCTGAGCCCCCGGCATTACTACGCCGACTTGCTGGGGACCCCGGCGAACACGGTATGGATTGATGTGGAATCGCCATTTCACGCCGCTCAGCTGCAAGTGCATATCGTCAGCCAGATATCCACGCGGTTCGTCCACCGTCAGGCCTCCCTTGCGCCCATCGTCGAGCTGATGGCCAAACAGTTCAGCCAACGCCCCGGCAACTACCTGGCGTTTTTCAGCAGCTTTGATTATTTGCAACAAGTGGCGCAGTTGCTGGCCGAGCGCTATCCGCACATCACGCTGTGGTCGCAGTCCCGTGGGATGGGAGAAGCGCAGCGTCAGGACTTTCTCGATCAATTCACCGCCGACAGCCAAGGCATCGGTTTTGCGGTGTTGGGTGGCGCTTTCGGCGAAGGTATCGATTTGCCCGGCGCACGCTTGATTGGCGCCTTCATTGCCACCCTGGGGCTGGCGCAACTCAATCCGGTCAACGAACAGCTGAAACAGCGCATGGCGGCGATTTTCGGTGCCGGTTACGACTACACCTACCTGTTTCCAGGTGTGCAGAAAGTGGTGCAGGCGGCGGGGCGGGTGATCCGTACACGGGAGGATCAAGGGGTGGTGATGCTGATCGACGACCGGTTTGGGGAGAGTAAGGTCAAGCAATTGCTGCCGCGTTGGTGGTCCGTTGAGCTGACGCAATTTCCTTCTGGTTTGTAGGAGTTTTTACCTTGTAAAACAGTGACATATCTTGAAAGACACGCTCATTTGAACAAACAACGAAACACCGCTTTATTCAAAGGGCAGGCAATCACTTTCAAGCGAATCTTTGATAAGGAAATCAAGGTATGTCAGTAGCACCGAAATACCCGCACACCACTCAGGATGTCACCGCGGCGTTCGAGGAAATAAAAAAGAAGCTATTTTGCGGTATCACCGCCGAGGCCATCCCAAAAATGCTGGTCGTTGCCGGGCTGCAAGGATCAGGTAAAACCTACCTACTGGAAAACACTCTTCTACCCACCAAACGCTATGACAACTACGTTCGTCTGTACCTGCCCGAATACCGAAAAAAACACCCTGAATACGCAGAAATGATCAAACAAGGTGTTTTATATGCGTATGAACATACCGAGGGATTTGTCCGAGAGGTCAGCGAAAAGATCTTCACCGAAGCCTTCAAGCTCAAGTACAACATCATCATGGAGTGTGCATTCGACAGTATCAAGTTTGCTGCCTTTCCACCGTCGGCAACCGCCCTCGGATATCAGTTCGAGACCCACATCGTGGGTTGCGCTCAAGTATTTGCACACCTGTCCAGCATCAAGAGAGCGTTGAAAAGCCTGACTCAAAAGGAAATGGAAAGGTTCCTGACGGTACCCGATCTGAATGCCAGCATGGGTAATGCACAAGCGATACTCGGGGCCTTCGAGACGGCTGCAAAGGCGATCAGCGGCTCGCAAATCACCTTGTACGAGCGCGGATTCGGCGCGTTGAAAGAGCGTGTCTTGCGCGCTCAAAGCACCTACACACTAGCTGACGACGGCTCTGTCACCGTTGCGACATCCAAGACAGTTTTTGCCTACAGCGTCTATGCCAGCATTATTAATAACGTCATCGCGGTGAACGACCGGGAGCAAATGATCAAAGAGTGCCATATGACGTTGCACAAGGCCCGGACTCACGCCAAGTATGTGCCGAACTTCGTCTACAACGATTTGTACGCCTATATCTCCAAAAACCTGCATTGATAATAATTCACACCCATTCGGCGGCGAAGTACCACGAGGCTGAGACCGGGGCGCTTCGCCGCGCATCCATTTTTTGAATTTCCCAATGAGCGGTTTGTCGCATACTCCAGAAGAACAACAATAAGGGCAGGGTTCCATGAACGATGACCGGACCAAGAATGCCATTGAAGAGATGCGCTTTCGGCTGCTGATAGATGCGGTGGTCGATTACGCGATCTACATGATTGACCCCGATGGCATCATTACCAGCTGGAACGCTGGCGCCAAGCGATTCAAAGGGTATGAAGAAGCGGAGATTCTCGGCCAGCACTTCTCGCGTTTTTATACCCCGGAAGATCGCAAGGCCGGCTTGCCTCAGCGCGCCCTTGATACCGCCATTAACGAAGGGCGTTTCGAGGGCGAAGGCTGGCGGGTTCGCAAGGACGGCACGCATTTCTGGTCCCACGTCGTGATCGATCCCATTTTCGATCCGGCGGGCAAGTTGCTGGGTTTTGCCAAGATCACCCGGGATTTGACCGATCGCAAGATGGCCGAGGAAACCCTCAAGCAAAGCGAGCAGCAGTTCCGGCTGCTGGTTCAAAGCGTTACGGACTATGCCATCTACATGCTCGCCCCCGATGGACGCCTGACCAACTGGAATCCGGGGGCGCAGCGCATCAAGGGTTACCGGCCAGAAGAAGTCATCGGTCAACATTTTTCGATTTTCTACACGCCTGAAGACCGTGAAGCCGGCGAACCGCAGCGGACGCTGGACATTGCGACTCGCGAGGGCCGATTCGAAAACAAGGCCTGGCGCGTTCGCAAGGACGGTACGCGCTTTTTCGCGCATGTCGTGGTCGATCCGATCTGGGGCGACACCGGTACATTGCTGGGATTTGCCAAGATCACCCGGGACATCACCGAGGTGACACAAGCCCAGCAGGCGCTTGAACAAACCCGCGAAGCGTTGTTTCAGGCGCAGAAAATGCAGGCCATCGGCCAACTCACCGGGGGCATTGCCCACGATTTCAATAATTTGCTGACCGTTATTCTCGGCAATCTGGAAATCGTGCGCAAACGCGCAGCGGACGATCCGAGAATTACCCGCCTGCTCGACAACGCGACCCAGGGTGCCTTGCGTGGCGTTTCCCTGACCCAGCGCATGCTGGCGTTTGCCCGGCGCCAGGAGCTCAAGACCGAACCGGTCGAGATACCGACGCTGGTGCAGGGAATTACCGGGTTGCTGCGCAGCTCCCTAGGGCCTTCGGTGAGCATAGAAACCCGCTTTGCGCCCGAACTCGAACCCGTGATGGCCGACGTCAATCAGCTCGAACTGGCGGTACTGAACCTGGCGACCAACGCCCGCGATGCAATGCCCGACGGTGGAAAACTTCTCATCAGTGCCCGGATGGAGGAGGTCTGCGATCAGACGAAGTTATCCCTTGCGGCCGGTCGTTACGTCTGCCTGAGTGTCACGGACACGGGGGAGGGTATGGATGACGCTACCCTGGCGTTGGCCATGGACCCGTTCTTCACCACTAAAGGCGTCGGCAAAGGCACAGGCCTGGGACTGTCGATGGTTCATGGGTTTACCGAACAACTGGGCGGGCGCTTCATCCTGAAAAGCCAGCAGGATGCCGGCACCACTGCCGAACTCTGGCTGCCCGTCGCAGTCGCAGGCTCAACCACCGAACCCGCTACCGAGCAGACCGCTGCGTCGCGGGTGCCCAGTTTGTGTGTGTTGGTCGTTGACGATGACAGCCTGGTGTTGACCAGTACCAGTTTGTTGCTTGAGGACCTTGGCCATCGGGTGATCAGTGCCGCGTCCGGTGCCCAGGCACTGGAGCTGTTCGACAACGGACATGACATTGACCTGGTGATTACGGACATGGTCATGCCCAGAATGAGTGGCGCGCAACTGGCGCAGGCGATCCGGACCTTGAAGCCACACCTGCCGATCATCCTCGCCACCGGTTACGCCGAGCGACTGGAAGGCTTCGCGGCCAGACTGCCGCGCCTGTCCAAGCCTTTTACCCAACTCAACCTGGTGGAAGTCATTGCTCTGGTCATGAAGTGACAGCCACCGCATTCAGTGGAAAAGCCAAAGGCCCGCATTCACCGGGCCTCTGCTGGTTACTCAACCGCTATCAAGCGGCGAGGTTGGATGCGCCAAGTTCTTTTTTGTACCGGGCCTTCAGGCTTTCCATCTCTGCGCCCAACTCCTCAAGCGTCGTTTTGCTCAGCAGTTTTTTGGCCTGAGGAAACATTTCCTTTTCCTCTTCTTCGATGTGATGTTCCAGCAACTCCTTGACCACTTTTACTCGGCCGGCGAATTGCGGAGTAGAGGGATCGGTGGTTTTCAGGTCGGGAAGCACCAGCGAATCGACAGTGCGATGTTCTTCCTTGGCTTCGTAATACATCACATCCTGCTCCTTGCCCCCGGCCTTTTTATAGGCCGGGTACAAGACTTCTTCTTCCAGGCGGGTATGGATCGAGATCTCCATTTCCAGTTTGGCCAGTAGCTCGGTGCGTTTTTTCACGCCACGCTCGGTGGATTCGCTCAATTGGCTCAGGATGTCTTTTACACGTTCATGGTCGGCTTTCAACAGGTCAATGGCGTTCATGGTCGAACCTCTTGTTTAGTCACGGGTCAAGCGCAAAACGGTGTTCTCCCCGTCAGTCGCTCCTATGGTTGGAGCATTTCCCGTGCCTGTTTTTGTACTAAAGATAAACTCATTGAAAACAGTCGGTTACGGTTAACCGCGGGTGGCCGTCGTCGTGCAGCCTGCATGAATCGGCGTAGCTGTTCAGTGCAGGTTGACCGAAGCCATGACGAGACCGCCTCAGACATCCGGCCGGTTGCGCCGCTCATAACGGGCAAGCATCGGTTGAGTGCTGACGCCATGGGCGAGAATGCTGAGCGCCACCACCGACAACGTCAGGTCGGTGCACAGCGTCGCTGCCGATGGACCCAGGTCATGATTCAAGGCGTAGAACAGATAGTAAAAGCTACCGATGCCGCGAATCCCGAACCAGCCGATCAACAGGCGTTGTCGGCCATCCAGCAAACGCCCCCACGGCATAAGCCATACGCTCAAGGGACGAATGGCACAGAACAGTACCAGCGCAATGACCAAGGCGCGCCAGTCCCAGTGGCCCACCAGCACCACGCCCAGCAGCGTCACCAGAAACACCTCCATGGCGCGCTCCACCAGACCGCCGAACGCCAGCATGTCGCCCATCATGATGCCGGCTGCGACCTGGGTGTCCGCCAAGTTCGTCACATCGCCATGCACGGCGGCCTCGGGTTCGACGTTCTGGTGACCGACCACCGGTTGCACTAGATGCTCGGCGGGCATCTGGGCGTCTCCGGTGGATTTGACTTCGGCTTGCCGCAAACCGAGGCCAGCGGCGAATACCGACAGAAAGCCATAGCCATGGATCTGTTCGGCGACGACGTAAGCCAGGGCGATCAAAGCCAGGGTCAGGTAATCGTTGGGGGAAAGGGTGCTATCGGCATTGCGGATGCGCATCGACAAGGTCAGGCGCCCGATGCCGTGGCCCATCCAGTAGCCGATGAGTAAGCCCGCCGGTACGGCCCACAACACGCGTTTCAAGGCCCATTCACCGAGCCAGGCATCGCTGGCGCCGTTCTGCTGCACAAACAACAAACCAAGGATCACGAAAGGAAAAGCGATGCCGTCGTTGAAGCCCGCCTCACCGGAGAGCCCGAAACGCACCGAATCGTCATCCCTGGCGTCGTTGACTTGTACCAGCGAGGCCAGCACCGGATCTGTGGGTGCCAGAATCGCTCCGATCAGCAGCGACGGCCCCCAGGCCAGATCAAATCCATAGTGGAGCAACAGGCAGACGCCAATGATGGTCAAGACCATCACCGGTCCCGCCAGGCCGAACGCCACCCGCCATTGGCGATCCTTGAGCGGCAGGCGCAATTTGAGTCCGCAGACAAACAGCGAAAAGAGCACCGCGACTTCCGTCAGGTGCTCCATCCAGACCGCAGCGTCCTTGATGTCCAGTTTCAGCAAGCCCAGGCCCGCCGGGCCGATCGCCACGCCCAGCGCAAGGCACACCGCCGAGGTGGTCACCGGCATCCAGCGCAGATAGGAAGAGGTCAGCGCCAGGGTCAGCAGCACCGCCCCCAACACCGCCATCCAAACGATGAAACTCATGCCTGGTTCCCGGATACGTGCGGCCGACCGCCGAGGGATGGCTGGCCCAAGGCACTTAACCTTGGGCTCCTAAGGTATCGAGGTGCTTCAATCGTCAGGGTTCATTTTTTTTGCCGGGACAGCATCACGCGAGCAGTGCGGGAGCGAGCAAGCCCTACATTGGATCTTCGTTGCTATCAGGCCTTGCGGCTACGTAAACCATGCTCCATCCGCGCAATTCCGTCTTCCAGCAACGCCCGTGGGCAGCCGAAGTTCAGGCGCACGAATTGCTGGGCGTGATCGCCGAAATCCAGCCCGGCGCTCAGCCCGACTTTGGCCTGTTCGAGGAAGAATTGCTGCGGGTTGTCCAGCCCCAGTGCCGTGCAATCGAGCCACGCCAGATAAGTGCCCTGAGGAACGTTCATGGTCACGCCCGGCAACCGCGTGCGAACGGCCTCCACCAGATAGTCCCGATTGCTTTGCAGGTAGGCCATGAGTTCGGTCAGCCATGGGCGGCCTTCGCTGTAGGCGACGCGGGTGGCTTCCAGGCCCAGCGGGTTGACGCTGTCGACCATGCCGCAGCGGGCATGGTTGACGCGATGGAGCAGCGCTGCATCCTGAATGATCATGAACGCAGTCTTCAGGCCAGCGATGTTGTAGGCCTTGCTGGCCGACATCAAGGTGATGGTGCGCTTGGCGATCTGCGGGCTGAGCGAGGCGGTCGGAATATGCACGCGCCCATCGAAGCACAGCTCGGAATGGATCTCGTCGGAGATGATCCAGGCATCCTGTTCCAGGCAGATGTCGGCAACCGCTTGCAGTTCTTCCCGAGGGAAGACCTTGCCCAGCGGGTTATGCGGGTTGCTCAGCAACAGCGCACCGCCCCCTTGCAGTGCCTGGCGCAAGGCATCGAGTGGCGTGGCGTACGTGCCATCGGCCAGCACGTTGAAGTCCAGTTCGACCTTGTTCAGCTGCCAGTGGCCCGGCGCATGGCGCAGTGGTGGGTAGTTGGGCGTCTGCACGACCACGTTCTGTTGCGGCTGAACCAGTGCATGCAGGGCCATGTTGAAGCCTGATTCGATACCCGGCAGGAACACCAGTTCCTGGGGCTGCACACGCCAGGCGTACTTGTCCCACAGGTCGGCGACGATGGCGTCACGCAAGTCATCCTGGGCCACGCTGTAACCGAGCATCGGGTGTTCCAGGCGTTTTTGCAGGGCCTGAATGATCGCCGGCGGTGCGGCGAAGTCCATGTCGGCGACCCACATCGGCAACACGTCGGCCGGGTAACGGCTCCACTTGGTGCTGCCGGTGCCATGGCGGTCGAACACCTGATCAAAATCGAAAGTCATGCTCAGTCTCATAAAAGGCAGAGGGGGTAATCCGGCGGCCATGATAAGCGCCAACCTTCACCGCTGGCGAGTTGTGCAACAGGGCATGACCGGCAAGCCGCCGACGGTCGGTTTTCAGACCGCGCACAGCAACATTGTCTAAAGTTCTAATTGGCGGTAGTTCCGTTGCCGTCACCGTGATCGTCCAGAAAAACCCGGCCAACGCACCGGGTTTCCACCTGATCAGGAGTGCACGATGGACCTCAACCGTCGTCAGTTCTTCAAGGTCGCTGGTCTCGGCCTTGCAGGATCCACCCTTGGCGCGCTGGGCATGGCCCCGACGCCAGCCTTCGCCGAACAAGTGCGTCATTTCAAGCTCGCCCATACCCATGAAACCCGCAACACCTGCCCGTACTGCTCGGTCGGCTGCGGCTTGATCATGTACAGCCAGGGCGACAATGCGAAGAATGTCGCCCAGAGCATCATTCACATCGAAGGCGATGCCGACCACCCGGTCAATCGCGGCACCCTCTGCCCCAAAGGCGCAGGCCTGCTCGACTTCATTCACAGCCCCAGCCGTCTGCAATACCCGCAGGTGCGCAAGCCCGGCACCAAGGAGTGGACACGCATCTCCTGGGATGAAGCGCTGGACCGTATCGCCGACCTGATGAAGGCCGACCGTGACGCCAACTTCATCGAGAAGAACGCCCAGGGGCAAACGGTGAACCGCTGGCTGACCACCGGTTTCCTCGCGGCCTCGGCCTCGTCCAACGAAGCGGGTTACATCACCCACAAGGTCATTCGCAGTCTGGGCATGCTGGGGTTCGATAACCAGGCACGTGTCTGACATGGCCCGACGGTGGCAAGTCTTGCCCCGACGTATGGCCGTGGTGCCATGACCAACCACTGGACCGATATCGCCAACGCGAATCTGGTTCTGGTGATGGGCGGCAACGCAGCAGAAGCACACCCTTGCGGTTTCAAATGGGTGACCGAAGCCAAAGCCCACAACAAGGCGCGGCTGATTGTGGTCGACCCGCGTTTCACCCGTACGGCCTCGGTAGCGGACTATTACGCACCAATCCGCACCGGCACCGACATCGCCTTCATGGGCGGGCTGATCAATTACCTGTTGACCGAAGACAAGATCCAGCACGAATACGTGCGGGCCTATACGGACGTGTCGTTCATCGTCAAGGCCGGCTACGGTTTCGAGGACGGCTTGTTCAGCGGTTACGACGCGAGCAAGCGCAGCTACACCGACAAATCCGGCTGGGGGTATGAGATCGGCGAGGACGGCTTTGCCAAAGTCGACCCGACCTTGCAGGACCCACACTGCGTCTATCAATTGATGAAGCAGCATTACAGCCGCTACACACTGGAGCTGGCCAGTCAGGTCTGTGGCATGCCCACCGACGCGATGAAGAAAATCTGGGAAGAGATTGCCACGTGTGCGCAACCGGGCAAGACCATGACGATTCTCTATGCCCTGGGCTGGACCCAGCACTCGATCGGCTCGCAGATGATCCGCAGCGCGGCCATGGTGCAACTGCTGCTGGGCAACATCGGCATGCCGGGCGGAGGTGTCAACGCCCTGCGCGGGCACTCCAACATCCAGGGCCTGACCGACCTCGGCTTGCTGTCCAACCTGCTGCCCGGTTACCTGACCCTGCCGGCCGAAGCCGAACAGGACTACAACGCCTACATCGCCAAGCGCGCACTCAAACCGCTGCGTCCCGGGCAGATGTCCTACTGGCAGAACTACGGCAAGTTCCACGTCAGCCTGATGAAAGCCTGGTACGGCGCCAATGCCACCGCCGAGAATAACTGGGGCTACGACTGGCTGCCGAAACTGGACATTCCCGGCTACGACATCCTGAAAATGTTCGACATGATGGGCAAGGGCCAGGTCAACGGCTACATGTGCCAGGGCTTCAACCCGATTGCCGCCTTGCCGGACAAGAACCGGGTGATGAAGGCTCTGGCCAAACTCAAGTGGCTGGTGGTGATGGACCCGCTGGCCACCGAAACCTCGGAGTTCTGGCGCAACGTCGGGCCTTACAACGATGTGCAGACGGCCGACATCCAGACCGAAGTCATCCGTCTGCCCACCACCTGTTTCGCCGAAGAAAACGGCTCGCTGGTCAACAGCGGTCGCTGGCTGCAATGGCACTGGAAGGGCGCCGATGGCCCTGGGCAGGCGCGCACTGACGTGAAAATCATGGCCGAGCTGTTCATGCGCCTGCGCCAGCGCTATCAGGCCAATGCTGGCGCCTGGGCCGAGCCGATCCTCAAACTCGACTGGCCCTACAAAGTGCCGGATGACCCGACGCCAGAAGAACTGGCCCGGGAATTCAACGGCTACGCCATCGCCGATGTCACCGACGCCTCGGGTGCGGTGGTCAAGGCCGGTCAGCAACTGTCCGGCTTCGGCCAGCTCAAGGACGATGGCAGCACGGCGTCCGGGTGCTGGATCTTCTGCGGCAGCTGGACCGAGCAGGGCAACAACATGGCCCGGCGTGACAACAGCGATCCTTTCGGCATGAAGCAGAACCTGGGCTGGGCCTGGGCCTGGCCGGCGAACCGACGGATTCTCTACAACCGCGCCTCGTGCGACCCTCAGGGCAAACCGTGGGATGCGAAAAAACGGCTGGTGTGGTGGAACGGCAAGGTCTGGACCGGCACCGACGTGCCCGACTACAAGGTCGATGTGCCGCCGGAAGCCGGGATGAACCCGTTCATCATGAACCCCGAAGGCGTGGCGCGGTTCTTCGCCCTCGACAAGATGAACGAAGGGCCATTCCCCGAACACTATGAACCGTTCGAGACGCCCATCGGCATCAACCCGATGCACCCCAACAACAAACAGGCGACCAGCAACCCGGCCGGGCGGATCTTCGATTCGGTCTGGGACACCCTGGGCCAGGCCAAGGACTTCCCTTATGCGGCGACCAGCTACCGGCTGACCGAACACTTCCACTTTTGGACCAAGCATTGCCCGATCAACGCCGTGACCCAGCCCGAGCAGTTCGTCGAAATCGGCGAGGCGCTGGCCAAGGAGAAGGGGATTGCCGCTGGCGACCGGGTTAGGGTCAGTTCCAAGCGCGGACATATCGAAGCGGTGGCGGTGGTGACCAAGCGGATTCGTCCGCTGCAGGTCAACAATCAGGTGGTGCACCAGATCGGTATCCCGTTGCACTGGGGTTTCACCGGCGCCACCCGCCACGGTTACCTGACCAACACCCTGGTGCCGTTCCTCGGCGATGGCAACACTCAGACCCCGGAATCCAAGTCATTCCTGGTCAACGTGGAGAAAGTCTAAATGGCCAGCCAAGACATCATCGCCCGTTCGGCCACCACCACCGTGCCGCCCTCGGTGCGCACCCAGGAGGAAGTGGCCAAGCTGATCGACACCACCAAGTGCATCGGCTGCAAGGCTTGCCAAGTCGCCTGCTCGGAATGGAACGAGCTGCGCGACGACGTCGGTCACAACCTCGGCACCTACGATAACCCCCACGACCTCAGCGCAGACACCTGGACCCTGATGCGCTTCACCGAGCATGAAACCGACGCCGGCAACCTCGAATGGCTGATCCGCAAGGACGGCTGCATGCACTGCGCCGAGCCCGGCTGCCTGGCGGCGTGCCCGAGCCCCGGCGCGATCATCAAGCACGCCAACGGTATCGTCGACTTCGATCAGGACCACTGCATCGGCTGCGGTTATTGCATCACCGGTTGCCCGTTCAACATTCCGCGCATCTCGCAAAAGGACCACAAGGCCTACAAATGCACGCTGTGTTCGGACCGGGTGGCGGTGGGGCTGGAGCCGGCCTGTGTGAAAACCTGCCCGACCGGGGCCATCGTGTTCGGCAGCAAGGAAGACATGAAGGAACACGCCGCCGAACGCATCGTCGACCTCAAGAGCCGCGGCTTCGACAACGCCGGTTTGTACGACCCCGCGGGCGTCGGCGGCACCCACGTCATGTACGTGCTGCACCATGCCGACACGCCGAGGTTGTACGCCGGACTGCCGGATCACCCGGCGATCAGTCCGCTGGTGGACCTGTGGAAAGGCCTGAGCAAACCCTTGGCGCTATTGGCCATGGGCGCGGCGGTGCTGGCCGGATTCTTCCACTACGTGCGCGTCGGGCCACAACTGGTCGAGGAGGACGAACATCCGACCACCGTCGACCCCGCCGTGCATGAGTTCGATCCGTCGGTGCACACCTTCGATCCGAGCAAACCGGGCGGGGAGGACAGGCCATGAACGACAAACCGATCCTGCGCTACACCGTCAACCAGCGCACCAATCACTGGCTGGTGGCAATTCTGTTTCTCATGGCGGCGCTGTCGGGGCTGGCCTTGTTCCATCCGGGGCTGTTCTGGCTCAGCAACCTGTTTGGCGGCGGTTCCTGGACGCGCATTCTGCATCCGTACCTGGGCGTGACGATGTTTGTGCTGTTCCTTGGTCTGGTGTGCAGTTTCTGGCGGGCGAACTACTTCATCACCAACGACCGGCTGTGGCTCAGGCGTGTCGGGCGTGTGATCCGTAACGAAGAGGAGGGCGTACCGCCAATCGGCAAATACAATCCGGGGCAGAAGCTGCTGTTCTGGGTGTTGCTGATCTGCATGCTGGTGCTGCTGTTCAGCGGGCTGGTGATCTGGCGTGCCTGGTTCAGCGCGTACTTCGGCATTACCAGCATTCGCTGGGCGATGCTGTTGCATGCGTTGGCGGGGTTCATCCTGGTGCTGAGCATCATTGTCCACGTCTACGCGGGTATCTGGATTCGCGGTTCGGTCCACGCCATGGTGCGTGGCCGGGTCAGCCGCGCCTGGGCGAGAAAACACCATGAGCTCTGGTACCGGGAAGTGACCGGTGACGAAACGCCTGAGCGACCGATCAGCAAAAAAGGATGACCCCTTGGCCACGATCCTCGAGCCCGGGCAGATAGAAGCGGCGGCGAGCTCACCGCCGTTTCTGTACCTGCCGCCGAACAACCTGTTCACCTTGCGCGCGTTGCGCCTGGAACGTTTGGTGGACGGCCATCCCATGGCGGACTATCTGCGTTTGATCGCGGGGTTGTGTCATGTCCAGCAGCACCTGATGGACAATCCACCCGTGGCCGCCATGCCCGACCCCGAACGCCTGCGGTTGTGCATAGAACATGGCTTACCGCCGTTCGCCGCCGACAGCCTGGTGCGCGAAAACGTTTGGCTGCCATACCTCGAGGCCTTGTTGCAGCGCTATCAGCCATTGCCACACTCGGCGGTAGAAAACGCCGTGGCGACGTTGCGCAGCGCGAACCCTGGGTTGCTCAAGGCGTGGGCGATTGCCCTGGTCAGCGGTCAGTACTCGATGCTGCCGGCAGCGCTGGTGCCGTTTCTCGGTGCAGCGCTGCAAGCGGCCTGGAGTTATTGGCTGCTGAACACGCCCAACCTTGAACTCCATCTACAGCAACAGCATGGCGACAGCCTCAGCCAATGCCCGGCCTGCGGTTCGCCAGCGATGGCCGGGGTGATTCGTCATCGCGGCAAATACAACGGTTTGCGTTATCTGGTGTGCTCGCTGTGCGCCTGTGAATGGCATGTGGTGCGGGTCAAATGCGTGTATTGCGAACAGAGCAAGGGCTTGGAATACGTCAGCTTCGAGGATGATCGCCACGCCGCCAATCAGGCGCCGTTGCGGGCGGAGGTCTGTCCCGGCTGCAACAGCTACCTGAAACTGATCTACCTGGAAAACGACGCCGAAGCCGAAGCCCTGTCGGCGGACCTGTCCAGCCTGATGCTGGACATGCGTCTGGAGCAGGAAGGTTACCAGCGGCCAGCGCCCAATCTGCTGCTGGCGCCCGGAGGCGACTGAGCTTATCGATCCCAGAGGCTACACTCAGACGCGACGGTCACTCGCTTCCGGGAGCCTCTGATGCCCGCAACACTCGCCGGCCAAACCTTGCGGCTGCCTTCCATCGACAGCCTGCTACGCCATCCCGCCTGCCAACCGTTGGCCGAACGTTACGGACACGACGCACTGTTGGCCGGCCTGCGGCAATTGCTCGATGACTTACGCGAGCCGGTGCACAACGGTGAACTGGCTGCCATTGAAATTGCCCCCGACGTATTGGCGGGCAGGGCAGGTGAGCGTCTGGCGATTCAGCATCGCAGCCAGATCCGCCGGGTGTTCAACCTCACCGGCACCGTGTTGCATACCAACCTCGGCCGCGCACTGTTGCCGGAACAAGCCATTGAAGCGGTGCAACGGGCTGCGCGCTATCCGCTCAATCTGGAATTCGACCTGCACAGCGGCAAGCGCGGCGACCGGGACGACTTGATCGAGGGCTTGATCCGCGAACTGACCGGCGCCGAAGCCGTCACCGTGGTCAACAACAACGCCGCTGCCGTGTTGCTGACGCTCAACAGCCTGGGCGCGCGCAAGGAAGGGATCATCTCCCGAGGGGAGCTGATCGAAATCGGCGGCGCGTTTCGCATTCCCGACATCATGGCCCGCGCCGGGGTCAAGCTGCACGAAGTGGGCACCACCAACCGCACCCATGCCCACGATTACGAGGCCGCCATCGGCCCGCGCAGTGGTTTGCTGATGCGCGTACACGCGAGCAATTACAGCATCGAAGGCTTCACCGCCCGGGTGCCGACGGTGGAGTTGGCGCAGCTGGCTCACCGCCATGGACTGCCGTTGCTCGAAGACCTCGGCAGCGGCAGCCTGCTGGACCTGACCCGCTGGGGCCTGCCCGCCGAACCGACGGTGCGCCAGGCGCTGCTCGATGGCGCAGACATCGTCACCTTCAGCGGCGACAAATTGCTTGGCGGGCCTCAGGCCGGATTGATCGTCGGCCGCAAAGAGCTGATCGCCAGGATCAAGAAAAATCCGCTCAAGCGTGCCTTGCGAGTCGACAAACTGACCATGGCCGCTCTCGAAGCAGTGTTGGCGCTGTACCGCGATCCCGATCGTCTGGCCGAACGCTTGCCGAGTTTGCGCCTGCTGACCCGGCCCCAAATCGACATCCTCGCCCAGGCCGAACGCCTGCAACCGTCACTGGCGCAGGTGTTGGGCGATGGCTGGAGCGTCAGCGCGGGGCCGGCACTGGGCATGATCGGCAGTGGCAGCCAACCGGTGGCGCGTCTACCCAGCGCGGCGTTATGCCTGCGGCCCAACGTTTCGAAACGGCTACGAGGGCGACGATTGCTAGGGCTGGAGGTGGCGTTTCGGCGGTTGCCGATTCCGGTGCTCGGGCGTATCGACGATGACGCCTTGTGGCTCGACGTGCGCCAACTCGACGACGAAGCCGCGTGGCTGGCGCAGCTCAATCAGCTGGCGCAAGTCGATCAACTGCAGGAGGAGG
Organism: Pseudomonas sp. P1_A1; assembly: GCF_056406935.1. NCBI lineage: Bacteria > Pseudomonadati > Pseudomonadota > Gammaproteobacteria > Pseudomonadales > Pseudomonadaceae > Pseudomonas > Pseudomonas sp. P1_A1. The sequence continues at coordinate 42,609 of NZ_JBFTZE010000003.1, read as the reverse complement.
GCCGGGACGGGTGATTGTCGGCACGGCGGGGCATATCGATCACGGCAAGACTTCCTTGCTCCAGGCACTGACCGGGCAGGCCGGTGATCGTCGCCGCGAAGAACGCGAACGTGGCATGACCATCGACCTGGGCTATATCTATGCGGCGCTGGAACCGGGCGCCGCCCTGACCGGTTTTATCGACGTGCCCGGCCATGAGCGCTTCACCCACAACATGTTGGCCGGCGCTCAGGGCATTGATCTGGTGTTGCTGGTGGTGGCGGCCGATGACGGCGTCATGCCGCAAACCCGTGAACACTTGGCGATTGTCGAGTTGCTGGGCATTCCTCGGGCATTGATTGCAATCAGCAAGTGCGACCGGGTCGATCCGGCTCGGGTGCAGGCTGTTCGTGAGCAGATCGAAACATTACTGGCGCCCGGACCGTATGCCGGCGCGCCGCAAATCCCGCTGTCGAGTGTCACTGGCGAGGGCATCGAGACTCTGCGTCAGGCTTTGCTGGATGCGCAGCATGAGGTTGTTCAACGCAGCGCCTGCGGCGGTTTTCGCCTGGCGATTGATCGGGCCTTCAGCGTAGCCGGCGCCGGCATCGTGGTGACCGGTACGGCGTTGTCCGGCCAGGTGGCGGTGGGCGATACGCTGATGTTGAGCCCGCTGGGCAAACCGGTGCGGGTGCGTGGCCTGCATGCACAAAATCAGACCGCTGACAGTGCAACAGCCGGGCAGCGGGTCGCGCTGAACCTGAGTGCTGAGCGTTTGGCCCTGGAGCAGATCCACCGTGGCCACTGGCTGGTGGCCGAATGGCTGCATGCGCCAACTCAGCGGCTGGATGTCCAGATGAGCGTGTTGGCCAGCGAAGCGCGAAGCTTCGAACACTTTCAACCGGTGCATGTGCATCTTGGAACTCAGGACGTAACGGGGCGGGTGGCCTTGCTGGAAGGTTCCAGCCTGGCCCCGGGGGAGCAGATGTTCGCGCAACTGCTGGTCAATGTGCCGGTGTTGGCAGTGAAGGGCGACCGCTTGATCCTGCGCGACCAAAGCGCCCAACGCACCCTTGGCGGCGGACAGGTGCTGGACCCGTTCGCCCCGGCCCGACATCGTCGCAGCCCTGAGCGATTGGCGCAGCTACAAGCGCTGGCCACCACCAACAGCCTGGAAGAAGCACTGCCGGCGCTGCTGGCCAATAGCGACACCGGGCTCGATCCGCAGCGACTGGAGCGCCAGGTCAACCGTCCACGCCAGACTTGGGAATTGCCCGATGACGTGCGCCTCATCGATACGCGACAGGGGCCGTTGCTGTTCAGCGCGGTGCGTTGGGAAGCGCTGAAAGCGCCGCTGCTGGAACACCTCGCACGCTTTCATCAACTCGAACCGGACCAGATGGGACCGGACCGGGATCGCCTGCGTCGTTTCGCCGGCAGCGTGCTGGAACGGTCGACCTTTATCAGCCTGCTCGACGAATTACTGGCCAGTGGTGCAATGGCGGCCAGCGGCCCGTGGCTGCATTTACCCGATCACCAAGTGCGCTTGAGCGAGGACGACGAAACCCTGTGGCAACAATTGCAGCCGTTGTTCGAACAGGCGGGTTTCGATCCGCCGTGGGTGCGTGATCTGGCTAAAGCCACCGGCCATGACGAGGCTGCCGTGCGCCTGCTGCTGCGCAAGATGGCCCGGTTGGGACTGCTGCATCAAATCGTCCGTGACCTGTTTTACACCGAAACACTGCTGCGCCGATTGGCGGCTATGCTGGTGCAACTGGCCAGCGATAACCCGGTGATTCAGGTCGCCGCATTTCGCGATGCGGTGGGCCTGGGGCGCAAGCGCAGTATTCAGATTCTTGAATACTTCGACCGGCTCGGCCTGACCCGCCGCTTTGGCGATCGACGCCATATCCGGCTCGACAATGCACTGGCCCAACAAGCCGCAGTCTGACTTCAAGGAAGGCAATCGCGCCCGGTGGCGCGGCCGGGCTTCAAACCCGGTTGGGGACGGCATCCGTTCCCGGGCAGGTTCGACTCCGGCTGCCTTCCGCCATTTCCACGGTGACCTCGATCATAGGTGCCCGAAGGTCAGCGGGTACTGGATGACGACGTAAACCCTGTCGATGTCATCGCCCGCCTGAGCGGTGTTGGCCCGATGAGACACATGGGACAGTTGCAGTGACAACCCCTTGGCGGCGCCTGACTGCACGACGTAGCGCAGGTCGATGTCGCGCTCCCAATGCCGCCCACCATCGCCCTGTTGAGGTACGTACTCGCCGATGGTCGGGTCGAACGGGTTGTAGGCTCCACCCTTGGGCGCACGGGTGCCGTCGATATCGCTGCCCCGGACATAACGCGTCATGAAACTCAGGCCGGGGATGCCATAAGCGCCGAGGTCGAGGTCGTAGCGTGCCTGCCAGGAGCGTTCATGGGCGCCGTTGAAATCGGCGTACTTGATCGAGTTGGCCAGGTAAATCGAGTCGCCACCGACGAAGTCGAACGGTGTGTCGCCGTTGATGCGTTGCCAGGCCAGGGTGAAGGCATGAGCATCCAGGGTGTATTTGCCCGAGAGGCTATAAGCGGTGTTGTCGATGGCACCGGCCAGTGCCTTGCCGGTGTCCTGCGTGCGGTACAGGTTGGCGTCGAGGAACACGGCGGACTGTTTCAGGTGCAGGTTGGCGTAATACTGGCGCCAGGTGTCGCTCAGCTCGGAGGCGTACAAGGCGCCGCCGACAGGACTGTGGGTGAACAGGTCGGTGCCCAGAAACGTGATGCCACCGGCCTCGGTGTTGGCACCATAGCCGTAAAAGTTGCCCTTGCTTGTTGTGTTGTCCTGATTCTTGAACGCCGTGAAATGACCGGCCACCAGTTTCATGTCGTCGATTTCGTTGCTGTTCAACAGAAAGCCCGTGGCGTATTCCGGCTGCAGGCGTTTGTCGGCAGTGTCGAACACCGGGGTTTCCACGGTCATTTCACCGAAGGCCAGGGTGGTTCGGGAGGCCCTGATTTTCAGCGCGCCACCGGCACTGGAGTAGTTGTCTTCGCTGCGACCGTCGCTGTCCAGCGGCAGTAACCCGGTTCCCGAATGCCCTTTGCCGCCGTCGAGCTTCAGCCCCATAAACGCGTGGCTGTCGACGCCGAAACCTAGCGTGCCGGGGGTGAATCCAGATTCAAATGAGCCGATAAAGCCTTGAGCCCACTCTTGTTTGTAGTTCTTGCCCGAAGGCTGGGGTGAGCGGTAGTCGCTGTTGAGGAAGAAGTTTCGACTGAGCTCCTCAAGCTTCCCGCCCTCGAGAAATCCTTGCGCGGAATCCGGTGCCTCATCCGCCAGGGCTGTTCCGGCAAAAAACACGTAGAGCCAGAAGGACGCCCTGGGTACGTCCTTCCGACCGGAAATGCGCGGGAGGGTTTGTAAAGAAAACATGACGGATCTCCCGCTTGAAACAGCGACTCCGCAGAGTCGCTATTTATTCTCAATGGCCTTCAGAGGCATGGAACATGGTCTTGGCGTAGATCAGGCCCAGACCATAGGCACCACCGTTGGCGATGGAGGTTTTCACCGTCTCGTCGTAAGTCTCGGTGCGTGCCCAGTCGCGCTGCAGTTCAAGCAGGTATTGCAGCGAAGTCATGGGGCGGGCACCGAGCTGGATCATGCGTTGCACGGCCATTTCATGGGCTTCGATGGAGACATCGCCACAGGCATCGGCGATGAAGTACACCTCGAAGCCTTGGTCGAGGGCCGACAGTGCCGGGCCAACGATACACACGGAGGTCCACAGACCGGCCAGGACGATTTTTTGTTTGCCGATGGCGTTGACTTCAACGGCAATGCGCTCGTCTTCCCAGGTGTTCATGCTGGTACGGTCGATCACTTTGTGTTCCGGGAACACCGATTTGATTTCGTCGAAAATCGGGCCGGAGAAGCTTTTCTCGGCAACGGTGGTGAGGATGGTCGACACCTTGAAGCCCCGGGCTGCCTTGGCCACCAGTGCGGCGTTATTGCGCAGGGTGACGGCATCGATCGACTTGGTCGCAAAGGACATTTGCGACTGGTGATCGATCATGATCAGGGTGTGGTCGGTTGGGTTCAGCAGGGTTTTGCCAGGTGCTGCTTTTGCGATGGCCATGATGATGTCCTTGCAAGTGGATTGTGGGTGGGTTCACAAGGCCTATGGTTGCGTAGATTTCGATGCGGATATTGAGTCGATGTGCTGTCTTTGATTAACGGCGCATCAGCACAAAGGCCGTCAACAAACACATCTATGACCTACGCTTGTTTCCAGACGCATGCTCACCGAACAGGGGCTTCCCTGATCGAAAACTACAAGAACGGCTATCCGGAGACGTCTCATGTTTGCACTGGCCCGTCGATTCAGCAGCAACCTCGCCGCTTTCATTACCGCCGCCGCACTCGCATCACCCGTTTTTGCCCTGGACACCGTCAAGTTCATGGCCCCAGGTTCCGTGGGCGGCGGTTATGACCAGACCGCGCGAGTCCTGGGCAAAGCCATGGTCGAGGCCCAAACGGCCAAAGCCGCCACCTTCGAGAACAAGGGTGGCGCCGGCGGGACCCTGGGGTTGGCGCAATTTGCCAACGCCACCAAGGGCGACCCCGATGCCCTGATCGTGGTCGGCGCGATCATGGTCGCGTCCATCGAGCAGAACAAACCGCAAATCACCTTGAAGGACGTAACCCCGATCGCCCGGCTGTTTACCGAATACAACGTGATCGCCGTACGCGACGACTCGCCGTACAAAACCCTGCAGGACTTGCTCAAGGACTTCAAAGCCAACCCGTCCAGCATCAAATGGGGCGGTGGCTCCAAGGGTTCGATCGACCACATCGGCATCGCCGAACTGGCGAGCAAAATGGACATCCCCGTCAACAAGGTCAATTACGTTGCCTTCGCCGGTGGCGGCGAAGTCGTTGCCGCGGTGTTGGGAGGCCACATCACGGTGATCACCGGCGGCTACGCCGAACTGGCCAAATACGTGCAGTCCAAGCAGTTCCGCTTACTGGCCGTCGGCGCGCCCAACCGCGTTGAAGGCATCGACGCACCGACCCTCAAAGAGTCTGGCTACGACGTGACGATCGGCAACTGGCGGGGTGTTTACGGCGCCGCGGGCCTGACGCCTGAACAGCGCAAGGCACTGACCGAAGCCGTGCTGACCGCCACCAAAAGCGCCGTCTGGCAGGAAAACGTAAAAACCAATGCGTGGTCGCCGAGCATTCTGACCGGGGATGATTTCGGCAAATTCGTCGATGAGGAGCACGGACGCCTGCGCGCGATGCTGGTCAAGGTCGGGCTGCTTTGAGATGGCCGGGCGCTGGAGCGTAAGGCCGGCCCAACTGGCGATTGGCGTCGGTATTGTCGTGATCAGTGCGGTATTGGCGGTCGGCGCCTCGCGGTTTCCCGCCGAGATGGGGTTCGTCATCATGCCGGCCTACGTCTACCCCTATGCCGTGGCGGCATTTCTGGGCGCCGTCGGTCTGTTGATGGGCTATCAGGCGCTCACCGGTGGTTTTCGCAACCTCGCCGATGATCATGAGACTTCCGGGGCCGAGCCCGGCGGCAAGTCCGGGGCGACCTGGGTTACGGCAGGGCTGCTGGGCGTGGCGTTGCTCATTTCCTACATCGGCTTCGTATTGGCTGCTGCATTGCTGTTTGCCTGTTCGGCGCGAGGCTTCGGCAGCCGCAGCCCGGTGCGGGACCTGGCCATCGGCATCGCTCTGGCACTGCCGATCTACTGGCTTTTCACCGCCGGGCTAGGGGTTTCCCTTCCGCCCTTGATCAACGCCTGGATCTGATCCAGGCCGAAGGAGGTCGACAAGGTGGATATTCTCTCGAATCTGGCCGTCGGCTTCGCTGGCGCGCTGACGCCGATCAATCTGATGTGGGGTTTTATCGGTTGTCTGCTGGGCACTGCAATCGGAGTATTGCCGGGGATCGGCCCGGCGCTGACCGTCGCCTTGCTGCTGCCGATTACCGCCAAGGTCGATCCGACCGGGGCACTGATCATGTTCGCCGGCATCTATTACGGCGCTCAGTTTGGCGGCTCCACCACCTCGATCCTGCTCAACACCCCGGGGGAATCGTCCTCCATGGTCACGGCCCTGGAAGGCAACCTCATGGCCCGCAACGGACGGGCAGGCCCGGCGCTGGCAACGGCCGCCATCGGTTCATTCGTGGCTGGCACCATCGCAACCATCTTGCTGACGTTGTTCGCGCCCCTGGTGGCCACGCTGGCGCTGAAATTCGGGCCGGCGGAGTATTTCGCGATTCTGGTGCTGGCCTTCACCACCGTGTCGGCAGTGCTCGGCGCGTCGATGCTGCGCGGCTTTGCTTCATTGGGCATCGGGCTGACCATCGGATTGATCGGTCTCGACTCGACGTCAGGCATTGCCCGCTACACCTTGGGAGTTCCCGAACTGGTCGATGGCATCGAAGTGGTGCTGGTCGCGGTGGGGTTGTTTGCCGTCGGTGAGGCCTTGTACGGCGTGCTTTACCAAAAGGAAGAAACGGCCGGCCGACACCGCCTGACCTCGTTATGGATGACTCGCGCCGACTGGAAACGCTCGGTCCCGGCGTGGTTACGGGGCACCTTGATCGGTTTTCCCTTCGGATCGATTCCGGCCGGTGGCGCGGAAATCCCGACGTTCCTATCCTATTCCACTGAACGCAAACTCAGCAAGTACCCGAAAGAATTCGCCGCCAGCAAGGGCGTAGGCGCCATCGAAGGCGTCGCAGGTCCCGAGGCGGCGAACAACGCGAGCGCCACCGGCTCACTGGTGCCGCTGCTGACCCTGGGCATACCGACCTCCGCCACGGCGGCGATTCTGTTGGCGGCGTTCCAGAACTACAACCTGCAACCGGGGCCGCTGCTGTTCCAGACCTCGGGCGAGTTGGTCTGGACCCTGGTGGCCTCTTTGTACATCGGCAACGTCATCCTGCTGGTGCTGAACCTGCCGCTGGTGGGGCTGTGGGTCAAACTCTTGCAAATCCCTCGGCCGTACCTGAACGCCGGGATCCTGGTGTTCGCCACCATCGGCGTGTACGGCATGCGCCACTCATCCTTCGACTTGTTCCTGATGCTGGGCATCGGCTGGGCCGGGGTGTTGATGCGCCGCTTCGACTTCCCCGTCGCCCCGGTGATCGTCGGCATGCTGCTGGGGCCGATGGCGGAAAAACAACTGCGTAACGCCTTGTCCATCAGCCAGGGCGACTGGATGATATTTGTAACGCAACCGATTGCGGCGTCGGTTTTGGTGCTGACGTTGTTGGTGCTGTTGGTGCCGTATCTGCTGCATAAACGCGGGATCAAATTGCATGAGGATGATTGAGTCGGGTTTGTATGCAGATCGTTCCCATGCGCAGCAAAGGAATGCCTCAACGGACGCTCCGCGTTCGGCTCCGGAAGGGACGCGGAGCGTCCCGGGCTGCATTCCCACGCAGAGCGTGGGAACGATCAATGCCTTCGGCAGCTCCTACACCGACCGGGTACACCTGAGAAGTCAAAGTCGTATGCCAATCCGTAGGAGCTGCCGCAGGCTGCGATCTTTTGGGGCCGCCGCAGATATCAGAGACGGAACGCTTGTCGTCCTACCAGTAACCATTTGCCTTGCTGCTTTTGCCAGATCTGAAAGTTCTCGATTTCCGTGGGAACAATCTCGGTGCCCTTGATGGCTTGCGCCGAAAAATGATGGCGGACCAACGCCACATCACCCGAGACGGTGATTTTCTGGTTCTGCATCTCCAGCGTCTTGAAAGCGCTTTTTCCGGTTTCGATGTCGGCGATGAATTCTTTCTTGTCCTGTATTTTCCCGCTGGAATGCCCGTAGGTCAGGTTTTCAGCGGTAAGCGCATTCAGTTGTGGGACATTTTTGGTCAGCATCGCTTGAGTCAGATGATCTACCGCAGCGGCAACATCCTTCTCGCTCGATGCGGGGGAGGCCGCCACGTAGCCACTGAACAGGCATAAAAATCCGATAATCAGTTTCACTTTTTTCATGGGTAATTCCTTGTTGTTATAGGTGCGAGGACGACAGATGAATTACGCCAACTCATCTGTCGTCGTACAACATATCAGGTTTTTACCAAGTGATGCAGATATGGCTTGTCGGCCTGGAAGCATTCCCGGCGCAGGGCTGACCTCCAAATGCATCAGCAGTGATGGCCAAAAGCCTTCTATAATGCACAGCCTTTGACGCCAGTGTATTCAACAGCCCGGTACTTCCTTGAAACGCGATCTTCGACTTGCCACTTTTCTGATCTTTCTGGTGTGTGTCTCCGTGGTGCTGCTGACGGCCTGGCAGACATGGACAGCCCGACAGAACACCTTGAGCGACATCAATACCGACACCTTGAACCTGACCCACGCGCTCAACACTTACACCGAGGGCACCTTCAAGCAAAGTGAAGTGCTGTTGCTGGGCCTGACAGAAAGGATCGAGAAAGACGGCACCGGCCCGCAGCAACTCGAGCGGTTAAGCAAGTTGGTTGCCCAGCAGATGGATGCGCTCCCGCAATTAAATAGTGTGGTGCTGTATGACGCCCAAGGGGACTGGCTATTCTCGACCAATACGCCACTCTCATCCAATAGCAACAACGCAGATCGTGCGTTTTTCCAGTATCACCGCGACACTCCGGATCGCGGCGTCCATATCGGCCCGGCGATTCTCAGCCGTGTCACGTGCGCCTGGGTGATTTCGGTCAGCCGACGCATCGATCACCCCGATGGAAGTTTCGCCGGGGTAATCGCCGCGACCATCAGCCTTGAACACTTCCTCAAACTTTATCGAAGCATACACGTGGGGCAATTCGGCGCGATCAGCCTGACCTCATCCGAAGGGCGCCTGCTGGTGAGGTATCCCTTTCAGGTGGAAGACATCGGCCGTGATCTGTCTCACGCGCCGATATTCTCAGAATACTTGCGCAACACCTCATCAGGCACCGTGGACTTTGCCTCAAAAGTCGATGGCGTCCATCGCCTCTACGGGTTCAAGAGAAGCGATCAATATCCTTTCGTGACGACGGTTGCGGTGGGGCAGGCCGAGGCGATGCAAGCGTGGCTGAGCCAGACAAAGCAATCCGTCGCTGTCGTGCTGCTGTTGTTGGGGCTCCTGGTCGCACTGGGACGCAGGTTGATATCCCACATCAGTCGGCGTATCCGGGCGGAGGAAAAATTGCTCGCCACCCAAACCGCACTGATCGAGCTTAACCAGACACTGGAAGTTCTCGCCAGCGAGGACAAACTCACCAGCCTCGCCAACCGCCGGCATTTCGATCAATTTCTGGATGTCGAATTCAAACGCGCCAAGCGACTTGCAAGCCCGTTGTCACTGATCCTGATCGATGTGGATTTTTTCAAACGCTACAACGATCACTACGGCCATCTCGCTGGAGACGAATGTCTGCGGATCATCGGTCAGGCGATCAAGCACTGTGTACGTCGCCCGGGTGACATGGCAGCTCGCTATGGCGGGGAAGAAATCGCCGTGGTGATGCCCGATACGGACGAATCAGGAGCGCGCAAGGTTGCCGAGGCGATCCTGTCGGGTATTGCGGCCGAACAGCTTGCGCATTTGTCGAGCCCGTTAGGTATCGTGACCGTCAGCCTGGGGGTGGCGACTTATGTCGCCGACGGCAGCGACCCTGATGAAAAGGCACTGATCGGTCGTGCAGACCGCGCACTTTATGCAGCAAAGTCGCAGGGGAGAAATCAGCTGAGCGTCGCGTGATCGAGCAGGTACTTGGAGGAAAGAGCGAACAATCGGCACGCGGCGCAACTATCGGTTCAAGTGATAGTGACAATCAAGAAACGCAAGTTCTGCTGGGTCGGGTAAAGGCGGAAAATCGCCTCCATCGAAGACGCAGCTCAAGGAATTTGCGCGATGAAGACATTGACCCGACTGGCAATTGTCGCCCTGTTGATGGGCGGGGTTGCTACTGCTGCAACCGCCTACGCGGACGACGCCCAATCGTGCCATTTTCTGCCCATCGCCGGCGCCAGTACCGGGTTGCAGCATTCGCAAACCGTCGGTGTGCTGTACAGCGAAAACACCCTGGACAACCTGCAATACCTCGAGCGTTACCACGATGTGGCGGTGAACGGTGCGCGCGATGCGCTGGATGCGCGGATTCGCGACGCGTTCATCAACAGTTCCGACCCAGAGTTGGCAATCGACTGGCTGATGAGTTCGTTACAGCAGCAGTTCCTGTCGGTGACCGTCTACAACAACCTCGATGCGTTGTTGCAGGCCCATCCGGATGTGGTGGTGATGCTCGATACCCATAACCGTCTGCTGACCCAACGCAACAGTCAGGTCGAAGCGCGTTTCGCCGCACGGTTCTACGACGCCAACCTGCAATACATCGGCAAGGCCGAAGGCGCCGTCGAGAAACAAATGCCTTCGGTCTGGGTACACCGTAAAGCTGCAGCCGAGATTGCCGCCCAGATCGATCAGCAACGCGACCTGCAACTCAGCGCCTTGAAGCAGTTCGATGACTCGCTCAAAACCCTGGTGACTGCTGGCTGAACACCCGGACCATAACCGCAACGACAGCGACCCGTTGCGCAACGAAACAGATTTTTTACTTCAGGACTGCACCGATGCGCCCTTTATTTGTTCCTGCCATGGCTTTCGCCACCTTGCTGCTGGCCGGTTGTGCCTCTGCGCCGAACGACCCGACGCTGACCCTGCAGACGAAAAAAACGCCTGCCGAGTACGCCGATTGCGTGGTGCCGAAGTTGCAGGGCAGCGCACTGAACCCGACGGTCTCGCAAACCCAGCGCAGCTACCGGATCGTGGTGCCGAGCAAAGTCGCCGCGGACAACGTTCTGGAAGCCTACAAAGCGCCAAACGGCGGCAAGGTGTTTTTGTATGAGCGCCACTTGCTGGCGTCGAACTTCATGCCTTCGAGTTTCGAACGTGCCGCGCAGGATTGCCTGTAACCCGTAACCGCTTTGAAAAATGCTCCTTTGGTTGGCCGCAACCAACCAATTTTTTGCCCCGTACCTTATTCGGTTTCGGGGCTTTTTTTTTGGTTCTTCACGGATTACCGGGAAAGACGCTCTTGATCTTCATGAAAAAGAACTCGCTATCCCGGTAGCCGTATGCCATCCGCTTGATGACCTTTATTCGATTGTTTATTCCTTCCAATTGGCCCGTATGCATCGGCCAGCGAACGCGACTGACGATGCCCCGCCAGTAACCCTTTAGCCGTTTGGCGAACTGGATCAGAGCCGGTATTTCACTTTCATTGGCATGGCGCAGCCATTGTTTCCAGGCTGATCTCCAGTCCTAGGCGGTACTCGGCGTCCAGAGCGTTTTGAGTTCAGCCTTCATCAAATAGACCGTCATCAACGATTGGTTAGCCGCCAGCAAATCCTGCAAGTGAACCTGCTGTTCCGGCGTTTTCAGGTTCTGCGGATTGCGCAGCAACAGCCATCGCGCTTGTTTGATGATCTTTCGAGCAGGCTTGTCATGGCGTAGCCGGTTAGCTTCGTCGATGCGGACCCGATCAATCGCCGCTCGGCCATATTTAGCCACCACATGGAAGAGGTCATAGACCACTCGCGCGTTCGGTCAGTGTTGACGAACCTCCGGGTCAAACGCGGTGTTCATGTCCATCGCCACCGCTTCGATTCGAACGCAACCCTCCGGCCCCAGTTCTTCAAAAAAGGGCCTGACCGCCGCCCGGCTACGGCCTTCGCCAATCCACAGACCCCATCGTGTATCGGCATCCAGCACCACGCTGGCGTAACGGTGACCTTTGAACAGCGCGAACTCATCCATCACCAGGCGTCGCGGCGGCGCCTTCGGCAGAAGGCTCAACGCCGCCTGCAAGGCTCGACGCTCCAGCAACCGAACGGTGTCCCAATGCAGCCCAAACATCTGAGCCACGTGTAGGGTGGGAAGGCGCTCGCAGGCTTGAATGACGGCATCGGCCAAGCGGCGCGTCATGCGGGCATAGCGATCCAGCCAACTGACGGCCTCCATGCGCTTGCCGCAATCGCGGCAGCCCACACGCCTGAGCAAAACACTGAGGCGCACCGCGCGACCGAGAATGGCCAAATCACGAACGGTTCGTTCGCAATACTCGTGCGTGGTTGAACAAGATTTTTGGCAGCCACCACAGGCAGGGAATCGGGTGGTGTGGGGAATCAGGTCGATCTGTAGCGCGTCACCATCAGGCTTGATCGTGACGACAGAAAAGCCCTCCCAAAAAGGAAGGAAAGTATTAATATCGCGCATAAGAACGCCGGTTTGTTAGATGTGTTTGCTCGCACGAACATCATCAATCAAATCGGCGTCCTTGTTTCTGTGTTTCCCGGGATTCCGTGAAAAACCAAAAAAAAAGCCCTAGCATTTAAGGCTAGGGCTTTCTTGCCCGGCGTCGGGCTGTTTACTTCTGGTCGACTACATCACGCCGGCTGGAAAAAGCCGGTTCCACTGCCGGAGAACTGCCCAGTAATGTTCCCGCCATATTGCGATGGATGGACCAGTGCGGCCAGCAGCCGCGGCCCTTCAAAAAGGTACAGAGTGAGCGAACCTGGACTAATCGACAATTGCAGCGACAACGGGACGCCGATGAGGTTCTCAGCATCAGGCACGGTGCCCTGCAGGTAGATAGTGGGAATGTTGATATTGGTACCCGTACCTGTCGCCTGGCCGACGAACCGCACTCTGGTTCCTTGTTGAGGAGCATATGGTCCGATATCGGCGGGTGACGCACTAATCTGGATGGTTTCGGTCTGAGGATAGCAACCGCAACCGCAACCTTCGAAAGAGAAGTAGCCGCAAATGTTCTGCTGGCATCCGCATCCACACAACGATTGTGGGTGCACCTTCTGATGGAGGACCTCTTCTAGCGCCGGCTTCGCACTGGCAACCTCTTGCTGGCGCTTGATTTGTGCGTCAAAGGCAGCCTGCGATTGCTTTTTGAGCGCATCGACCTGCTCAGGTTTTATATCTTGAAAAGACGTCATAATCTAAATCCTTTTATTTTTTTCGAAAAGACCTGGAGACAGCCTCACTCGAACAGCGCACCTTCCAGGAGCACGCCACAAACCCTTCGGCTCGCGGTCATCCCTTAAAACACAATCTGAAAACGCTCGCAACTACTTTTTTGCGACACGCATGCCTTGGAAAACATGTAAGGCTCTATGTCGGTGCAGGGTCGCGGGCCGGTGGTTGCTTGAAGATCAAGAACGACTTTCCCGGCAATCCGTGAAGAACCTTTTTTTTTGCGTGCAGGTTTAGCGGGGCAGAATTGCGGAGGAGGGCAGCCGTACTTGCGCCAGAGAAATCAACCGACCGGCTCGGCCTTGCAACTCATTGGCCCTGAGCCTGGCTTCTGGAAAAGCACCACGTCGCCGTCTTGCCAGAAACTGTAGTTCCCCTGGCTATCCTTGCCTGTGTATCGGGTTCCCGAATCACTCGGCTCCTGGTTCAGGACAATCGAGGTGTTCGCCCATTTCAGGTACACGACACCCGGCTGCGTGGTGAAGAAGGTGGCGGCAATCAGCGGGTCAAGCCCTGTACAACGAAAAGCCAGGGGGCCCTCGGTGAGTCTGTATGGGTCCTTGGTTCTCACGATGGCCGAGCCTTGGCGCAGCTGGTACGCGCGTTCGGCATAACTGCGGACTGTGCACGTCTTGGGTACAGGTGTGGAGGCGCACTGATTGCGGGCATCGATCCAGAACTGCTGGTCGATCATGATTTTGTCCGGACGCGGCACTGAATGTTCATCCGTGAGCGCCAGGCGATAAAGACGCATCAGTTCGATATCCATCTGCGCCAGTTGCGGATCACGACAGATCAGCTTTTCGACGGAGGCCTTTGCCTCGGCACAGTCGAAGCTGGTCTTGAAGGTTGGTGCAGCATTAACGCAAGTGCTCGCCGCCGCGCATACGCTGGCAGCGAGTAGACAGGTGAAAAGGGTCGTGACCGTTTTCATGTTGGCTTCACCCAGATCATTACGTGATGCCCGGATTGCCGTGGGATTGATCGATGCGTTGAATAGTTATTCGTTCGCATTGGTGTATCGCAGTGTAAGTCAGTGCTCAGAACTTGCCATACCGCTCGGCGGTGGTTGGGTTGTAGAAGGGGGCTATAACGCTAAGCGCAGATGCTCTTCCCAGAGCATCCTTTTGCGCTCTCGCTCCTATGCCACGTCACTCAAGGGCGTTGCCCCCAAAGGCTCCAGGTAAAATCAGTTGTACTGACTTATCGATCCAGCTGCGGGTTTGGGCCTCCAGGTGTGGGTCAGCTGATAGGCAATTGCCAACCATATAAACCACCCCGGCATGACCATTAACGCAATACGGGTGTCAGGTCTTAATGCCAGCAAACAGAGAACAAAGCCCAGGAACGCCAAGGAGAACCAGGCCATCGGCACGCCGCCAGGCATCTTGTAGGCCGATTGCGCATGCAGGTCGGGCCGGCTTCTGCGATAGGCAATGTACGACGCGAGGATGGTCGACCAAGTGAAAATCACCAGGATCGCCGACACGGTCGAGACGATGGTGAACGCTGTCATGACTTCCGGAACGATGAACAGCAACAGCACTCCCACCAGCGTCAAAAGTGTGGTGAACGCGAGGCTCAGCAGAGGCACGCTATTGCCCGACAAACGCCGAAAAATCCCTGGAGCATTGTCATGACTGGCCAGTCCAAACAGCATGCGGCTGGATGAAAATACGCCGCTGTTGGCCGATGACGCGGCAGATGTCAGCACCACAAAGTTGACGATACCGGCTGCTGCGGGAAACCCTGCAACCAGAAACAGTTCGACGAAAGGGCTCTTGTTGGGTGAAACCTGTTGCCATGAAGTCACTGCAATAATGCAGGCCAGTGCCAACACATAAAACAGGATGATTCTCAGCGGAATCGAGTTGATGGCTTTAGGCAGGGTCTTCTCGGGGGAGCGAGTTTCGGCGGCTGCAGTGCCGATCAGCTCGGTGCCGGCAAAGGAAAAGATTGCCATCTGGAAACCGGCAAAGAAACCGAACAGGCCGTTGGGGAAGGCTGCCTGTTTATCCAGCAGGTGGTTCAGGGATGCAGTGACGCCATTGGGTGAGACGAAGGAGCTGGCAATCAGCACCATGCTGACGCCAATCAAGGTGACGACGGCAATGATCTTGATGATCGCGAACCAGAACTCCACCTCGCCGAAAAGCCTGACGGTCAGCACGTTCAAGGCAAACAGCGTCAGTAGCATGCCGATGGCCGGTATCCAGGCGGGTACATGGGGAAACCAGTACTGAAAGAATCCGCCGACCACTACCGCATCGCCCACCACCGCGACGCTCCAGCTTAGCCAGTACGACCAGCCGAGAAAAAATGCCGCTCGCGGGCCAAGGTAGGCACCGGCAAAATCCGCGAAGCTTTTGAAGTTTAAGTTGGAGAGCAACAGTTCGCCCATGGCGCGCATGACGAAGTAGACGAACAGGCCGATGATCATATAGATGAGGATGATCGACGTGCCGGAAAGGGCGATGATCTTCCCGGAGCCCATGAACAGGCCTGTACCAATGGCACCTCCCATGGCCATTAGCTGAATGTGACGATTGCTGAGGGTGCGCTGCAGCGCGGGCTGTTCAGGCTGCCCGGACGGAGTCGTTTTCATTACAAAACCTCTTGATTTTATGTTTTTGAGTTTTGGCAGAAAGTGGGTGTCTAGCGTTCTTGTTAGAGATGCAACGGCTACTGACGGTGGTGGTTGGCGTGTGGCAGGGTTTCTCGTCCGGTCACACGGTGAGTAGCCCCTTGGCACTTTGCTCAGGAGGCCTCACCTATGGCGATCAGCTGACTGTGCGCAGACGCGAGGGCACTGCTGGCTGCTGATCAAGCAGTTGATAGAGGTTTTTTATATTGGCCGGCGTCGGCACCAGGTGAATGCGCTCACCGATGGCATGTTCGCGTGCCAGGTCGTGCACGTAGCGCAGTGACGAAAAGTCTTCGAGGGCAAAACCCACGGAATCGAAAACCGTGACCTGTGCGTCGTTCTCACGGCCCGCTACTTCACCTTGAACAATCCGGAAGAATTCGACGACGGGAAAGTCGGCCTCCAGTTGTTGAATATCGCCTTCAATCCGGGTTTGAGGTTCAAACTCAACGATGACCCGGGCATTGCGCAGGATGTCGGCGTGCAGTTCGGTTTTCCCAGGGCAATCACCGCCGACGGCATTGATATGCATACCGGGCTCGATCATCTCGGGCGTCAGAATCGTTGCATAGGCCTTGTCTGCGGTAACCGTGGTGACGATGTGCGCACCCTTGACCGCTTCCTGTACCGAGTTGGCCAGAATCACCTTGATATCCGGGAATGCGGACAGGTTGTGCTTTAACTTAAGCGAGGCGTCGCGATCGATATCAAAAATGCGTAGTTCCTTGATGGACAGCATTTCATGGAAGGCGAGGGCCTGAAATTCGCTCTGGGCGCCATTGCCGATGATTGCCATGATGCTTGCACCCGGGCGCGCCAGGGACTGCGCGACCAGGGCGGAGGTCGCGGCAGTGCGCACGGCTGTAGTCAGCGTCAGTTCGCTGAGCAAGGTTGGATAGCCACTGTGGACATCCGCCAGGACACCGAAGGCCATCACCGTCAGCAAGTCGCTTTGACCGTTGTCCGGGTGACCATTCACGTATTTGAACGAGTACTGTTGGCCGTCGTCCGTCGGCATCAACTCGATCACACCGTCGGCCGAATGACTGGCGGTGCGCGGCGACTTATCAAACTGCGCCCAGCGTGAGTAGTCAGCTTCGATGTAAGTCGCCATTTCGCGGATTGCCCGGCGGACTCCCACCTTGGCGAACAGGCGTGCTGCATGATCGACGTCTATAAAAAGAGTCATGTTTTTATTCTCCGATTCAGTAGTTGAAACGTTGCGATTCAGGGGGTGACTCAGGCGCGTTTGCTCTCGTAACCATGCAGTACGTTGACTGCATTGATCCCGATTTCATCGACCATGTAGCCACCTTCCATCACGAACAGGGTGGGGCAGCCCACGCCCGCTATCAGCTCGCCGATGCCGATGAAGTCTTCGCTTTCCAGCAGGAAGTGGCTGATGGGGTCGTCCTTGAACGTGTCGACGCCGAGTGAAATAACCAGCACTTCAGGGGCGAATTGCTGAAGTTTCTTGCAGGCGTGGAGCAGGGCGTTGCGATAGCTTTCCCAGGTGGTGTTCTTCGGCAACGGGTAGTTGAGGTTGTACCCTTCGCCGTGGCCGGCGCCGACTTCGTGGCTGAAGCCTGAGTAATACGGATAAGACACCGTCGGCTCGCCGTGCAGCGAGACAAACATGACGTCACTGCGCCCGTAGAAAATGTTCTGGGTGCCGTTGCCATGATGGAAGTCGACGTCCAGTACCGCGACACGTTTGGCGCCTTGTGTAATAGCCTGTTGTGCGGCAATGGCGGCGTTGTTGAGATAGCAATAGCCGCCCATGTATTCACGTGCTGCGTGATGGCCGGGCGGACGGCACAGGGCAAAAGCACTGTCGTGGCCTTCATCGATCAGTGCCAGGCCGGTCAGCGCGATATCGGCGCTGGTTTTTACCGCTTGCCATGTGGTGGCGGTAATCGGGGAGCCAGCGTCCATGGCGTAGAAACCCAACTTGCCGTCGATGTAAGTCGGCACTTGCTCGTTGCCCAGATCACGCACTGGCCATACCAGCGGCAAGGCATCGTGGGTGCGTCCGGTTGCGCTCCATTCAGACCAGGCGGATTCAAGAAAGGTTACGTAGCGCTCGCTGTGCGCGTTGACATAGCACGACCGGTCAAATACTCGCGGTTCGATGACCTGACCAAGCCCGACCTGCTTGACCCGATGATGGACGGTATCGGCCCGACTGGGCTGTTCGAAGGACGGCTTGAGCACGCCGTCTTTCAATTCGGTGCCGTGGTGCAAACGGTGGGAATCACTGAAAACTGTAAACATTGTGCGCATCCGTTGATGTGAGCCAGTGCAAATATTTTGTTCTGGTACGGATGCGATTTCTTTGCTTTGTTTTCAGTGTCTGGTAGATATTGCGGGAGGTTTTACTCAGGAATGGCGCAATGCAGAAAAAAACATCCAGGCGCATCAGTCTCGACGACACCGACCTGGCGATTCTCGCATTGCTGCAGGAGGATGCGAGTATCTCCAACGCCGAGCTCAGTGAGCGTCTGTCGTTAAGCCTGACGCCTTGCTGGCGGCGGCGTAAGAGAATGGAGGAGGCGGGAGTGATCAAGGGCTATCAGGCTAACCTTGATCGACGAATGCTGGGGCTGGATATCATGGCGTTCGTGCACATCCGTTTTTCCACTCACGCCGATCACGCCCCCGACGACTTCGAGGCGGTGATCGCGCAATTGCCCGAAGTGTTGTCCTGCCACAAGATCACTGGGGATGCCGACTACGTGCTGCAAGTGTTGGCGGAGGATCTTGATAGCTACAGTGACTTTATCGAGCAGGTGCTCAGGCGCCAGGTGGGTATTGCCTCCATCCAGTCCAGCCTGGCATTACGCGAGGTCAAGACCAGTAGCCGTATTGCGATACCCAAATCGAGTAAGAACTGAAGGGCAGGGGTTGGATCACCTTTCTAAAACCCACCTTGACCGAGTTTTTTCTCGCTGGCGAAATTGACGCCTGCCCCCCGTACCAGAACTGCACATCCCCTTTCGGCTTGACTCAGGCTGTGAAATCGCTGGCGTGCAAATCCGTGACGCCCACCAGTGAGATTTCGAACTCGGGGGCGGCGTCGGCATCGACACTGCCGTAGAGAATGCCATCGGCAAAGCGTAGTTGGCCGGTGGCGTCGGCAGGGTCGAAGGCGTTGCTGCCGATGAAGGTGAACGCATCGATAGCAGTGGTCAGCGGGTTGGCGTCCAGGCCGGTGAAGTCCAGATGATCACCCTCGGTGCTCTTGAAACCGTTGATCACATCGCGTAAAGCGCCGGCGCCCATGTCCGACAGCGCATCAAACACGTAGGTATCCGCGCCAGTGCCTCCGGTGAGGTTGTCGGTGCCGGCGCCGCCGATCAGCCGGTCATCGCCCGAACCGCCCACCAACGTATCGTTGCCCGCACCACCGTTCAGAACGTTCGCCCCGCTGTTACCCGACAGAGTGTCGGCGTAGGCGCTTCCCGTGAGGTTTTCGAAGAGCTTCACGGTGTCGAGCCCGGAACCCACGGTGTTTTGCTGCGCTGACGTCGAGAGGTTGACGGTAACGCCGGACTGGGCGCGTTCAAAAGACACCGTGTCATTGCCCTCGCGTCCGTCCAGCACGTTGTTGCCGGCTCCGGCGAACAGCGTGTTGTCCAACGCGTTGCCCGTGCCATTGGCGGCGCCAGCGCTATCGATATACAGATGCTCGACGTTGTTGCCGAGGGTATAGGCCGCCAGGCTGCTGTGCACACTGTCGATCCCTCCAGACGCCGCATTGCTGTTGGTCTCGATCACGGCGTCGTCAGCATTGTCGACATAGTAGGTGTCGTTGCCATCGCCACCGCTCATGCTGTCGCCCCCTGCGGCACCATTGAGCAGGTTATTGCCGGCATTGCCGGTGATGAAGTTGTGCTGCTCATTGCCGGTGCCGTTGATGCCCGACACGCCGGTGAGCACCAGGTTCTCGAGATTGGCGCCCAAGGTCCAACTGACGGAGGCCTGTACCGTATCGATCTGCGAGATCGAGGTGTTGCTTTCCACCACGCGGTCGAGCACGTTGTTGATCACATAAATGTCATTGCCATCGCCACCGGTCATTGTGTCGGCGCCCAGGCCGCCATCCAGCGTGTCGTTACCCGAGCTGCCCACCAGGGTATCCGCTTGGTCGGTACCGGAAATCATCGTCCGGTTGCTGTCGAAAATGTCCTGCACGCTGTTGTTGTCGTTGGGGTTGCCCTGGAAACCAAGGTCATTGGCGATGTAGTCGGCCAGGCGCTGGCCGACGATTTCCGCCGATTCCTCGTGCAGGTGCCAGACGTCGTCGGGATACGTCAGCGGATCGACTTCGTGTCGCAAGGGGAGGTCGTTGTAGTCCACCGCCAGCTTGACGTCGGCGCGCTCGGCGGCAATGGCTTCCTGGGCGGCGTGAACATAGCCAACCCCCTCGACGATGGAGGCAATCTTCTCTTCCGAATAGCCACGGGCGCGCGCCGCGTCCTGCTCGTAGTGACCGGTTTCCATCATGTACACGTCGAAGTTGCCGAACTGGGCATGCAGGTAGTCAAACACCTTTAGGGTCGCAGCCTTGTAGGCCGCTGCTGCCGCTGCTTTGTCCGTGGCTTGGGCGATCTCCTGGGCGGCTTCCTCACCCTGGCCCCAAATGATGCCCATGGTGACGTTATTGATCGATTGCAGTTCGGAGCGCTGGTCGCTCAGCAGCGTCACGGCGCGCAACAGCGCAGCCCCGGGTTGGTTGGTGTCGGTCAGCCACCAGCACAATTTGAGTTCCTCGGCGCTGAGCGTCGACAGGCCGGTGACCGTGCTGCCGCCCACCGCGATGTCGATGCCGTTGCCATCGGCATCGGTGAACTGACTACGCACGTCATAGGGGGTGTAGCGGTCCAGGTCGTTGACCAGCATCGAGGTGCCGGACTGATTGTCGTCCTCCGTCATGCGCAGCAGGCGCGCATTGGATTGGCCGAGGGTGGGCAGGTAGAGGATGTCCTGTTGGGCGCGTGTGCCGAACACGAAGTCGCTGGCGGTCAGGGTGTTGAGGTAGTTGCCGCTGAGGGCGATTTCAAAGCGATTGCCATCGGCATCCGCTTCGGCGGACTTGATGTAGGTCTTGTCGCCGGCCGCGTTGAGGGTGATGTACAAGGTGCCATTGTGGCCATCGCCGAGACCGACAATGCCCAGGCCTGAAACATCGATCTTGTCGACGCCCGCAGTGAAGTCATAAATCGTGTCGGTGGCTGTGACACCACCCGTGTCGTAGTCGCGGTAGCTGTCGAGCAGGTTGGTATAGCGGAAGGTGTCGGGGCCGTCGCCACCATACAGCGAGTCGCGTCCGGCACCGCCGTCGACGATGTCGGCGCCAGCGCCGGCCTTGATCGTGTCGTTGCCACCGAGGCCGAGGATCAGGTCTGCACCCGCCGTGCCATTGAGGGTTTCGGCATTGTTGGTGCCGGTGATCGTGTTGGCGGGCACATCGGCCACTCCCAGGGCGAAGCTATCGCTGGCCGATGCACCGGCCGGGTCCGTGGCCTTGACCAGCACGTTGTAATTRCCGGACGCGGTGCTGGTCGGTGTGCCGGTGAAGGTGAGGTTGGAGGCATTGAAGCTCAGCCACGCGGGCAGGGCGCTGCCATCGGCCAGGGTGGCGGTGTAGCTGAGGTTGTCATTATCCGGATCGGTGAAGCTGGTGGCTGGCACCACGTAGCTGAACGGGGCGTTTTCGGTTGCGTTCTGATCCAGCAGCGGCGTGGCCAGAACCGGCGCGTGGTTGGTCGGTGACGACGTGGCGAAGACAAAGTTGGCGCTGGTCAGCTTGTCGAGGTAGTTACCGTTCAGTGCCACTTCGAAGCGGTTGCCATCGACGTCGGCGGTCAGGGACTTGATGTACGTCTTGGTGCCGGTACTGTTGAGCGCCACGTACACGGTGTTGTTTTTGCCATCCCCCAGGCCGGTGAACCCCATGGCCGAGAGGTCGATCTTGTCGGCGGTGATATCGAAATCGGTGATCAGGTCGCCAAGGTTGGCACCGCCGGTGTTGTAATTGCGGTAACTGTCCAGGCGATTGGAAAACACAAAGGAGTCCGCTCCGGCGCCACCGGTGAGAGTGTCCATACCGGCACCGCCGTCGAGCTTGTCGTCGCCCGCGCCGCCATTGAGGCTGTCGTTACCCGCCAGGCCGAGCAGGGTGTCGGCCGAATCACTGCCCAGCAGCGAGTCGTTGCCGCTGGTGCCGGTGAGCAYACGATTGAAGATGAAATTGCTGGCGGTCAGAGTGCTGGCGAGGTTGCCCGAGAGGATCAATTCGAAGCGATTGCCACTGGCGTCGGCATCGTAGTCCTTGATGTAGGTGCGGTTACTGCTGGCGCTGTAGCTGACTTGCAGGGTACTGCCATGGCCATTGCCCAGGCCGGTGAAACCGAGGCCGGCGAGGTCGATCTTGTCCTGGGTGACATCGAAGTCGGTGATGGTGTCATCGAAGCTTGCGGTTGCGTTGCGGTAACTGTCGGACTGAGTGGTGAAACGGAACGTATCGGCGCCGGTACCGCCGGTGAGTTTATCGATGCCTGCACCGCCTACCAGAATGTCGTCACCGGCCCTGCCATTGATGGTGTCGTTGCCGGCACCGCCATAGAAAATCTCGCTGCCGGCGCTGCCCAGCAGGGTGTCGTTGCCAGCTGTGCCTTGCACGGTGGTCATCGGTACCGTGTCGCTGACGTAGCTGCCGTCGCCATAGACCAGCGTCGCACCGTTGCTGGTGTGGCTGATGGAGTTGCCGATGATGGCGTTGCGATCGGTGCCGTCTTCATTGCGCTCCGCAACGCCGTAGGTCGACAGGTTGCTGCCGGTGATGATGTTGCTCTGGATGATGTTATCGCTGCCGTTGTAGTACTTGCCGGACACACCCAGGGTGTCGTTGTAGGACTGGATGATGATCTCCGGTACGGGGTTGCCCAGGGAATTGCTGTTGAGCGTGTTGTCGATAAGCTCGACGTGGTTGCTGCCGTAGATGCGGATCCCGGCGCTGGTGTTGTCGTGAATGTCGACGCCGCTGACCGTCACCTCGCTGGACATTTTGATCAGCACCCCTTCGGCGCCGTTGCCATACACCTCGCCACCGGTGATGGTGATGTTGCTGGGGGAGGGGATGTTCTCGCTGCCGCGCTGGATCACGATGCCATTGCCGCCGTTGTTGTAGGCAACGTTATTGGTGAGCGTGAAGTCGTGGGTGCTGGTCACGACGTTGAAACCGTGCCGGTCGTTGTCGTAGGCGACGTTGTTTTCGAAGGTGCTGTTGCTCAGGAAGTCAGCTACGAAACCGTCCAGGCCGTTGCCGTGGGACACGCTGTTCTTGATGACCATGTTGACGGTCTGCTCGTGGGGGTCGAAACCGTACCCGGAGCAATCCTTGATCTCGACGCTGTCGAGGGTGACGTTGGAGTCGTAGCCAGCTTGCCCGGGAATGTAGCCGTTGAACCAACCGTCGATCTTGCCCGTGGTGTTGTCACGGTTGCCGTCGATGGTGAGGTTGCTGACGCCGAAGTCGTGGGTTTCCTCGCCATAGGCGGAGCGGATGACTCCGGTGATCTTGGTGTCGGAACCGTCAGCCACCTTGACGGTGGTTGCGCCCATGCCGTCGCCGTACAGATAGACGTTGCTCTTGAGCATCAGGCAACCGTCGGAAGGTTCCACACCGCCCGAAACGATGTAAGTTCCGGTCGGCATATACACCTGCCCCCCGCCTGCGGCGGCCGCCGCATCAATTGCACTTTGTATCGCCGCTGTGTCGTCAGTGATGCCATCTCCTTTGGCGCCAAAATTTTGTGCATTGAAAATCATGAGCTTATCTCCGTATCAGGCTAAGACCTCGGAAGATGCCAATATTCCATCGACAGCCACCGTGGTTTGACCCAGCGGAGTGCAAAAGTTATGACCACATATCGGGGATGTGTCAAAAAATCGGACTAACTGATCAGCGGTTGGAGAGGTGTATCAAAAAAGTAACAGTTTGTTGACGCTTGCTGCGGTAGCGAGCGAGGCTCTGTGAGGGCGGGTTTTCATCAAGTACGGTGTTTTACGAGGGCTATTGATAGCCCGCAGGTGCGCTACAACAATGTTGTCTGCGCGATACTTGGGCTGGAGGTGTATGAGCGGTAGCGGTGATGAGGAACGACCTCACTAGAACGTCGCTCCTCTGATTTAGGTGCTTGCGTTAACCCGCGATCTTGATTGCAAGCTCAGCGACGTGTTTACCCTGGAAACGCGCAATATCCAGTTCATTCTGTGACGGTTGCCGTTTACCGTCAGCGCCTGCCAGTGTGGTCGCGCCATAGGGCGTACCGCCGGTGATCTCGCTCATGTTGGTCAGCCCTGCGCAGGTGTAAGGCACACCCACGATGACCATCCCTTGATGCAGGAGTGTGCTGTGAAACGACGTAATCGTGGTTTCCTGGCCACCGTGCTGGGTGCCGGTCGACGCAAAGACACTGCCGATTTTCCCGACCAGCGCGCCGCTCATCCACAGTCCGCCGGTCTGGTCGAGAAACGTGCGCATCTGTCCCGCCATATTGCCGAAGCGCGTTGGTGTACCAAAGATGATTGCATCGTAATTGCCCAGCTCGTCAGGTGTCGCCACCGGTGCCTTCTGGTCAAGTTTGACGCCGATGGCTGCTGCCTGTTCGGCCGGGATGGTTTCAGCAACGCGCTTGAGCGTCACGTCGGTGCCAGGTACGGATCGTGCGCCTTCGGCCACTGCGCCAGCCATCGTTTCGAGGTGACCGTACATTGAGTAATAGAGAACCAGTACCTTCGCCATGATTTTTCTCCTGGATTAAGCGCCATTCGATGGATTAGGAAGATCTTGGGTTACACCACTGCCAACGAACAGCAGCGGCAGGCGTAGCACTCGGTCACGAACAAAACGGCGGCTCACACCCACCCAACTGCAGGGACTTTGACGGCATGCGGATTAACACTAGCAGCTCCGTATGCTGCCTGCCGGGCAGTCAGAGAAGCTATTCGATTGATGGCAGATGGCAGCACGTGTAGCGGGGAAGGGCGCGGTCTCGGATCAAGCTAGACGCTTACGTGAAACCGGCAATCAGGACTCCGGATCAGCTTCGCCAATGGGCGCCACCGCAGTTTTCATCGCTCATCATTCCATTGGAACTCCCCATAACGCTGCTCTGTCGACTGGAATGAGGGGGCTGCGGGTATTTCGTGGCGAACCTTAATAACGCTTTTTTTCACCCAGAAGGCGAGGGACGACATGAATACTTCAGACACCACGCCCGGGAGTCAGCCAGACAAACCGAACTCCGAAGGGCCAGAGCAAGACTTTCAACACCTGAAGGAAAACGTAACAGAGGCGCTTGGCGACGCAAGACAGCAGGCGGATGCGCAGTTTGGCCAATACCGTGACACCGCGGCAGACCAGATTGAGGCGTTGGCCCAAGGGACGAAATCTTTCGTTTCAGAATTGGAAGACAAGGACACGCTTGGCATGTCCGACTACCTCGCAGACATGGCAGAGTCCATGAGCGGTCTCGCGGGAAATCTTCGAGGAAAAAGTGCTGAACAGTTGCTCCATGACGCAGCCGATCTGGCGCGTAACAATCCTACATTGTTCATTGCCGGCAGCATTGCGCTTGGCTTTGGCCTGTCGCGCTTTCTAAAAGCCGGCAGCGTCCCTGCCGCGACATTCACCGATGCCAGCGACCCGGCAGCAGGCAACTCAATACCTCCGTCAGGCGGTTTCGGCGCGCAAAGACCCTATGAAACTTCCGGGCCGTCACGCACCGATCAGAGCCCTGGCCTGGCCACTGGTATCACTCCGGCCTCGCCGAATGAGCAAGATCAGCCTCCGGACTTCAGGACGAATTCGATACCTGGTTCTACATCCTTCAAAGGAGCGCTGTGATGAACAGAGAAGATCCAAATCTGCCGGGAGTAAGACCAGTACCCGCGCCTGATCCTGACGTTTCGGTCGTCGGGCTGTTACGTCAGCTATCCCGGGAAGTGCCTGCGCTGTTCACCAAGGAACTCGCTTTGGCCAAGGCTGAGTTTCAAGCCAGTCTGACGACGCTCAAGGCAGGCATTGCCGGTGTCGCGGGTGGTGCGATTGTGCTGCTGGCGGGGTTCATCATTTTGTTGATGTCCGCCGTCTATGGCCTGAGCACTGTTATGGCGCCGTGGTTGGCAGCGCTGATTGTCGGTGCCCTGGTGATGATCGTAGGATTCGCCATGCTGCAGTCTGGGAAAAAACAGTTCGAGTCGTCCCACCTTAAGCCTGATCGCACGCTGGATGCCTTGAACAAAGACCAGGAAGCGCTGCGGAGGAAAGTCTCATGAACAATGAATTCGAAACCGAGTCGCAGAAAAGCCCCGAGGCCATCGAGCGTGACATCGATGCCCAGCGTGCAAGCATTGGAAATATCGTCGATGCGCTAGAAAGCAAATTCACGCCAGGGCAGGTGTTCGATCAGGCGCTGTCTTTCATGCAGAGCAACGGCACGATGTTCCTGACCAACCTGGGTACCAGCGTTCGTAATAACCCTGTTCCCGCTGTACTGACATCGGTCGGGTTGCTGTGGTTGATGATGAGTCAGAATCGTCCGTCGACCCCACGCCCTAGCTATCGCGTCGACCCCGATCAGAACAGGGTTGGTGAGTGGACCGATGGCCTGGCGGACGGCATCGACAGTATGCGCGACCATTTGCACCACACCACTGATACGCTCAAGGAGGGTTACCAGACCGTCAAAGACAAGGCTGCCACCCTGACGGATAATTTGGGCGCCGCCACCGATAACATAAGTCACACCGTTCATGATGCCAGTGACCGTTTGGTGCGCAGCACACAAGTGATGAGTAATCAATTCAGTCAGTTGCTGAGGGAGCAACCCCTGATGGTAGCTGCTGCGGGTATCGCTTTAGGGGCCATGTTGGGCGCGGCATTACCTTCGACAGCGACTGAGCAACGCTATATGGGTAAGACCAGCGCGGGCCTGGCTGACAAGGTAAAACAACAGGCGCGGGAGGGCTTTGAGGCTGTGCGTGATACGGTGACGAAAACGACTGATCATTCGGACATGGAAGGGAAATCGGGCGAAGAGCACCATACAGCGTCCAACAGTTCAGCCGATCTATCGCGAGGATTGGGGACTTCCTGAAGGGAGGTGTGACGGCAGGAGACCGGCAAGCGGTCTCCCGCTTCTAACCATGTCTATTTACGCCATAACCTTCGGCTCTTTTACTCGCCGTCGCTCGCTGCTTCCAACAGCCGATTCCTATGAGGGTCGCCTATCTGTGAGTGGAAAGCATGGACGCTATTGATTCCGCGCTAATGGCAGCGCGCGCTCAGTTTGCGATCACCATCAGCTTTCATATTGTCCTGGCGGCATTCACCATTGGTTTAGCCAATTTTTTAATGGTACTTGAAGCGCTTTGGCTATGGCGTGGGCGAAGGATCTACCTGGACGTCTACTGTTACTGGTCAAAAATATTTGCCCTTAACGTGGCGGTGGGCACGGCTTCGGGTCTGATATTGGAGTACCAATTCGGGCTCAATTGGTCGCGTCTGTCGACGCAAGCGGGAGATATCCTCGGCCCATTGATGTTTTATGAAGTGCTTGCTGCATTTTTTCTTGAGGCTGGCTTCCTTGGCATCATGTTGTTCGGATTGAAGAAGGTGGGCCCGCGTCTGCATTTTTTTGCCACCTGCGCCGTAGCTATTGGATCGCTCATCAGCGCCTTCTGGATCCTGTCAGCCAATTCCTGGATGCAGACCCCCGCCGGTTACTCCATTGGCCCAGATGGCCGCTTCATCGCCGAGGATTGGTGGTCAATCATCTTCAATCCGTCCTTCCCTTACCGGCTTGTTCACATGACATTGGCTGCGTTGATCGGCAGCGCCACGCTGGTAGCCGGTATCAGCGCCTCGCAGCTGTTACGTGCACCTGAGAATCCGCGAGCTCGGCTTACATACTCCATGGCGCTTTGGGCGATTGTCGTGCTTACACCTGGACAAATCCTCGTAGGAGATCTTCATGGTGAGCACAGCCTTAAAGTTCAACCTCAGAAGGTGGCCGCCATCGAAGGTTCATGGACTCGCCCGGCTGAAGGAGCGGGCGAACCATTACGCTTGTTTGCCATTCCTGACATGACCGAGCGGCTCAACCATTGGGAAGTAGCTATTCCGCGCATAGCGTCGCTGTACTTGCGGCATGACCTGAGTGGCACCATCGCCGCGCTGGACGAATTTCCGCCTGAGGATATCCCACCGGTGCCTGCGGTGTTCTTTGCATTTCGCGTCATGGTCGGTCTGGGCCTTTTGATGCTGGGGCAGGGGATGACCAGCTTGATACTGCGATGGCGACAACGGTTGTACGCGGCACGTTGGATGCTCCGAGTGTGTGTGTTGATGGCGCCGGCTGGCTTCCTCGCGATGCTGAGTGGCTGGGTGGTAACAGAGGTGGGCCGCCAGCCATTCACCGTCTATGGACTGCTGCGCACGGCTGACAGTCTTTCTTCGGTATCCCGACAGCAGGTGGTAGGAGCGACATGGACAATCCTGTTGTTCTACTTTGTGATCTTTGGCGTGGGCCTATGGGTGCTGCTGCGATTATTGCGTGAGCCGCCTCACGAGGGCGAGCCTGGGCCGCAACCAACTTTGGCTGACGAGACAGGTAAATCCTGAGGGCATACATCCATGTTGGACACTGACTGGCTAACACTGTTGTCCGCTGCAGCCTTAGGGTTCTCAGTGTTGAGCTATGTGCTACTGGACGGCACTGATCTTGGCGTAGGCGTCCTGATGGGCTTTACCCGTTCTAGTAAGCATCGTCGTGCCATGGCAGTGACAATCTTGCCGATATGGGATGCTAATGAAACCTGGCTCGTGCTCGGGGGCGGCGGCTTGCTAGCCTTGTTTCCACTGGCCTACGCCATTCTGCTGCCGGCGCTTTACATGCCGTTTGTACTGATGTTTTTGGCGTTGATTCTTCGTGCGGTCGCGCTAGAGTTTCGTGACCACGCGCCCAGCGATCGCATCAAGCGTGCGGTTGACGGCTTGCTGCTGGTCGGCTCAGTCTTCGCTGGCGGATGTCAGGGGGTAGTGTTGGGGACGCTGGTACAAGGTGTACCAAATGATGGCGGGCAATATAGCGGCGACGGATGGGAATGGTTGAGGATGTTCCCGTTGTACTGTGGCGCAGTGCTCGTAGTGGGCTATACGTGGTTGGGCGCCTGCTGGTTGTATTGGCGCACAGTAGACGATCTGCATCGACGATCTCTTCGGCAAGCGAGGTTGCTGGGCTTTGTCACCGTTGTACTGTTGGTTGTGTTGGTTGCTTGGACAACGACACTGGATACTCGATATGTGCAACGGCTTGCAGATCGTCTGGTCTGGCTGCCGGCGACAACACTCCTCATTGCACTGCTGACCGGCTTTACTCTCGGATTTCGAAGTCGCCGTCAGTATTTACCACTCTTCGCTGCGTTGGGAATCTTCATTTTGGCGTTTGCATTAATGATGGTGTCGCTATATCCACTGATTGTTCCGCCGAATCTGACCTTGCAAGCTGCCGCCTCCAGTCCAACGAGTCAGCTTTTCATGCTGGTCGGTTTCGCCGTTTTGATACCGGTTACTCTCATTTACAACACCTACGGCTTCAGCGTCTTTAGCGGAAAGGTTCGCGCTGCTCGTGATTGACTGCAGCATCTCAACATTGGCCAGCCCAATACCGGTGTACGACGCTTCGTGAGCCGTGAGCCTTGCACCGGATCCAGGTCGGGAAACGACCGCGTGTCGATGCTCGTCAGTTGGGCCGGCCGATATCTGCATATTGCCCCGGCGGATAAGCACCGACGACCAGAAAGGTCTTCGCTTGAATCTAAATTGCAGTGGYCGGTACCGGCAGGCAGTAGCAACATCAGCTGCACTTATCCCATTACGAGAATTTCCACCATGCGCAACTACACCCTGGAATACCTGTTTAACGGCGAGCCCCGTACCCACATGTTCGAACTCAAACAGCCTCAGTTGCCCGTCCATGAGGCGGCGATGCATCTTCTGCAGCTGCATTTGGGGGACGGAGAGAACAGCCTGATCATGCCCACTGCGGACGCGACGCCGGAAGAGATTTTAGAGCAGGCTGAACTGGTAGGGCTGACGCAGATTAATGTCGTCAATAAACCCAGTTGATGCCAGGGGCAGCGCACCTCTGCAAGTGCTGTCGATCTCTTTCTAGAGCTTGGATTGGAAGCAGCGGCAGGGGTTCGACAGCCATTGGAGCGATTTGCAAGGTCAGTTCCAGGTGTAAGAGTGCTGGCAAACAATTTCACGGAAATTCGCCAGGCAATGGCTGTTCCGAGGGCACGGAACATCGCAGCTCAATACATCCAGGACTTTATCAGTCGTCACGTGAGAGATGGCTTCGTGGCCAAGGCGTTAGCTGAGGGCGGTCAAAGTGACACGCGTATCGTACTGCCAAAGTGGCATCGGACAGCTTATGGAAAAGTTCCACCCAGACACATCATTTAACATAATATACATTACACGCAACATTATGTTTCAGGATTGGCCTGGCTGTGCGCAGCTTTGGATTCTATGGAAAGCACTCTGAATGCCCCCCCAGCGATCAGCCTGCCGCTGGGGGTTTCTTGGAACAATGAATTTTCTCGAGTAACAAGCTAGTTTTTGTTGGCGGCCCCCGACATGTAAGCGTCAGGCGGCTCCGGCAGTGCGGCAAGCATGTCCTGCAGTCCGGCAGCCCATTGCATGCGGATACGCATGAAATACGGGTCGTCGGCCGTGATGCGATAACTTTTTGCACCGCCAAAACTGTCTTTTCTGAACACCAGCAGGTCCAGCGGCATACCCACCGACAGGTTGCTGCGCATGGTCGAGTCGAACGAGATCAGCCCGCAGCGCAGGCCCTCTTCGAGTGATGTGCGGTACGTGAGGTTGCGATCCAGTATCGGCCTGCCGTACTTGCTTTCACCCAATTGCAGGAAAGGCGTGTCCTCCGTCGCCTGAATGAAGTTGCCTTGCGGGTAAATGCTGTACACATCCATCGGTCCCTCCGCAATCTGCCCGCCCACCAGAAAAGAGCAGCTCAAGTCGGTCTTGCCGGCCAACTTGGTACGGTCCCGGGCGACGACTTCGCGAACGGTTTCGGCCACCAGCACAGTGGCGTCATAGAGTGTGCGGACATTCAACAGGTGCGGGCCAGGCCCGCTGCAACGCTGCTTGAGCAAGTTCACCACCGATTGCGAGGTGGCCAGGTTGCCCGCGGTCTGCAACACAATCAGCCGCTCGCCCGGCGTGCTGAAAATAAACAACTTACGAAACGTTGAAATCTGGTCGATACCGGCATTGGTCCGTGAGTCGGAGATGAACACCATCCCGTCGGCCAGGTGCATAGCGACGCAATAAGTCATTTGCGCTTACTCGTGAATTCTGGATGAAAGGCCATACCGTCTCCCTGACGGCATGGCCAATTACGGTGAACGTTTCAGGCTTATTGGTGCTGAACCTGAAACAGCGACGTTACCTGTACCCGCGCCAGCATCGACTCGGCCCCGCCACCACGACGCATGCCACGTACCGGGCAGGCGTCGAGGTAGTCCAGGCCCACCGCCAGTTTCAGATGGCGTTCGGGCCGGGCCAGCCGGTTAGTGACATCGAAGCTGTACCAACCATCGTCGAGCCAGGCTTCGGCCCAGGCATGACTGGCCAAGTGGTTTTCATCTTCGGTGCACAAGTAACCGGAGACATAACGCGCAGGAATCCCCAGGCTACGGGCGCAGGCCAGGAACGCGTGGGTATGGTCCTGACAGACCCCGCCTCCGCCCGCAAACGCCTCGGCGGCCGTGGTGTCCACGGTGGTCGCGCCCGGGTTGTAGACCATATGGTCGGCCAGGCCGTGCATCAGGTCGGTCAACGCCGTTCGATCACGCCGTATACCGCAGCGCTGCACGGCGAAGGCATTCAGGGCATCGTCCGCAATCGTCAGCTTACTGGTGCGCAAAAACGGCAAAGGCGATTGGCTGTCGCGCTCCAGTTCGCGGTCCGAGTCGATATCCACCTGACCATAAGCCGTCAGTACCAAGGCTCCATGGGGTTCGTCCATCGTTAATACATGCAGGATGTTGCCGTACGGATCGAACTGGCTGCGCACCAGGCGCGGCAGTTCCAGGTGCCATTCCAGGATGCGCTGGCGTTCGCTGTTCTGCGGCGTCAGACGCAGGAACTGGATGCTGGTGCAGACTTCATCGGCGTAGCTGTAGGTGGTGTCGTGACGTATGGACAGTTTCATACGGCCTCCAGATAGGACTCGTGAACGGTCTGGCCAAGATGGCGAACCTGGGAGATGAAGTCAGTCAGCCAAAGGTGCAGACCGAAGCCGAGAATCTCGTCGATACCGGTGTAGCGCAGCCGAGCATTCAACTCGGCGGCCAACCGCTGGGCGGCCCGCCCGTTGCTGCCCGGCAGGCTGGCGAGGATATGGTCCAGTTCCTCGATACAGGCGTGCAACGAACGCGGGACGTCGCTACGCAACAACAGCATCTCGGAGACCTGCTCGGCGCCCGGCGCATTGCGGTAGATCTCGTTGAACGCCTCGAAGGACGACAAGGCCCGCAGCAAGGCACTCCACTGGTAGTAGCCGCGCGCGGAGTTGTCACTCACCTCCTCCGACTCCTCGCCGAACATTTCGTAGCGTGCATCCAGCAGGCGCAGCGTGTTGTCCGCCCGCTCAAGGAAAGTCCCCAAGCGAATGAAGCAGTAAGCATCGTTGCGCATGATGGTGCCCGAGGTCGCACCACGGAACAGGTGCGAACGCTCCTTGACCCACTCGCAGAAATGGCTGATGCCATAACGCGCCAGGCCATTGCTGGCGATGTTGCGCATCTCCAGCCAGGTGGCGTTGATGTTCTCCCACATGTCGGCGGTGATGCGTCCGCGCACGGCATGAGCATTGGCTCGCGCGGCTTGCAAACAGCAATAGATACTCCCGGGGTTGGTTTCATCCAGCGCGAAGAAGTGCAACATGCGTTCGGTGTTGAGCTCTCCATAACGCTCGTTGTAATCGTCCAGCGTACCGGCGGCGAGCAGCGACATTGCCAGTTCGGCGCGGCCATCGGTACGCCCCGCCTGAGGCATCAACGACAACGAGTAACTGACTTCGAGCATGCGCGCCAGGTTTTCGGCGCGCTCCAGGTAACGGGACATCCAGTAGAGGTCCGAAGCGGTTCTTGAAAGCATGTCTTAGTCCTCCACTACCCAAGTGTCTTTGGTGCCGCCGCCCTGAGACGAGTTCACCACCAGCGAGCCTTCGCGCAATGCCACGCGGGTCAGGCCACCGGGCACCAGACGGGTTTCTCTGCCCGACAGCACAAACGGGCGCAGGTCAATGTGGCGTGGGGCGATGCCGTTTTCGACAAAGGTCGGGCACGTCGACAGGCACAGGGTCGGTTGGGCGATATAAGCTTCGGGGCGTGCCTTGAGGCGCGCGCGGAAGTCTTCGATTTCCGCCGCCGTAGCCGCCGGGCCCACCAGCATGCCGTAGCCACCGGAACCCTGGGTTTCCTTGACCACCAACTCAGGCAGATTCGCCAACACATGGGACAATTCTTCCGGTTTGCGGCATTGCCAGGTCGGCACGTTCATGAGGATCGGTTCCTCGGCGAGGTAGAAGCGGATCATGTCGCCGACGTAGGGATAGATCGACTTGTCATCGGCCACGCCGGTGCCGACGGCGTTCGCCAGCACCACATTGCCCGAGCGGTAGGCGGCAATCAGGCCGGGCACGCCGAGCATGGAATCCGGGTTGAACGACAGAGGATCGAGATACGCATCATCGAGGCGGCGATAAATGACATCCACCTGCCTGGGGCCTGCAGTGGTACGCATATAGACGTGATCATCGCGGACAAACAGATCAGCGCCCTCCACCAGTTCCACGCCCATTTCACGGGCCAGGAACGCATGCTCAAAGTAAGCGCTGTTGAAGCGACCCGGGGTCAGCACCACGGTTGTGGGATTGTCCAGCGGGCTGGAGCTCCTCAGGGTGTCCAGCAACAGGTTCGGGTAGTGATCGATGGGCGCCACACGCTGGGCGGCGAAGAGCTCGGGGAACAAACGCATCATCATCTTGCGGTCTTCAAGCATGTAGCTGACGCCGCTGGGGGTGCGCAGATTGTCTTCCAGTACGTAGTAGCTGCCATCGCCGTCGCGGACCAGATCGACCCCGGCGATGTGGGCGTAGATGCCCCGGTGCAGATTCAGGCCCTGCATGGCGACCTGATAACCCTCGTTGGCCAACACCTGTTCGGCCGGAATGATGCCCTCCTTGAGAATACGTTGCCCGTGGTAGATGTCGTCCAGGAACATGTTCAATGCCTGGACCCGCTGAATGCAGCCCTTCTCGACCATTTGCCATTCGCTGGCCTTGATGCTGCGCGGAATGATGTCGAACGGAATCAACCGTTCGGTGCCCTGCTCGTCCCCGTATAAAGTGAAGGTGATGCCGGCTCGATGGAACAACAGGTCTGCTTCACGACGACGTTGATCCAGCAACTCCAGAGGTGTGTCCGCCAACCAACGCGCGAACTCCTGGTAATGTGGGCGGCAGCCACCACTCGCATCATACATTTCGTTAAAAAAAGCTCGGGACATACCCTACTCCTTGCCGCGATACAGACGGCATTTTCTTATAACTTCGCTATTTCTATAAAATCAGGCCTTACGTTGTTTTAGTGAGTACTGTTTCTGTTGAGCACCTCAGTGTGCGTCGTTAACTTCCTGTCACATTTGGAAATAATTTCCTTATGACTCCGGCAATCTCTTGACGCGTTCCGACGCCAGAGACTTGGCCTTTGCGGATTGATTTCTGGCGCCCCATTTATAACGTTCCCCCATTATTTCTTTCGTTGAAAACCACACTTGCGGTGGTTTGAAAGTACTTTTGCAAGGGCTGTGCCCAAGTATTGCTATAGTTAATAAAAAACTGAAAAAGCCTTTGAAAATACGATATAGCGACGTTTTGTTTTATTTTTGAGACAGTTATTGATGGAATTGCTGAAACGCTTTCCCCAGGTGTAACTTGCACAACTGTGGATCGTGCGAAAATGGTGCAAATGGCAACTCAAGTGAGTTTTATGCCCTGTAAGCGGGAAATTTCTACTCACTGTTTTTATTGCCCTTGTAATATAGGGTGTCCAGCGCGGAGCGCTAATTAATAGCAGCGCACTACTAACACTCATAAAAATGCACCAAGAAATGACACTCGAAACGAAAATGCCAAGTACTAATGCAAAAAAGGAATGCAAGAGAGGACGGCCAGCCCATGAGATCTTGCCGTCCGTGTAGAGGAATAGACAAACTGCGGATTACTCGAGGAATTTCTGGGTCAGGGTTACTGACAGCATTGTCGGGGCATTAGTGCAATGTTGTCCGGCGTTCGCTCGGCATGGTCTTTACATCGTCATGGAACTGTTTCATCTGGCCACCTCGCGGCCATCGGCCAAGGATGATGACGATAACGAAGTGACTTCTTCCCTATTCGCCTGTACGGCTTCGTTATCCTTGGGGACGAGCAGCACAATCGCCCCCACGATCACTTCGAAAATCCCGGCACCGACAATAATCAGACCCGTTTCAAAGTGGGCATACAGCGCAGCGCCGCAGGCACCGGCGATCAGAATCGACGCCCCCAGCGCGGCAAAGCGCAGTCTTGCCAGCCCCGCGATCTCGCTGTGCTTGAACTTGGTTTGAATGAGCAAAATGAATGAGATGTCGATCAGTGGCCCACCGAGTGCCGCAAGACCTGCGCCAATTATCATCCCCGCCAGAACATGCTCCGGCGGCAGATACATCACGGCTGTACCGATGGTCGCGATGCCCAGGCCGTTGACCACGGAGCCGAAGGTAAATCCGTGATACAAACGGCGGATTTGCAGATTGCCCACGACAAAAATAGAGATCAGGTTCCCTGCCCCATAGGCGCCCATGATCAGGCCGTAGGCAGCAAAACCCTGTACGCCGAAACCCTGGATGTCGTACTTGACGACGGCCAGCGCCATACCGATCGAAATACCCACGCTCCAGGCAATATTGCCCAGTCCCGCACACACATACACCGCCTGCATTTGCCTGCGCCCCACAAGGCTTCGCCAGCCGGCAGTAAAACCGGCACGTCGACTGGTCGCCTTAACAGGTTGACGCGGCAACGCTTTACCCAACTTCATGACCGCATACGCGGAGATCAGGAATGTGATGCTATTCAGGGTAAAAAGATGCTCGATCGGAATCAGCAACGTAATCGCCGCTGCCAGCATCGGCCCGATCACCCTGGCAACCCGGATGATGGCATCAAACAGCGCGTTGACCGATTGCAGCTGGTCCGGCGCCGTGACAATGCGCGGCAGACTAGCGCGTAGCGCCGGCTCGAAGAGCGAGTTGACGATCATCATGAGCATGAGTGTCACCGCCAGCATCCAGAGATTCATGATGCCAAGCCCCCAGGCGATCACAGGAATCAAGGCAAGCCCGGCCCGCGTCAGATCGGCGCCGATCATCGTGCGACGGTGGTCCCAACGCTCCGCCCAAATTCCACCCAGTAATGCGCCTGCCAACGCAGCAGCACCGCGTAAAGCACTGAGCCAGCTCGCATCGGTACCGGCGATCTGCACTGCCATCCAGGCGATGGCAATCGCGAAGAGTTCGTCACCAATGGAAGATAGCGCCAACCCTCCCCACAGCAACGCAATGGGCTGCTGAAGTAACGGCCTGAACAATTTCATATCATCAACTCCGCACAGTCACTCAACAGGTCTGAAAAAGCCCCTGTCGTCTTGTTACTCGTTGAACGATTTCGCGCCCCTTCTATTGCTGCGATAGCGCCCGCCTTCATCTCCTGGCAGGGCAGGCGTCGAACGATAACTCGCCGGCTGCAAAGTTAATCACTTTGATACCGCTTTCTTTCAAGGCATTCGCTTTACTGCGCATGCTCGATGTTCCTGGCGCGCTGAGAATCAGCGTCCAGGCCTCGTTGCACATACCAGGACACGGGCAGTGTCAACAACAGTGTGGCGGCCAACATGATCACAGCAGCAGGAATACCTGTGATGTCGCCCAGGCTGCCAAACAATACCGGTGCCAGCGCCCCGCCACCGATGGTGCCGGTGTAGAACACAGCGAAGGCGTGCTCTCGTTTGCCTGGGCCAGCCAGGTCCGGCACGGCGCCATACAGCACCGACGATGTTCCGTTCAATGCCAGCCCCAGCAGCGGCAACACCGCCATCAGGCCGAACAGCGGCAGGTACACCGACAGGATGATCAACACCGCGGTGGTGAACTCGGTTAGCCATACGGTTTTCATCATGCCAATGCGCGCGCCCAGATAGCCGCACAGCAACTTGCCGAATGCCCCACCCACAAACAACATTGTCAGCGCCAGACCTATGCCTGCCGTCCCGGCCCCCTTCTCTTTCAGCAGGAACGGCAAGAAGGTGAGAAACCCCATCCGTACCGCACTGTCCAGTGTGCCGGTCACAATGAGCGCCCGCAGCCCGCTGGCGGAGCCGTTTCCCATGATTGCCCTGGAGGCCTTGCCCTGACCGGATGAAGTCATCGCGCGCGCCGGAATCAGCCACCACAGCAGACCGGCGGCGGCCAGACCGAGCAGGCCTATCAGCGTGACGCTCGCGCGCCAGCTGATGACCGTCAGTAACAGGCCGACCAACCCCGGTATCAACGTTTTGCCGATGTCTCCAGAGAAGTTGTACTGCGACAATGCTTGTTTGACGCCCCCGCCCTCCTCGTGCGTATCGGTGATCAACGAAGATGCCAGTGGGTGTTGGGTGCTAGCGCCCAATCCGCCCAACACCAGCGCCAACAACAACACCGTCAGGCCGCCAGCCTGCCCTGCCAGCAAGTAAGCCAACCCCGCGAGCGCGGTCCCCCCCACCAGCAAACGCTCTCGCCCCCATCGCCTGGCGGCCCGGCTTGCCAACAGCTGGAAACCGGCCATCATCCCGGAGTAAGCGCCACGCATCAGGCCAATTTGGGCGTAGCTCAAGGCAAACTGCGCCTGCCATATCGGCAACAGCACATAGATGACGTCGGTCAGGCCGTCATGCACGGCGTGTGCGCCGCAGCCAGCCAGCAGAGATCGTCGACGTACAGAGGCATCGGTCGATTGCGGCCCCTGCAAAGAAGATACTTCGTCTTTCAAATCGTTCATGGTTCCGCCATTACTGCAACAGTTGCGCACAATCTTTCATCCGCCGGATTTGTGATGCAGATACTCAGCGAAAATCTCCCAGACGATTTCCAGCACCAGGTGATTTCAGGATTACACCTGAAGGTTTTAACGTACGACTTGCACGCTGACGCTTTACTTCACCGTCAGACAAAGAGCGCAAAAAAATTCGCATCACGCTACTAACAAGGTCGTCAACATCCAGAAACTCAGAGTTAATCCCGCTAGTTAGCTCCCGCTGCACGTCAACACGCAGTTTTAAATAGTCAGTCCGTTCCATTAGTACTCCATCTACTCGACAGTAGAAGTCGAGTTGTTGGTCTTGGACCAACTGGCGAAAAACTTACGCAAGGCTGCTGGCGGATGGCGGCGCGAAGTCAGTGTCTCAAAGGCATTTTCGATGTCCACAAGCGCACCCTCTTCATTCCAGAACGCTTCGAACAGCGCATGCTTCAAGACACTGGCAGGCATGTCGTTCAACACTGGTTCGACGATCTTCAACAACTGGCTCTGGCGGGTCAGTACGTTACTCATGGTCACCTCTTATATTCCTTTATTGGATGATGATTCAGGCAGGTTCACCGATTCGTTCGGAACCGTTACGGTCGTGCGCGACCGGCGCATCGGGTTCAAGGGGTTTCCAGCCGGTCAAGGCGATCAGCAGCGACAACAACTGGACGCCGATGATCAGCGCCACACACCCCTGCCAACCCCAGCGATTCCAGATCATCGCGGGGCCGACGGCGCCGAAACTGCCTCCCAGGTAATAACCCGTCAGGTACAGCCCCACCGCCCCGGCTTTGTTATGTCGGGCCGTGGCTGTAATAAAGGCATTGGCGCAGGCCTGGGCCAGAAACACGCCGGTTGAGCTCAGGGCCAGGCCCAGCACGATCAGCCACAGCGAGGGCAGCAGCGTCAGGAGCGAGCCACAGACGCCCAGTAACACCGCGGCCACCAGCAACTCGGATTGCGGTCGCGATTTGCTCAAGCGTCCGACGATGGGGATCACCACCAGTGCCAGCAGGAACACTGCATAGATCGTCCCGAGGGCCGCAGCGCCGAGATTGAAAGGCGTCTGGCTGAGGTACAGTCCGGCGTAAGTGAAGGTCGCGACTTGCGAAAACAACACACAAAAGCCCACGCCATACGCCGCCAGCAAGGGTTTGCGGCACAGATCGCGAAGGGCTTGCAGACGCAGTGGCGAATTCTTGGTAGCCAACACCGGATTGGCCGGCAGCAGAAAGTGGATGGTCACGCCGACGAACACGCTCATTGCTGGCAGCAGTTCAAAGGCCTCACGCCAGCCCACATATTCGGTCATGAGCCCGGTCACGAAGCGCCCGGCAAACCCACCCAGTACGGTACCGGCCACGTAGAGGCTGGTGACCACCGTGACAGTGCCACCACTCCAGCGGTCGCCGATGTAGGCTACGCTGGTGGCGAACACCACCGGAATCAACATGCCTTCGACAAAGCGCCAGACCAACAGCTCGCTAAAGCTGTCGGCATGGGCTGTCAGCAGTGCCGGCACCGCCAATAGCGTTGCCGCGCCGACAATCACCGAGCGTTGTTCAAAGCGACGGGTAAGACGGCTGACAAAGGGGGCGGTGATGGCGACCGCCAGGGTGGTCACCGTGATGCTCCATCCCGCCTGCCGGGCGCTCACCTGAAAACTCAGGGCAAATTCCTGAAGGATACTCTGGGTTGAATACAGGTTGAGGAAGGCCGCGCAACCACACAGAAACAAGGCGATGCGAGCACTCTGCAGACGCGAATTCATGAGGCCTCTCGTTTTATGACAGGAGGCCTTTATAGAATACGCGGGCTGCCGAAGACCAATACCGAATTCGGACCGATCAATACCCAAGGAACAGGATGCTGGATCTACGCAAGTTACGTTACTTTTTGACGGTCGCCGAAGAGCTGCACTTTGGTCGCGCGGCACTGCGTCTGAACCTCGCCCAGCCGCCGTTGACCCGGCAGATTTCCGCTCTGGAAGCCGAGCTGGGTTTTCGTCTGTTTGACCGCACCAGCCGCACGGTGTCGCTCACGGCCCAAGGCCGGCATTTTCTGCCTTATGCGCGCGCCATGCTGGAGCAAGCCGACCTGACCGAAATCATCGCCGGCAAGCTGGCCGCGGGCTCGACCGGGCAACTCGTGTTGGGCTACGCCAGCTCGATTGCCCTGTCAGACCTATTCAGCCAGGCCATTCAAGCTTTTGCCCAACGCTTTCCAGAGGTTCAACTGACTCTGGTGGAAGGTGCGTCCAGCAGTCTATGGTCACAGGTCGCCGATGGTCGTATCGATATTGGTATGAGCCGGTTGCTGCCTCAAAACGGGCAAGCCGAGGTCCGGGTACTATCCCTGGGTGAAGAACCCTTAGTGGCAGCCCTTTCCAGTGACAACCCGTTGGCCGGCCAGGCCGAGGTCAACCTCGCCCAGCTCAGCGCGTACCCCTTGATTTTATTTCCGGTCGATTACGGCTCGGGGCTCAACGAATCCATTCAACAACTGTACCGACGCAACGGGTTGCCCCTGCGCCCAGGTCCATCCGGACGGCAAATTACCTCGATCATCGCGCTGGTGGCCGCCGGGCAAGGCGTTGCGCTGGTTCCCCAGTGCACCCAGACGTTGGTAAAAAAGGGGGTGACCTACCGCCCGCTGGCTGACTCCGAAGCTCGCGCGCAACTGCTGATACTGACGCGAGCCCAAGGGCGCAGCCTGCTGGTCGAGGCCTTCATGGGGGTGATCGACGAACTGATGCCAGTCAGTTAAAGCACAATCCATGTGGAAGCGAGCCTGCTCGCGATGACGGCATAACATTCAACGTTGCAGTTGACTGTCAGACCGCTATCGCGAGCAGGCTCGCTCCCACGAAAACCACTTCAACATTACATCAGCGGGTCAACAGCACTTCGGCCCTGCCTTACCGCCGTAACGAGCCTCCTGACGTTCGCGAAAGAACATCTCATAGCTCATCACCGGCTTGTCCGGGTGTTCGGTTTGCATATGCTCGACGTAGTTGTCGTAGTCGGGCATGCCGACCATCAGGCGCGCGGCCTGACCGAGGTATTTACCGAGGCGACTCAGGTCATTGAACATGCTGCCCTCCTCGATCAAGCATCTGGCAGCGCCTGGAATGGCGCTTCTTTATCCGTACGCTCTTTGGTGCCCCAGGCGGCAATGCCGACTTTGAGCGCAAAGAACAGGATGCTGAATACCACGAGCAGGAACAACACCGTCAGCGTTGCGTTGGTGTAGGCGTTGTAAATCACGTGCTGCATCTGCTCGATGCTCTTGGCCGGCGCCAGCACCTGACCGTTGGCCAGGGCATCGCTGTATTTCTTCGCCAGCGCGAGGAAACCGATCGCCGGGTTGGCGTCGAACAGCTTGATGAAGCCTGCAGTGGTGGTGCAGATCAGCAGCCATACCGCTGGCAGCATGGTCACCCACACATAGCGTTGGCGTTTCATTTTGATCAGCACAACGGTTGCCAACATCAGCGCGATACCGGCCAGCATCTGGTTGGAGATACCGAACAGTGGCCACAAGGTGTTGATCCCGCCCAACGGGTCGATCACGCCTTGGTACAGCAGGTAACCCCACATCGCCACGCAACCGGCCGTGGCGATCAGGTTGGCGGTCCAGGATTCGGTGCGTTTCAGCGCCGGCACAAAGGAACCAAGCAAGTCCTGCAGCATGAAACGTCCGGCACGGGTACCGGCATCGACCGCAGTCAGGATGAACAGCGCTTCAAACAGGATCGCGAAGTGGTACCAGAACGCCATGGTGTTTTCACCCGGCAGCACGTGGTGCAGGATCTGCGCGATACCGACCGCGAGGGTCGGCGCACCGCCGGCACGGGCCAGGACGGTGGTTTCACCGATGTCCTTGGCCACCGCTTGCAACGCTTCCGGCGTGATGGCAAAGCCCCAGCTGCTGACTGTCTGCGCAACCGAAACAGCATCGGCGCCGACAAGGGCCGCCGGGCTGTTCATCGCGAAGTACACGCCTGGCTCGATCACCGAAGCGGCCACCATCGCCATGATCGCCACGAAGGATTCCATCAGCATGCCGCCGTAACCGATGTAACGGGCATGGCCTTCACTGGCAAGCAGCTTCGGCGTGGTGCCGGAAGCAATCAGTGCGTGGAAACCGGACACCGCACCACAAGCGATGGTGATGAACAGGAACGGGAACAGCCCACCCTTCCACACCGGCCCGGTGCCGTCGATGAAC
This sequence comes from Pseudomonas sp. P1_A1, assembly GCF_056406935.1. NCBI lineage: Bacteria > Pseudomonadati > Pseudomonadota > Gammaproteobacteria > Pseudomonadales > Pseudomonadaceae > Pseudomonas > Pseudomonas sp. P1_A1. The sequence goes on along the minus strand of NZ_JBFTZE010000003.1, from coordinate 461 downwards.
TGGGTCAATGCCGGCATTTTCAGCTCGGGCATGGTGATCAGAATGCCGATCGCCAGTGCGACGATGGTGCCGATCTTCAGGAAGGTCGACAGGTAATCGCGAGGCGCGAGGATCAGCCACACCGGCAACACGGCTGCCACGAAACCGTAGCCGATCAGCATCCAGGTAATCTGCAGTCCGGTGAAGGTAAAGGCCTTGGCCCACACCGGGTCAGCGGCGATCTGCCCGCCCAGCCAGATCGAGCCCAGCAACAATGCCACGCCGATCACCGAGATTTCACCGATGCGGCCCGGGCGGATGTAGCGCATGTAGACGCCCATGAACATCGCGATCGGGATGGTCGCCATCACCGTGAAAATGCCCCACGGGCTTTCGGCCAGGGCCTTGACCACGATCAGCGCCAGCACCGCGAGGATGATGATCATGATCAGGAAGCAGCCGAACAACGCGATGGTGCCGGG